>JANNSB010000532.1:0-14532 GCA_031402175.1 Planctomycetaceae bacterium
GCGCGGCCTAACTTCATGAAGATGGCCCCGCTGCTGGCGGCCATCGATAAACGCCCCGAACTGTCGGCCACGCTCATTCACACCGGGCAGCATTATGATGCCGCCCTGTCGGATGTGTTCTTCGACGAACTGGGCATGCGCGCCCCCGATGTGCATCTCAACGTCGGCTCGGGTTCGCACGGCGTGCAGACGGCCAAGGTCATCGAGGGGATGGAAGCCATCCTGCAGCAGGGGCACGCGGGCAAGAGGTTCGATCGCGTCGTCGTGGTCGGCGATGTCAACTCGACGATGGCGGCCGCCCTCGCGGCGGCGAAACTCAACATCCCGGTGGCTCACGTCGAGGCGGGACTGCGCAGCTTCGATCGCACGATGCCCGAAGAGATCAATCGCCTCGTCACCGATGCGATCTCCGACATGCTGCTTGTGTCGGAGCCTGCCGGCGTCGAGAACCTGAAGCGCGAAGGACACCCCGACAGCCATGTGCACCTCGTCGGCAACGTGATGATCGACACCCTGCTGCGGCTGCTGCCCAAGGCCCGCTCGCGCTCGACGCTCGTTGATCTCAGACTAAAGCCCGGCGAGTACGGCGTCGTCACGCTCCATCGGCCGTCGAACGTCGATGAACTCGCAGTGCTGGGGCCGCTGCTCAAGGTGCTGGCCGACATTTCGAAGCGCTTGCCGCTGGTGTTCCCAATTCATCCGCGCACGGAGAAACGAATTGACGACTTCGGCCTGCGCGCGATCATCGCCGACGCGAAGAAGCTCCAACTGCTGCCCCCGGCCGGATATCTCGATTTTCTCGCGCTGACATCGCAGGCGAAGGTTGTCGTCACCGACTCGGGCGGACTGCAGGAGGAATCGACCGTGCTCGGCGTCCCTTGCCTCACGATGCGGGCCAACACCGAACGCCCCATCACCGTCGACATCGGCACCAGCACTCTCATCGGCAGCGACTCGACCAAGCTCCGCGCCTGCCTCGAACAGGTGCTCGACGGCACGTATCGCCAAGGCCAGGTGCCTGAACTCTGGGACGGCAAGGCAGCGGAACGTATCGCGGCGATCCTGGGGAACGGTTAGCCAATCGCGAGTCGCTGACGACCCGCTGATGCGCTACTCGTCACTCGCTTCTTTCGCATTTGAAATGAGGGTCCGTTCATTCACCGGGCTGGCGGTCTTGGGAGCCGTCGTCGACAGCGGATTCGCCTGGCTTCGTTCGTGGCGGTTCCACCATTCATCGGCCATATCGACGTTCCATTTGCCTGCCTCGGGTGAACGGCTCAGCATCTGCGCGAGGTCGCGGGCCGTCTGTGGTCGCTTGGCCCGTGACTTCTCCAGACAGGCCAGCAACGCGTTCTCCAGTTCCGGAGAGACGGGCCGCTTCAATCGCTGCGAGGGCACCTCGGGAACCTGATCGACATGCAGCCGGCAAAGTTCGACGAGGTTTTCGGCATCGAAGACCGGCGTACCGGTGAGCAGGAAGTAGCCCACGGCTCCGACGGCGTACAGATCGCTGCGATGATCGACGCCGAGCGGAGTCTGAATCGCTTCCGGAGACATGTAGAGCGGCGTGCCGGTCAGTCCGCCGGAAGAGGTCGCGCCGGCGGCCTGAGCTTCATCGAGGGCCTTCACGAGGCCGAAGTCGAGTACCTTCACCACATCAGGCTGAGCGCCGCGGCGATTGAGCATGATGTTCGCGGGCTTGATGTCACGATGCACCAGCCCCTTGATGTGGGCTTCGTAGAGCGAGCCGCAGACCTGCTGCAGGATGTGGATCACTCGCCCTTCGGGCTGCGGACCATATCGCGCCACGAGCTGTTGCAGATCGATGCCGTCGAGGTACTCCATGGCGTAGTAGAAGACTCCTTCTGGCGTCCGGCCGTAATCGTAGATGGCGATCGTGCTGGGATGTTCCAGCGAGCAGGTGATCTGCACCTCGCGCTCGAAGCGGGCGATCGAGGCGTCGTTGACCTTGTTGACATCGAGCAGCTTGACCGCCGTTTGCCTGCGGAGCATGGCATGATGCGCCTTGTACACGACCCCCATGCCCCCCGCGCCGATCTGTTTCTCGAGTTGATATTGTCCCAGTTGCTTGGCCTCGATTGCGGCCACCTGGGCGTCATGCTGCATCCGCGAGACAATGAGCGTAAACACCAGGATCGCGATCGCGCAGATCGCCAGCAGAGCGAAGAGGAACCAGAACGTCCATTCCAGGATCGCCAGCGTGCCGTAGGCCTCGGCGACGTCGACTTCGCTGGCGACGCCGATGCCGTACTTGTCCAGCCATTCCCAGGCGCCGACGACGGGCACGCCGCGATAATCGTTGTAGCCGTCGACGTCGGACCCGCGATGGCCGGCCACCGCCGACTGAGCCATGCGCGTGAGCGGCCGCTGGGCGAGGCGCGCGGTGGGCCGATAGCCCGCGGGCATGTCGCCGCCGGGATCACGAATCTGCACCGACAGCATCGAAGTCGACTGGTCGTTGTCGGGGATTAGTCCCAGCAGGATGAGGTCTTCGGTGAACCGGCTGTGGGAGACCATCACCCCGTCACGATTGAACGCATAGGTCTCGCCCGTTTCGCCGATGCGGGCGATCGACAGGATCTGAGTGAAGTCGCGGTCGGGTCGAATCGAAAGCCCCAGCGCCCCGACGATCTGAAAGCTCTCGTCGCGAATGGGGGCGGCCACGTACATCGTCGGCAGTCCGGTAATCATGCGGCCGCCTTCATCCTTGACGAGCCTGACGCTGGGAAACGGGGGCGAAACCGTCGATTCGCCGTCGAGGGCCTTGGTCAGCCATTCGCTGAACTCGGGAACTTCCTCTCGACCGATCAGATCGGCAGAGGAACTCGTAATGATCGTTTGCTGTTTGTCGACGATGACAAAGCCTTCCAGTTCATGCGAGGCCATGATCGGGCTGAGCTCGCGAGCGACCTGCCGATGCATGTCGTCCAGATCGACCGCGGGAGCGTCTGCATCCCCGGCTTCCTCGGCGGCGGCGAGTAGTTGATAAACGACCTCGCGCAGGCCCTGATCGTTGGCTGCCGATTCGGCGGTCGAGATCTGCACCTCGAACCAGGTTTCGAGCATCGCGATCTCGGTGTCGAGCAGCGTGCCGAGCGTGGAGGAGATGTTGGCCTGCATGGTGCGCTGAATCGCGGAGCGCACGAAGAACCCGATGATCGTCAGGGCCACGACCGCGACAATCGGGCCGATCCAGAGCCGCTGCTTCATGTACGCCCCGGCGCGCGAGATCGACGTCGCGACTCGTGAGCCGGCGAACGTCATGTGGGGCTTGTGTTGCGAGCCCGATTTCGACTTGCGAAACAGCTTGAGCGGATTCATGGCGGCGGAATGCGAAGGGGCCGCCTCCAGCATGGGATCCAAACGTGTCCCATCGCAAGCAGAATGCCGCCGTGCTGATGCTTCCTAAACCGCCTGACCGCCAGAACCGTTTCAATCGGGACGGAGCGTGCGTTCGACGGTCGTCGTATTCCCTTGTACGTCGCGAATCGAGACGGTCAGACGCAGTTCGGATTCGACCTGCATCGGCTCAGACAGTCGCCATTCCCACACGCCGTCGGCCACTTCGGTGAAGCGGTCGGCAAGGTTCTCACCTGCCGCTGTGCTGTCTATGGCAACATCCGCGATGACTGAGAAACTGCCGATATCCAGCCCCGTGCCATAGTCGTGCATGCCGATGCGAATCACGTTGATCGTCGACTGCCCCGCGACCGGAGCGGCCAGAGTGAGGATTGGGCGATTGTCATCGAGCATCCAGCCTCGGCCGCGGCGTTCGGGATGTTCGGGGTCATAGTCGAGATCGAGCGGGCAACCCAGGTCGATCCAGCGCAAGATCGTGCGCCTGTCGGTATCGCTCAACGCGGCGACCTGTCCTTCCGCGACTGCAGCGGGCGGCGGCATCGGCTGACCGGTGAAATCGAGATCCCAACTGGCGCGAAAACGTTCACCGTCGACAGGCTCACCGGCCCGCGTCAGTTGCCCCGACCCCGGTTGCGATTCGGATGGATGATCGTCGTTCGTGAAACCGTCGAGCCGTTCACCGAAGATCTTCCACACCAGCAGACTCCGCCGCGCCTGAAACATGCGAACGTAGCGCGAGGCGTTCGGGTAACCCCAACTGTCGTAGCCGAACGGCTTGGGTCCGAATTGCGCCCCCTCATCAGCCGCGAGCCGATAGTAAGTGCCGGGGAGTGACGGCTTGTGAGTGACTTCGACCAGCGTCCCGTCGGCATCAAGATCGAGGCCGGCCGCAGGCTGTTTGCCGTCGGCGCTCGTATGACATGCCACGCAACTGCGCGCGAGAATCGGTCGAATGTCCCGGTGATACTCGATATCGAGCACTTCACTGGGTGCATTCGTCAGTGAAGTCTTCGCTTCGACGTCCCAGCGCGCTGTCGTCAGATTGAATGCCGTGGGAACAACATCCGTCGCACCTTCGTCGGCTGCCGCGATCAGTGGAGTCGAGTGCACGAGATCCCAAACCTCATACTCATCACCAGCCGCGAGAGTTTCCTCGAACAGCGTCGGCTGCTGACTGTGCGCGTGGCAGCCGCCGCAGTTCGTGCGAATCTCACCAGGGCGAACCTGATGCCACGTCTGCGCCATGTTCAGCAGCAGGCCGTTCTCATCCAGCGTCTGAAACGTGAAGGCC
Source organism: Planctomycetaceae bacterium (assembly GCA_031402175.1). Lineage (GTDB taxonomy): Bacteria > Planctomycetota > Planctomycetia > Planctomycetales > Planctomycetaceae > JANNSB01. The sequence goes on from JANNSB010000532.1 coordinate 4,673, forward strand.
GTGTCGGCCGGTATCCGCACCAGAAAGCTCGTGTCGGGGTTGCCGTCAGGATCAAGTGGCTGACCGTCTTCGGTCTTTCCAAACTCCGACGACTCGCCAAACTTCCTGAGTGGGATTTCGCCGAGAATCCGCAGCCGTTCGTTGGCGTGACTTTGAAACCGCGTGCCGGTCTCCGCTCCGCGATGCCGATCGGTGGTCGGTTCCATCACCAGAATGCGCACGGCATGAATGTCCTCATTCGAGTACAGCCCGGCGTCCCCTCCCTGGTTATGCCAGTTGAGCGGCATGCCGTTGCCGTGACTGGTGAACGCATCAAGCCCGCGCCAGGGATCGTTGCCGCCAGCGTACTCGGCGGTGACGCTTCCTTCGCGAACGACGCCGTTGGGATAGGTCTCGCGTTTGTAGAAGCTCGATGTGCCGATGAGGCCGAAGGGTGTGCCTGCGGGGAGGAGCTGATGCCGGCTGCCGTCGTTCGCGAGGGAGGGCAGCGTCGTGGGTTCTTCATTCCAAAAGAAAATGCGGTTGTAGGGCACCACGGCGCGCGGCCAGCATTCGTTGTAGTTCGGATCGTTCTTGATGAGCCTGAGTTCGGACGGAGACTCAATCACTCGACCTTGCGGCAGCAGATAGATGCCGCCGTCAAGTTGCGGCAGGTGTGTGTACTGATGATTCACCGGACCCGGTGAGTAGACGGTCAGCAGATGATTGTCGGGCGCGCCGGAGGGATGCGTGAACTTGCCGACGCGCGGCGAATTCTCGTCTTCGAGGATCGAAGGATCGGCCGGCCCTTCGCGGCCATGCGAGAAGGGAGTCAGCGACACCGATCCCGTCGGCATGAAGGGCATGCGATACCACTGTCCCTTGCCGTTGTAGAACCGTCCGTAGCGCCAGGGCTCGTTACGCGGGTCGTCCATCCACGCGGGGCCGAACGCAGTCGCATAGCCCTCAGATGGCGGCGACGCCGGCATACGCAGGTACGCGCCGAATCCGCTGTTGTTCTGGTTGTAATACTCCTCGAAGACGATCTCTCCGCTCGCAAGTTGTGTCTGAAAATGAAAGCCGTTCGGCGCGCCGCCCGGATCGAATGCGCTCACCAGTGGCGACCAGTTGGTGCCATCAGGATGAATCGTCCACAGACCCCACAGGATCTCGCTGCGGATCCCCTGCGACTCTAGCGTGCTGTACATGATGCGTCCGTCCTGCAGCACGACGGGATGCAGCGACCCGGAGATGTTCAGGTGGCCGATCTTCTCCAGATTGGTTGGTGTTTCATCGTCGCCGATATCGTCATCACGGTCGTCCATTACAAAGAGTTGCAGCGCGATCGCCGGGTAACCCTTCGCGGGCTTGAAACCCTCGCGATTGCTGGTGAAGGCGATCCGTCCGCCGGGCAGCGGACAAGCTCCCATGTTGAACACGCCATAATCGAAATGTGTGCGGCCCTCTTCCGGTGTACGGAAGTCAGCGGACCAGTTGGCGGCTCCGGTGTTCGGATTGAACTGCTGATTCGTGAGCCTGACGATACGCCGGGTGGGAAGATGCAGCTTGTAGATGTCGGCCCCGGCGCTCGGCGGGTTCCACTGATTGTGCTCTTCGAGGTCGTAGACGAGCGTGTAATAGACCCACTCGCCGTCGAACGACATGATCGGATCGGTGACGGACCCACTGCCGCCGGCGACAAGCAGTTCCTCGCTCCCATCAGGATGGAGCAGCATCAGATCCGAGCCGGGTTCGAACGTGATCGGCTGTGAAAAGTCGGTGTAGAACCGGCGATGCTCTTCATCTCCCGCCCGCTGAGCGCGGACGTAGACGATGTCGTAGTCGATGTTGAGCGAGGCATCGTCCGCGACTGATGGGATGCGGATGTCGATCGGTTCAGGAAACAGCGGTTCCTGATCATCGGCCCGTAGCGAGAAAGTTCCGATCGACAGCCAAGTGAAAATGAGAACGCCCAGCGTTCCGCGACGGGATCTGAGAGTCGGGAGCAAACGGCAACCGAGAGACGAGTTACTCATGTGAGGGCCCTCTTAGGTCCAGGCGGCCAGAACATCAAGGAAGATAGCTCAAGCACGGCCCTACAAACGAGTCCCACGCGAGTTGGGGCGACCATCGCGAAAAATCCGCCGAGTTGGTCGATTGATCCCGGAATCGGGGTTGCCGAACTTGGGCCGATCGCAAAAAATCCAGGGCGCGAACGAAAACGCCTAACCCCCCAAGGTGCCATGAGCGAAGCTCCCCCCGTTCTGACCCGAGCACAGACCCTGCGCGCGGATTTGACAGCCGGCCTGGTCGTGTTTCTGGTGGCGTTGCCGCTCTGTCTGGGAGTGGCTTTGGCCTCGAAGGCACCGCCGATCTCAGGCGTGCTCGCCGGAATCATCGGCGGTCTGGTCGTCGGGTTCTTGAGCCGATCGCATACCAGCGTCGCCGGACCGGCGGCGGGCCTCACTGCCGTCGTCGCATCTCAAGTGACGCAACTCGGATTCGAGGCCTTTCTGCTGGCCGTGGCTATTGGCGGCGTCATACAGATCGTGCTGGGATTGATTCGCGCCGGGTTTCTTTCTGCTTTCGTCCCTGGCAGCGTGATCAAGGGACTGCTAGCGGCGATCGGACTGATCCTCATCCTCAAGCAGATCCCTCACCTGCTGGGACACGACAATGATCCGGAAGGAGAATTCGCCTTCCAGCAGCCCGACCATGAGAACACGTTTTCGGAAATTGGCAAACTGTTTGCCGGAGACGTCCATTCGGGGGCCATCATCGTCGGACTCGCGTGCATCGTTTTGCTCGTCTGGTGGGACAAGACCAAGTGGCTCAAAAAGCTGAACATCCCTGGCCCCCTGGTGGTCGTGCTGTTCGGCGTCGCCATGGCCGCGTATCTGAGGACGTGGGGTGGGGAGTGGGTCATCGGCGAGACTCACCTGGTCGCGGTACCGGTCGCGAAGTCGTTGGAGGGGTTCAAAACATTCTTTCAATTCCCCGACTTCAAACAACTGGGGAACCCGGCGGTGTATGTTGCCGGGTTCACGATCGCCCTGGTCGCTTCGCTCGAGACATTGCTCAATCTGGAAGCCGTCGACAAGCTCGACAAACTCAAGCGCCAATCTCCGCCCAGCCGAGAGTTGTTCGCACAGGGCGTGGGAAACCTCATCGCCGGTCTGATCGGCGCGATTCCGATTACGTCGGTCGTCGTTCGCAGTTCGGTCAACGTGAATGCTGGCGGAAGGACCAAGGCGTCGACAATCTTTCACGGGTCGCTGCTGCTCGTCGCCGTCGCGTTGTTTCCGACCTGGATCAACCTGATTCCGCTGTCGGGTCTCGCGGCGATCTTGATCGTGACCGGCTTCAAGCTCGCCAGCCCGCAGGTCTTTCTGGAAATGTATCGGGAAGGGAGAAATCAGTTTCTCCCGTTCATCGCGACGGTAACGGCCATCGTATTCACCGACCTCATCATCGGCATTCTCATCGGACTGGCGATCAGCGTCAGCTTCATTCTCTACAGCAATCTGCGCCGGCCGATACGCAAGATCGTCGAGCATCATATCTCCGGCGACGTGCTCAGGCTCGAGCTCGCCAGCCAGGTGAGCTTCCTCAATCGCGCCGCGCTCGAGAAGGTGCTGATGGAAGTCCCGCGCGGCGGCAATGTCCTGCTCGATGCCCGCAATACGGTGTTCATGGATCCCGACGCCACGTATTTCATCCACGACTTCGTGAAGAACGTGGCTCCCGTGCACGGCGTACACGTCAGCCTTGTCGGTTTCCGCGACAGCTACGTCCTCGACGACCGGGTGCTCTATGTGGACTACTGCAGCCGGGAATTGCAGGAAACGATGACGCCGCACCAGGTGATCGAAATCCTGCGTGATGGGAACGAGCGATTTCGCACTGGCAGACAGCTCACGCGCAACCTGTATCGTCAGGTGAACTCGACCTCCGACAGTCAGCACCCGCTGGCCGTTGTGCTCAGTTGCATCGATTCGCGTAATCCGACCGAGATCATCTTCGATCTGGGGCTGGGGGACATTCTCAGCACGCGGATCGCGGGGAACACTGTCAATCCTCAAGTGCTCGGCAGCCTGGAGTACGGCTGCGCGGTGGCCGGCGCGAAACTGGTGCTCGTGATGGGCCACACTCGCTGCGGCGCGGTGACGGAAGCGGTCAGTCGGCTGACAGAGCCTGTCTCCCCGCTGACGTCGGTCTGCACGCACCTCACACACGTCGTCGAAGACATTCAACGTGCGGTCGATGACGACGTGCTACACCGACTTAAGGCGGCCAGACACAACCGGAACGAACTGATCGACGAAGTCGCTCGACGCAACGTGCTGCTCGTGATGGATGAGATGCTGGAACGCAGCGACATCCTCCGCCAGCTCGTCGAGAATGGCCGCATCGCTGTCGCCGGCGGCATCTACGACGTCTCTACCGGCAACGTCGACATCTTCCCGCACAGCCTGCAGGCCGAAGCGGCGCTGGTGTAGCGGCGTCTGTCCCCAGACGCCGTGGCGACGCAAGTGGGCGTCATCAATTGTCGAGCCGCATCAAAGTGGTTGAGCTACCTTTCCATCCCGGCGGCTGGGGACAGCCGCCGCTACGAGCCGACGCGGCTTTCGCGGAGCGAAAGGTGACTGTGCTCACGCTTTTGGATTCCGCCCTGGGTGCCTACGATACGACCGGTAGTTCGCGAGCGTCGCTCGAAACATCAGGCATCCGCAGCATGGCACACAAACGCGTCGTCACCGCCTCGATCAATCGCAAGGAAGAGTCTTTCCTTTGCGAACCGCGTCAGACGCTGCTGGAAGTGTTGCGCGAGACCCTCGGATTGACCGGACCCAAGGAAGGCTGCGGCAACGGCAACTGCGGAGCCTGCACGGTGCTTGTTGATGGCCGTCCCGTCGTGAGTTGCCTCGTGCTCGCCGTCGAATGCGAAGGGGCCGACATCGAGACCATCGAGGGCGTCGCCGATCATGGCTGCCTCGCGCCGTTGCAACAGGCATTCCTGGAGAACGCGGCGCTGCAGTGTGGTATCTGCACGCCCGGCTTCATCATGTCGGCCAAGGCCCTGCTCGCGGAGAACCCTCATCCGACCGAAGAAGAGATTCGTTTCTACCTCGCGGGGAATCTCTGTCGCTGCACCGGGTACGACAAGATCATTCGCGCGGTGCAGGACGCCGCCCGGATGCAAGCTGCTCAACAGGTCGCTTCGTAACGCCGGTCATTTCCCAACGAACCACACCGAACCAGAAAAGCATCAGTGACCGACCACGATCCACAGTACGTTCTGGAGAAGCTGCGATCGGCCCGGCGTTCGATCGGAGTTGAACTGTCGAAAGTGATCGTGGGGCAGGCCGATGTGATCGAGCAGGTGCTGATCACTCTTTTTTCCGGCGGCCATTGCCTGATCACCGGTGCTCCCGGTCTCGCCAAGACATTGCTCGTGAAGTCGATCGCGCAGGTCTTCCATCTGAAGTTTCAGCGGATTCAGTTCACCCCCGACCTGATGCCGGCCGACATCACCGGCACCGAAATCCTGGAGGAAGACGCCGACGGCAAGCGCCGGCTAGTGTTCGTGCGCGGGCCGATCTTCACCAACGTGCTGCTGGCGGATGAAATCAACCGCACGCCCCCCAAGACGCAGGCGGCCCTGTTGGAGGCGATGCAGGAACATCAAGTGACCGCCGCCGGACAGCGTTACCCGCTCGTCTTGCCGTTCTTCGTGCTGGCGACGCAGAATCCGATCGAGATGGAGGGCACGTATCCGCTTCCCGAGGCGCAGCTCGACCGATTCATGCTGAATGTGATGATCGACTACCTGCCGCAGGCGGACGAGGTGACGGTCGTCGAGCGCACGACATCGACCGTTTCAGAAAAGATCGAGCCCTTGTTCTCGGGCGAAGACGTCCAGCAGTTTCACGACATGGTCCGCAAGGTGCCCGTGGCGAAAGAGATGATCGAGTACGCCGTGCGCTTGAGCGCTGCGACCCGGCCGCACCGCGAAGGGACGCCGAGCTTCATCAACGACTGGGTCAGTTGGGGGGCCGGCACACGGGCCTCGCAGTACCTGGTCCTCGGCGCCAAGGCCCGAGCAGTGCTCAAAGGGCGCAGTCATGTGACCAAAGAAGACATCCAGTCGCTGACCAATCCGGTCTTTCGGCATCGCGTACTGATCAACTACCGCGCCGAGGCCGAGGGAATCAGCGTGGAGCAAGTCGTCGCCCGGCTGCTGGAAACGGTGCGTTGAGAGTGATCGAGGCATTTGTCGCACGACGCGCTTGATTCTGCTAAGCAACTACACAAGACTGTCAGCCATCAAATCTGACGGATGTTCAATTCGCGCCTTAATGGAGCATCGGCCATGACGAGTTCACATCGCTGCTGGTCAATTGTGTTGGTACTGCTAAGTCTCCTTACTCTGCCTCGGCTCGGCCTGGCGCAGACCGAGGAGGAGATCGAAGAATCGCGGTTGCGGGGGTTGAAGTTCATCCAGTCGCAGCAGCTCGAAGACGGCAGTTGGGAGTACGCCGGCCACAATGTGGGGATTACGGGACTGTGCGCTCTTGCGCTGGTCGAGAACGGCATACCGGTCTCCGACATTTCGATCGAGCGCGCGCATCGCTACATCATTCGCAACCATGACGAGATTCGTAACACCTACGAACTCGCCTTGTCGATCCTGCTGATCACCCGCATTGGTGACCGCGACGACCGCGAGGTCGTTCGCACGCTGGCGGCAAGACTCATCTGCGGACAGACCACCGAAGGAGGCTGGAGCTATTCATGCCCCAAGGTGCCCGCCAATCTGCTGACCAACAAGGACGACCGGCCCGACCCGCCCATGGGGCCCGGCGACAACAGTTGCACGCAGTTCGCGGTGCTTGGACTCTGGGTCTCCTCCCGTTGGGGCGTCAACATTGATGAGACGATGCAGCAGGTGGACGAGCGATTCAGCACCACTCAGGAGGAAGACGGCGGCTGGCCCTATAGCCATGCGACGGAAGAGGCCCCTTCCACCGAGTCGATGACGTTCGCCGCACTGTTCTGTCTGACCGTCGCTCGCGCCACCGAGATTCGAGATGAGCAGTCAGAGGAATCCGAGGAAGGCGAGGATGGTGAAAAGCCGGAGGCCAGTGCACCCAGCGAAGCCGAGGATGCCGACGAGAGTGATGCAGGCTCCGAAGGGGAGTCGCTGCTTTCCGATCCACTGTTCGCCGACGGCCTGACGCGTGCCAGCCAATTCGCTCAGGGCATCGGCAACGGCTCGGCCCGTTACTTCCTGTGGTCCGTCGAACGTCTCGGCGTGCTGTTGGGACTCGATAAGTTCGGCGACACCGAATGGTTCACTCGTGGGGCAGCCGCCCTGCTGGCGACGCAGGCCGAGGACGGATCGTGGGAGCACGGCACCTGGGGCAAACTGAGCGATACTTCGTTCGCGATCTTGTTCCTGCGGAAAGCCAATCTCGGCAGCGATATTTCACGCATGCTGGAAGGGGATCCCGATCAGGCATTTCAGATCATCTCGCAGGCTGAGGAACCGCGATTCGACACGCTGGCGGAAGCTCTCGCCGCGGCCACCCTGGGAGACGTGATTCATGTGGAAGGAGATGGGCCGTTCGAAATGCCACATCTCGAAATCGATCAGGATGTGAGCATCGTCGCCGCCGCCGGTTACGAACCGGTTTTTGTTTACGAGATCGGTTACGACGCCGACGGCCGTCGCTCGCGACCCGAGGAAGATCGCGAAGTGCGTCATATGATCCGAGTTCGCGGCGGGACGCTGGAAATGGAGGGCCTGCTCATTCAGATGGATCCGCCGAACCTCGGACGAGCCATTACCGATTGGTCGGCCATTCGAGTGGAAGGTGGAGCACTGCGGCTGCTGAACTGCCGCATCAGCGAGTCGAACGAAGGTGGCTGCGTGGGCGTTTACGTCACACAGCCGGGCGATGTGCTGCTTCGGAACTGCATCTGCGTGGGAGGGCGTGCCGCGATCGAAGTCCTCACCACTGGAACTCAGTCAGTGACGGTCGAGAACTGCATTCTGTTCAGCAAGCATGCATTTCACGTCTTCAACGGGGCGGCCGGAGTCGAACCCCATTTGGCGCTGAGGCTGGATCGCTGCGCGGTTCACGCCGAAGAGATCTTCTTCTTTCCCAGGCTCACCAACCCGGTCGACATCATCTGCAACGGGTGCGCCTTGAAAGCGGACTACCTTGGTTCACAGATGCTGCGCGAGCCGAACGGCCATGAAGGGCTGACCTGGACCGGGGTCGACAATCTGTATGAAGTCGCGCAGTGGATCGGAGCCGCGCGGACGATGAATACCCGCGTGACGGATGTCGCGACCTTCAGCCGCTTCTGGGGCGGCACCGACACCGAAGGGGAAGTGCGCATCATCCCGTTTTCGGGACGTCGCAATCTCGGGGGCTTCACGCACGGCATCCGCGGTCAGGACTTCGAGTTCCCCTCGACATCCAACATCTACGCCATGCGGCGTCGCTGCGGAGTCGACTCGCTCATCGCAGGTCCGGGAGAAGGTTACAGTCGTTATCGAGAAAGTTTCGACTATCGTTCCTGGGAGGATCCGGAATCTGAAGTGGCACGGACGGAATGAGTTGCTTGTCCGATTTTATGTGGCCTCGAACAACAGTCTCTGCCTTGGAAGGTACATCATGAGAATCGAGTTTCGGTCTGCTGCGATGTGGTCTTTCGCTCTCATTGCCGTGCTGGGCGGCACGCTGTTCGTTCAGCATCAGAGCCACAGCTATGGAGACGACGGCCCTGCAGCAGCGGCGGCGGATGACGAGTCTTCACGACGATTGCCGACCTACTACGGACGGCTCGCGCTCAACGACGAGCAGCGCGAAGGAGTTTATGGAATTCAGTCGGCATACGCGGATCAGATCGACGCTCTGCTCATGCAGATCGAAGAACTGCGGACGACGCGCGATGCGGAAATGGAAGCCGTGTTGACGCCCGGCCAGAAACTGCGGTTGCAGGAACTCCGCGAAGAGGCCCGCCGAAATGCAGAGGCCGAGGACGCGGCGGAAGAGGCGGAAGGCCCCAATCCCTAGCGACTCGACTTCTCATTTTCGTCGCGGCGAATAAGGACCGCTGATGACGCGAGGCGTCGCGGATCTGAGAGTGTTTCAGACCCGCGTCATCCGCTCAATCAGCGGCCTATCGCGCGTGATGTTTAAGGAGCAGGTTCACGCGATCGCGGCGAACAGCAGGTTTGACAAGCGGGTCATCCAGTTGGAGCCGCGTTCCATGGGAGTCGTGCTGAGGATGATCGCGCCGGCGCCTCGCTCAGCGTCGACGAACATCAGCGTGCCGGTCGCGCCGAAATGTCCATACGATTCCGGCGATGCCAGATCGCAGAAGCACGCGGAATGGTCTTTCCAGTTCCAGCGCCAACCCAGTCCCCACGGTCGGCAGCGGCGCTCCCCTTCGGGAACTTCGCGCTGCGGCGCGAGTTGATTGCTGACCACAGCGCGAATCGTCTGCGGCGAAAGGACGTCGACCCCTTCGAGACTTCCGCCAGCCAGCATCATCCTGCACAGGCGGATCAGATCTTCGAGTGTCGAGAACATCCCGCCCCACGGAGCGCCGAAACCGCGCCAATAGGGGCTGTTCCAGTTCCAGTGCCGAGCGTCCGGTCCCTGCTGCTCGAATGGCAATTCGACCGGAGCGATGCGGGCCGACTTCGAAAAATCTCCGCTCTCCCAGGCCGCCGGGACGCCCAGGCTGGTGTCCTTCATCCCCAGGGGAATGAACACTTCTTCCGCGAGAAACTGCTGATTCGACTTGCCCGACACGTGACGAATGATTTCTCCCAGCAGCGCGTATCCCATGCTCTGATACTG
>JANNSB010000533.1:0-7632 GCA_031402175.1 Planctomycetaceae bacterium
ACAGGATCGCCGCCGCCGCACACTGGGATAGCTGCGGCGAACTGGCCGGGATAGCGAGCCAGCGCGTCCCAAGTGCCATAGCCTCCCATCGACAGCCCCGTGATGTACAAGCGCTGCTGGTCGATCGGGAATTCCTCGCTCAGTGCCTCGATCGCCTCCATCGTCGCGGCCATCGAATCGCTGGGTTCATCGGGAAGAGTGCTCGATCGCGCGCTCCAGTCGACATCCGACCACTTCTCCCCGTCGGGGCATTGCGGAGCGATAACGAATGCGGGGTGGCGTGTCAGCATTTCGTCGCTGCACAGATCGGCCATGCCGTGCACGAGTTGAATGGCATTGTCATCTCCACGCTCGCCGGCCCCATGCAGAAACAAGATGAGCGGATAGGTCTCCCCTTCCTCGATCACAGCCGGGCTGAGCAGTCTGTAGCCGATGGTGAGACCGGTCGGCCCCTCGTAGACCCGCGCCTCGAAGCGTTCGAGAGTTTCGGGAGGCTGCGCCTGAACGGTCTGGGCAGCGATGAATACCAGTGTAATCAGCAGCGTTCTCATCAGTTGTCCCTCATGCAAAGTGGGATGATGCCTTGGCAGACGAAGCAGGCATCCTTTAATCGACGGCCCCCGACAGGTAAGATACGTGGGAGGGGCAGTAGGGAGTAGCCAAAAGGCAGTAGTGAGATGAATCACCTCCACCCTGCTGCCAACTGCCTACTCACTACTCCCGTTCGATCACCACAATCAAGGATTTCTTCATGGCGTCTACCCGTGCCCAGGAGGTTGCAGAACTCCTGTGGGAACTGAAGCGTGCCGACAAGTTGGGAACCTTCACGGCCATCGCTGGGCAGGCCGGTTTCAGCGTTGGTCCCAACGATCGCACGATCAAGAGCACGTTGAAAATCGTGCGTCGCGACTGGCCGCACCTGCAGTGGTGGCGGGCGATCTCCGATGACCTGACCGTGAACCCCAAGGGCGAACAGATCGTCCGCCTGAAGGAAATGGGTTACGAGGTCGCGACCAAGGAGAAGGAAGGTCGAGTGAAGGTCAAGGTCGACGATGCACAGCTCATGGTATGGCCCAAGGAAGAAACCGCCGCCAAGGCGTGAGGAGTCCCCGGTTCCCTTTGAACTGCGAGGGAACGCAGACTGAAGTCTAGCCGAGCAGGTTTTAAGTGGATTGGCTGTACGAGAATCCGCTCCCCGAACTCCTGATCTGCGGAGTGCTCGCGGCAGCATTCATGGTGGTTGCGCTGCAAAAGCAGCGCGGCGTGTTCCTGCTGGGCACCCTCGCGTTCCTGCTGCTCGGAGGAGCGCTCTGGTTCCTCGATCGTGGCCGGAAGACCGATCGCGAGGCCGTCGAGTTCGCGGTGCATGACATCGTCCTGAACTTTCAGCAGAACGACATTGATGGGACGCTCAAGTACATCTCTCCGCGGGCGATCGCACTACGAACCAGGGCCACGTTAGGCATCCAGTTGGTGGACGTGGAAGATGTGCGAGTCACCGATGTCTCCGTCGATTTCTCGAATCAGAATTCGATCGCAAGTTCTCACTTTCGAGTGAATGCGACCGTTTCTCTCGAAAGCAGGGGGAGCATCGGACACCAGGCCACCCGCTGGCGGGCGCAGTGGCAGAAGTCCGATCAGGGCTGGTTGATGACTGACATCGAACCGTTGGATCACTTCACCGGGAATGCCACCGAGTGGCCCGATCCCTTCCGTTGAGACTCGCTCATCCACCCCTGCCGCCGACGTGAATTCGAGTCTCTGCATCGCCGGCACATGCTGCTGCAAAAACAGGGTTTGGCGACTTGTTTCTGCCCCCGCCTGTCACCATTCTATGGCAGATATGGCTTTAAGGAGGCATTCTGGAACGAGATTTGTTCTTTGCGGCGGTACCAGTCCTGCGTAAGCCCGGAGGGTTTCGACCGTGAGTACCGCCATTGCAGCCTCTACCTCGCATTTGTGGGAGAATTCCTTGATCGACGCCGGTTACAGTCAGCGTTCAACAGCCATCGAACGGCTGGGGGAGATTGTGATCTCGCATTCCGCGGATCCCGACCCCGCCCATGTGTTGAGCGATATCGCCTGTCTGATCGGCAATGAGCTGCGCGGAGACGCCTGTTCGATCTATCTCTTTGATCGGGCCGGTGAATGGCTCGTTTTATCCGGCACAGTCGGACTCAATCAGGAATGCATCGGCAAAGTCCGCATGTCGATCGACGAGGGGCTGACTGGATTGACGGCACGCGAAAAACGGCCGGTCATTGTCCCCTGCGATGCCGACCAGCATCCGTGCTTCTTGTACTTTCCGGAATCGGGCGAGGATCCTTACGAATCGTTCCTGGGCGTGCCGATCGTGGCCGCCAGTGAAATCATCGGGGTCTTGGTCGTGCAGACCGTCGAGTCGCGGATGTTCGCCAACGACGAGGTCGGCAGACTGGTGGAACATGCACTCGCGATGGGACCGCTGATCCGCAATCGGCGTCCGTAGCCAGGCGATCAGATCGCCGGCGTCGTATAGCCGACGGTTTCGATCGAGTGGCCTCCCAGCGTCGCAGGTTGCCCGGATTGCGCCGTGGTGGAGCCTTCGGCCGACTCGCGCAGAGAAAGTCGAGTGAGATTGAGCCATTCATGCGCGGCTTCGAGATCGGGCTTCTTGGCGACCGCCAGCGAAAAATGCTCTTCGGCCTCGTGCAGCAGTCCTTCATCATGCAGGATACGTCCGACATTGTAGTGGGCCTCGGCATCCCCCACGGTGCGAATGAAATGTGGCATCGCCATGTCTACCTTGCCCGCGTGAGTCAGCGCTACGGCAAGCTGAAAGCGGTATGCCGACTGGTTGGGATCTCCCAGCGATGCCTCATTGAACGCCTCGACGGCATCATCCCAGCGCCGTTGCGTGGCACGCACTCTTCCCAGTGAAAACGCAACGGCCGGTGACTCTGGGGCGACCTGTCGCGCCTGTGCCAGCACCTGTTCGGCGTTTGAGGCATGGCCTTCCTCCAGATCAAGCTCCGCGATGCCCAACAGCGCGCCGAGATGATCCGGGGTGTCCTGCAGGACGAGTTCATACTGCTGTCGGGCTTCGCGAGAATTGCCGATCTCATCCATCCAGCGAGCGTACGAAACGCGAATGTCGCCGGGATCTTCCAGTTCTTCCTTGTCGAAAACTTCATTCCTCACTTCGGTTTGGGTCGTCTGGCGAATCTTCGGTTCCCAGAAGGGACGCGGATCTTCGTCGTTGACGACTTCGCGATTCATGCCGCAGCCGCACGTTTGCAACAAAATCAACGTAAGCGTCGCAATCGTTGGTCGAAAGTTGGCCATGACGTGTATCCCGCGACTGTGTGGAAGAAGTATGTTTCGCCTCGGTGAGCTGAGATTTCCTGTGCGATCACTGCGACCCGCCGCCACTGCCGCCGCTGTCGGCGCTGTAGGTGATGACCGGCGGCAGAATGTTCGCTCCGCGGAGCTGATAGATCGTGTTGATGTCTCCCGCGGGACGCGGCGACGGACTCGCGACCCTCAGCAGCACCGGCAGCGAGTACTCCGGTCCCACGAGCATCGCCATCTCCTGTTCCAGGGCGGCGACTCGCGAAATGTTCACCGAAGGATCGAACGATTGCGCCAAGTAGGGCGTGCGGCACTCCATCGGAGCCTGCGACAGAATCCATTGCAGATGCTGCTTGCCGGCACGGTTCAGCTCGTGGGTGTCGGCATCGAAGTGATATTCGAAGAACGTGGTCGCCTCGACCCAGCCGTTGTTGATCTGGATCGCCGAGAACTGATTGACGATCGCGCGGTCCTGGCAGTTGTAGGGATGCGGCCAGTAGTGGGTGGCGTGGTACGTGTGAAGCCACGGCAGGTCTTCACCCGCCGGTCGGGCACGGTCTGGCCACACTTTGCCGCCGTAGTAGAATTGCCGTCGTCCCGGCGGTTCGCCGGCGCGCATTTCAAGATACTCGGGAGTTCCGCGGCGCGGCCCCTCCGAGAAGAACGGCCATCCCGCGCGGGACTGGGCCGATGGAAGCAGAATCATCACCAGGCTGAAACAGACCAATCTTCGCACCGCACCCTCCCTGATTGACGGCACCACCCATCCTGTCATGGGACGGGTCTTTCCACGAACATGGGCGCAGGCTCGGCAAAATTGGCAGGTCCAACTGCCAGGCGCGGAGCCAACCCTAGTCGGGTTATCGGCGTTTCAGCGGGCCGATATTGACGTTTTTTCGGGCCGTGCGGGTTGCAACGCCCCGAATGCGGGGAAGCGCAATCAGCCTTCGGACTTGGCTTCCTGCTCGGCGGCTTGATCCTTGCCCCATTTGTATTTCTTCTGGAACTTCTCCACTCGACCGGCGGCGTCGACATACTTCATCTTGCCGGTGAAGAAGGGGTGCGAGGCCGAACTGATATCGACGTAGATCACGGGATACTCTTTGCCATCAGTCCACTTGATCTTCTCTTTCGAGGCTATCGTGGACTTCGACAGGAACTTGAAATCAGCTCCTCGATCGACAAAGACGACCGGCTCGTACTTGGGGTGAATGCCTGCTTTCATTTCGCTTCGTCTGTTAGATCGACCCAAGGAATGGGATGTTGCAAGTTGGAGGGTGGAACTGTAGCGACCCATTGGGGTTAAGGCAAGCAGCCTGGTCCGCGCGATTCTCGAGCGCTTGCAGTTGGAGTTTGAGTTCCCGGCGATTCGAGTGCATATCCGCGATAATTGGGAATTCAACGATCAACTGGTCTCCGTGGCTCCTGTGGAAATGGAGCACGAACTGAGTTCCTTCCCGATTTCACACTTCAATTCCGAGAATGGTTCTCTACAGTGGGATCTGGTGATTGACTCTCGGGCCGATTCCACCGAAAACTGATACTAGAGGGGCGGTTGCTCCCTGCTACTTTGAAACCATTTGCAATCCCGACTTTCCCTCGGAGAAAGCAACCCCATGTCCACTGCTGCACCTCCCAAAGGCGAATACCAGTACGGATTTCATGATCCGACTGATAAATACGCATTTATGTCCCGCAGGGGACTCGACGCCGAGATCGTCGCCCAGATCTCCGACATGAAGAACGAACCCGCCTGGATGCGGGAGTTCCGCCTGCACTCCTACGAGCTGTTCGAGAGCAAGCCCATGCCGAATTGGGGGGGCGACCTGTCGGGCATCGACTTCCAGAACATCTATTACTACGTGAAAGCCAGCGACCGGCAGGAGAAGTCGTGGGAAGAAGTTCCCGAGGACATCCGCAAGACCTACGACCGGCTCGGCATACCCGAGGCCGAGAAGAAGTACCTCTCCGGAGTGAAGGCTCAGTACGAATCCGAGGTCGTCTACGGATCGCTGCTGAAGGAACTCGAAGACCAGGGCGTGATCTTCACCGACACCGACTCGGCCATGAGTCTGTATCCCGAATTGTTCCGCGAGTATTTCGGCACGATCATCCCGCCAGCTGACAACAAGTTCGCTGCGCTCAACTCGGCGGTCTGGTCGGGAGGTTCGTTCATCTACGTTCCGCCGGGAGTGAAGATCGAGTATCCGCTGCAGGCGTACTTCCGCATCAACACCCAGAACATGGGGCAATTCGAACGGACCCTGATCATCGTCGATGAGGGCGCCAGCGTGCACTACGTCGAAGGTTGCACCGCGCCGACCTACAGCAGCGATTCACTCCACTCGGCTGTCGTCGAGATCATCGTCAAGCCTACCGGACGCTGCCGGTACACGACGATTCAGAACTGGTCGAACAATGTCTACAACCTCGTCACCAAGCGGGCGATGGTGTATCGCGACGGCCTGATGGAATGGATCGACGGCAACCTCGGCTCGAAGCTGACGATGAAGTACCCCGCCATCTATCTGATGGAACCAGGCGCTCGCGGCGAGACGTTGTCGATCGCGTTCGCCGGTGAGCATCAGCATCAGGACGCCGGCGCAAAGATGGTGCACTGCGCTCCCAATACATCGAGCCGCATCGTGTCGAAGTCGATCAGCAAAGACGGCGGCCGGGCGAGCTATCGCGGCCTGGTGAAGGTGCAGAACGGCGCGGTCAACTGCAAGAGCAATGTCGTCTGCGACGCGCTGATTCTCGATGCCGACAGCCGCAGCGATACATATCCGTACATCGAGGTCGAAGAGGACGATGTCGCGATCGAGCACGAGGCGTCGGTCTCGAAGATCGCCGAAGAGCAGCTTCTGTACCTGATGAGCCGCGGCCTGACCGAGGCGGAAGCATCAGCCATGATCGTCACCGGCTTCATCGAGCCGCTGGTGAAGGAACTCCCGATGGAATACGCCGTCGAGCTGAACCGTCTGATCGAGCTGCAGATGGAAGGCAGCGTGGGATGAGTTTGCTCGCCGAAGTCGAGTCAAAAGGAGAGCGTCATGGCCACCGCTGATCTTGCTTCGCTGACTGTCGAGGAGTTTCTCGCGCTGCCCGAGGACGGTGTCGATCGGGAGTTGATCCGCGGCGAACTTCGGGAAGGGCCAATGACGTACCGAAATCAGTATCACAGCGAATCCATGGGCGCAGTCGCCGAAACGCTTCGAGTTTGGCGTCGTGCGTCCGGCCTCGACTGGCGAATCCTAGTTGGTGATGCAGGATTCGTACTAAAGGATGACCCGCAAACCGTCGTGGGAATCGATGTTGCAGTCGTTGACAGGAGCCGGTTGCAAAGTGAGATGGCAGATCGTTCGATCATCATTGGCGCACCAGTGCTGGCCGTCGAAATCCTCTCCCCATCCGATACGGTAGAGCACATTCACGAACGGACTGAACTGTTTATCGAGAGCGGCGTTGCGGTTGTATGGTGGCTTGATCCTCGTGACCGCACGGTGCGGGTCTATCGGCCGAACCAGGTTCCTGTTCTGTTGAACGAGTCACAGGATCTTACTGGCGAACCGGAACTGCCAGGATTGCGGGTGGCCGTCGCCGAACTCTTCGAGTAATTGATCGCTGGCCAGGGTCGACCGCACGCGACCTCAAAACTCCATCGCGTTGAGGCTGTCCATCAAGTCGTCCAGTTCATCGCGAGGCTTACATTTCGCCTCGGCTTGGCGCTTAGGAATGCCCACGCTCAAACCGACTGCGTCCCGGCCGTCCTTAACGAGTTCTGCGTCTCGTTCCGCAGCCGCCAGTTCAATGGCATCTCGGCCGTCGCCACCGAAGAGCTTTGAGAGATCGATCTTCAGGCCAGCCACTTCGCCGTCGGCCCCCGCAATCGCGGGTGTCTTGTGCTGCGGAAAGACGATCGCGTTCTCGGGACACACACGGCTGCAGGCGGGGCACCCTTTCTTGCAGTTGTCCTGCGCCTCGACCAGAATTCGGTCGAGCAGGTCGACGCCGTACACGCCGAACAGGCAGAAATCGATGCACTCCATGCAGTTCGTGCAGCGGCTGTAGTCGATGACGGGATACCATCGCCGCTTGACGGGATCTTCCGCGAAATTGATCAGCGGAATTGCACCGTCGGCCGCATGAGCGTGACCGTTCCCGTTGACGTGCGCCGACTCATGAATCCCATCGGCAGGCGCATTCAGGAATCGCTCCAACTGCGCCGGTTGCGGACTGCCATTGATCCACGATGTGAGCGAGATCACCGGCTCGGCGTTCTCGGACACGATGCGGCGGATT
>JANNSB010000534.1:0-2923 GCA_031402175.1 Planctomycetaceae bacterium
GTGAACCGCCAACGGAATGCCGCGCCCGGACCGCAAACCACTTGGCTGGGCCTGCAACGCATGCACGACCTCGCACGCTGCTGGGATCTATTTGGGCCAGACACCAGAGCCGGGCCGTGACTTGTGTGGTACAACGAGGGCGTTAGCCCACGGCTATTCGCTTCCGCCGCTACGGCGGCTCCCTTCCAGCATCCCACCCCGTATCTACGAAATGGAGACATTCCACTGGCCAAACTGGTTTCCGCTCGACTTTACAACCGTGACAACACCCGGGAACGGCACGGAGTCCGTTCCCTACAAGAGGAGCGATCAATCCACGTACAAGAACTCGTTCGAGTTCAGCAGCACGTGGCAGAAGTCGATGAGAGCCGCGTCGGCATCCGTCTCATCCGGCGCCCGCTCCCGACAGGCGTCGAGAAACGCCAATGCCGACGATGATTCGTCTTCGGTCGGCGGGCGGTAATAGACCAGTTGCCAGGCGCGCTCGACGAGCGACTGATCGCTGCCGGGGACTTCATTCAGCAGGCGGGCTGCGAAAGCGTCGGCGCGGGCCAGCGTCCAGTCGCCGTTGATCATGATGAGCGACTGGGCGGGAGTGGTCGTCACGTTGCGCCCGCCGATGCTGCTGATGCGGGCCGGCATGTCGAACGATTCGAGAAACCGGTCGGGTGCGTTCCGCGAGATTCTCGCATACACGCTGCGGCAAGCCGATTCGGCAGGCGGGGACGACGGTCCCCCTAGGTTCAACTGCAGTTCGCCGCTGACCGCCAGGATGCCGTCGCGAATCTGCTCAGCATCAAGCCTGCGGATGTTCTGCCGCCACAACAAACGATTCGCCACATCGAACTGCTCGGCTGACACGGATGGTTCCACGAGCGACGATTGTCGCCAGGTCGCCGATGTGACGATCTCATGATGCAGCCACTTCAGGCTCCAGCCGTGCTCGACGAAACGCAGGGCCAGCCAGTCGAGCAGTTCCGGATGGCTCGGCGCTTCACCCAGATGTCCGAAGTCGCTGGGCGTCGCGACGAGACCGACGCCGAAGTGTTGTTGCCAGACACGATTGACGATGACCCGGCTCGTCAGCGGATGGTCCGGCCGCGTCAGCCAGTGGGCCAGCGCTGTGCGGCGACCGGTGGTCTCGAGCGCCGAGTCCGGCGGCAGGATGTCGGCGGGTTCGGGATCGAAGATGGTGAGGAACCCCGGCACGACCTCGCCGAGTCGTTCTTTGTCGGGAATGAAGATCGGCGATGCGGTGTCGGCGACGTCGGTCACCACCGGCGATGTCGGTAATGGCGCGGGTTTCAAGTGATCGAACTCAGCCAACTGCGAACGCAACGACTCCCATTGAGCCTTCTGCTCTTCGCTGAACTTGGTGGCAACCTTGTTGTGTTCCTCCAGTACCTGCAGGTAAACGAGATGGGCAATCTGATGTTCCAGCGGCGTGCGCGACTCGGCCGGCTTGTTCCAAATCTCCTGCAAATCGGGGGAGAACTTGACGATCGCGTCCGCCTCGAGTTCCGCGAGCAACGGAGCTTCCAGTTCATCGATCTGCCGGCGAATGTCAGCCGTGGCGGCTTCCCATTCGGCTTGTCGGCGCTCGTGTTCGGCAATCGCATCGGGAGTCGCGAGAGCGAGATCGTCGCGAAATGAAATGTTGGCGAAGAACGCCTGCAAGCGGAAGTAGTCGCGTTGCAGGATGGGATCGAACTTGTGGTCGTGACAGCGCGCACAACCCATACCCAGTCCGAGAAACACATCCCCCGTGGTGTCGGTGACATCGTTGAGAATGTCTCGCCACTGGCCGCGCACATCCCGCTGGTTGTACTCATAGAGGCCGTGACGAAAGTACGCTGTTGCAATCCGGGCGTCGGTATCATCAGGCGCGAGCTCATCGCCGGCCAACTGTTCGCGGACGAACTGGTCGTAAGGCTTGTCGTCGTTCAACGAACGAATGACGTAATCACGATACCGCCACGCGTTCTCGCGGTAGCCATCCTGTTTGTAGCCATCGGACTCAGCATAGCGGACGAGATCGAGCCAGTAGTGCGCCCCATGCTCGCCGTAGCGGGGTGAGGCCAGCAGACGATCGACGAGTCGATCGTAGGCGTCGGGAGATCCATCATTGACGAACTCTTCCACCTCGTCGGGCGTCGGCGGCAGACCGGTGAGGTCGAACGTCAGCCGGCGAATCAGCGTTCGACTGTCGGCCTCCGGCGCGGGCGAGAGACCGACTGCCTCTTGTCGAGCGAGGATGAAGCTGTCGATCGCGTTGCGGCACCAGGCGCCATTCTGCACGACCGGGACGGCGAGATCGACAACCGGTTGAAAGCTCCAGAAGGCTCGATCTTCGTCACTGATCGCCACATCGGGGGCGCGTTGAATCGCAGTTCGGTCACCTCCCGGCCAGGGTGCCCCCATCGCGACCCATTCGACCAGGATGGCGATCTCTTCCTCGGCGAGCTGTCCGTCCGGCGGCATCTCGAATGACTGATAACGAATCGCCTCGATGAGCAGGCTGATTTCGGCATCACCCGGCACGATGGCCGGCCCGCTGTCGCCGCCGCCGAGGATCGTGCCGATGTGATCGAGCCGCAGATTGCCGTTCTGCTTCTCCTCGCCATGACACGTCTGGCAACGGGCCGCCAGCAGCGGCCGGACCTGCTCCTCGAAGAACTGCAACTGGTCTGCTGTCGGCTCTGCGGGAATGGAAGCATCATCCGCCCGCGTCGCTACCAGACACGCCCATGCCGCGATTGCGAAGACGTTGACCGCGATGAATCGAGAGACTGGCATGGCACGATCAATGACGAGAGTTCGGAAGAGGCATCCACGGTAATCGATGGCCTTTCGAGCGTCCAGATGTTGCTCTCGTTTGTACATGGCAAGGCGTTTGTTCGTTCTGGGCAATCAATGTTGTAGG
>JANNSB010000535.1:0-1623 GCA_031402175.1 Planctomycetaceae bacterium
TCCGGTGCGCGATTCCGCAATGGAGCTGCTCTCTCAGGAGAGCTGGCGCGGACAGGAACAGGCGGCACTGCTGCTTGGCGGGCTGGATCACGAACCCGCTGCCGATCGGCTCTTGGAACTCCTGCAGTCCGAACGGCCGGAAGTCATGATCGCCTCGGCCTGGGCATTGCGCGTGCAGGCGATTCCCGAGTTGCTGCCCCAGATGTTCGCCCATGCCAGGCGGCAATCGGAGATCCGTCAAACGACCGCAATCCCCGGCCTCGACGAGCAAGTCGCTCATTTGTTCGAGGCATTCGCGCTGATGCACTATGCGCCGGCAGACGAGTTGCTTCGCAGTTACGTCCCAAAGATCATGGTCAATGGAAATTACTCACGGGGAGCGGCCGTGTGGGCCTTGGGACACCTGCATGCGGGCCTGCCTGACGAGGAGCTTGCGGCGCAACTTGTCGAACGGATGAATGACACCGCGGGTATCCCGTCCGAGTTGCAGATCATTTTTCGAATGAGCGCAACTACCCTCGGAAGGATGCAAGCCGCCTCTCAACTTACCGCCCTGCGGGAGAGACTCGACCGAACATATCCCTATGATCCGGTCGCCTATTCGATTCGCTGGGCCATTCATGAGATCACCGGCGAAGAGTTTCCCGAGTTGGGGCCAATCGTCATTCCACGCTCGGGATGGTTCCTGGAACCAGTTCCTCGCGTCGATGCTGATAGTCCGTGACGCGGGCGCGACGTAGGGCCGCCCAATCCGAGGAGATTCCGATGGATGACGCGAGGAATACCCCTCGCCATTGGTGTTCGTTCGATGATCCTGTTACTTGTGTGAGAATTCCTCACTCCGCAACCTTTACATGCCACAACGTCCGCGCCATGAATCTTCAATACTCGACTCAACTCGGCATGACTCTTTCCCTCTGTCTTTCCATCGCCGTTGGCGTGCACGCCGACGATGTGCCGACGATCGAGGGGATCGCCGAACGCATGCAGCATTTCGTCGACGAGAATGAGATCTCCGGGGCGGTGAACCTCGTCGCCACGCATGACGGCATCGTTCATTTCTCGACCACCGGTCTGATGGACCTCGAGTCCGGGCGCGAGATGCAGCCGGACGCCCTCTTCTGGATCGCTTCGATGACCAAACCCATCACCGGCACCGCCGTCATGATGCTGCACGAGCAGGGGCTGCTCTCGATCGATGATCCGGTGTCGAAGTACATCCCCGAGTTCAGCAGTTTGCGCACCGCCGATGGCGCGCCGGCGACGATCACGATCAAGCATCTGCTCACGCACACGGCCGGCCTCACCGAGATCTCGGCTGACCAAGCACGGGACATCACCACGTTGGAGGATGCCATTCCGCTGTATCTCGCCGAGCCGGTGCAGTTCGAGCCGGGGACGCGCTGGGTCTACAGTCAGTCGGGGATCAACACCGCCGGCCGCATCGTCGAAATCGTGTCGGGCATGACGTTCGATGAATACATTGATGAACACATCTTCCAGCCGCTCGGCATGACCGACACGGCGTTCTATCTGAGCGACGACCAGGCTTCGCGACTGGCGACATCATATCGCCGCACCGATGACGGGGAACTGGAGCCGACAACGGTTTCGGTGTTGTGG
>JANNSB010000536.1:0-6112 GCA_031402175.1 Planctomycetaceae bacterium
GAAAGATCCGGCGAATGAAGCAGACGTGCCCGAAGTTGTCAGCCAACCGGGAGGGCGAGGCTCCCGCCGAGCCGGCATCACGGTTGGTCATCGAATCTACATCCGGCTCCGCGGGAGCGTCGCCCTCCCGCGATACGATGCGGCCGTCTCGCTCCAACTCCAGATAGTCTCCATCCTTGTCCGAGTTCCAGCAGTTCAGTGACCAATCGTCGAACGTCACGGGAGCGCCAGCGACTGATACGTCGATGCTCCATGCCCCATCGAACAACGACACTCTGCTGACTTCCGTCTTCACGCGACAGGCATCACCTGTGTACCCGACTGCGCACAAGTCGGCTTCGTCATCCCAATCGTTTCGCAGAATGCCGAGATTCGCCCAGCCGGAATGACTCGCCGGCTTGCCGCGGAGCGCGGAGTCGTTTCGTTGCGAATCGGTCTCCAACGCGCCCAGGGCCCACAGCACGACCTCGCGATACTCCCGGAGTTCATTCATTGCGACGACTCGCTTCAACAGTCGCTTCAGCCGGCGGCGGAAGCGTTTTGACAACAAGCGGCCTTCGCCCCACCACGCATCGAGCCAAAGCATGCGCAAGGCCGACATCACGCCCGCGCCCAGCGTCGGCCACCAGTCGAAATGAGGAGTGCCGTCGTTGTCGGTGGACGCTTCGAGAATCTCCTCGGCCCAGTCACAGCCGCGCTGCGCGATCTGACCCGCGCCGGTGATGTGCCGAAAGATGAGGCCGACGACGACATGCGATTCGGCCAACTGCAAGTTGGCGGTGCATTCGGACGGCAACCATTCGCGGGATGCTTCCGACGTCGGATGAGTGCCACTCACCAGATGGCGCGATGCCTGCAACAGCCGCAGCCACAATCGCAGCAGAACCTCATCATCGAGATGCGACGACGCCGCCATGATGTGCCAAGCCGCAAGCGCGATATCGGGGGGCGACTGCGTTTCGAGCAGCGGTTCGACGATCTTGGCCGTCAGTCGCGACAGCTTCGCTGACGGGGCGCGTTTCCATTTGGGTAGCGACGCGTTCGCTAACTTCAACCAGTAACTAACTTCCGACGCTTGTTCTTCGCTATCCGATACGATCAGCATGGCCGGATGCGGCAAATCGCCGCGGGCGATGTCCTTCAGGCATTGCTTGTCGCCAGGTCTCAGCGTCCGCGAGATTACATCGGCCACGTCACGCGATCTGCTGCCGGGCTGGAGCCGGCGCAGTCGGCTGGGGGCCGAGTCTTCCCACGCCACAAGCTGCCAGAGTTCGGTCAGCGTCGATTCATCAACGTGGCCGTTGCCGGAGACTGCATGCGTGCCGTTGGAACCGTTATCCGATGAGGTCGCGTGTCCGTTGCCGGCGGCATTCCCGACGTTCAAGAAGTCGATGACGACGGCCGTGTCGGTTTCGAAACGTGGCATGGATTCTGCGTAGTCGCCTTTCGCTCCGCGAAAGCCGCGTCGGTATCAGTAGCGGCGTCTCTCCGAGATGCCGGTGAATGGGGATTGCTTCGCTGTTGTGCCGAAACTCAGGCGGCGCCAACTCGCGTCGCCCGGCGTCTGGGGACAGACGCCGCAACGGGCGGGGCATGCTGCTTCATTCGCTCGCGGAATTCAACAGTTCGACCTCCCGGAATTCCGACAGCAGTTCGACCACCTGCGGAATATCGGTGATCCGCAGCACATTGAGCAATTCCGGACAGTCGGGATCCATGTGGGACGCGGGGAGGTCGGTGAGGACGAATTTATCCACGATTGGATCGTCGGGATGTTGTGCCAAGTCGATCAGGCCCGCATAGAGGCACCAGACAGCGGCATCGCCCGTGCCGTGCAACGACAATCTGAATCGCCTTTCGTCAGAAGTGGCTGCGCGTTCCTCGCGTAGCCGTTGGAGACTGCGGTAAACATCCCAAACTCGCATTCCGCCGACTGTCTGTCCGAGCAGCATAAACCTTCGTCGAATCTGCGTACTCTCACGCTCATCGCGCGACCATTGCGTCTCGCCAGTTCCACGTGGCATCAAGAATGCATTCACCTCATTCAATTGCAATTGGTCCACGAGTGACTCCCAACCCACTTCGTCGGTCGCGATTGTTGGATTCGCAGATCTCAATTCTGGTATGCCGAAACTGATCTTCGCTTGAAGCGACTCCCAATCCTCCTGACGCAGTACGCGCAATTCGGCATCGATGTCGTCATTTCCCATTCGCGTGACGACAGTAAAGTTGTCGGTATCGCCCGATTGATATGTGTATTGAATCTCCTCGAGCTTTACCGCGCCTTCTTCAGATTCATACTCGACGCGGTCGACGTGGTATTTGGAATCTTCCTCAGGCCAACCCCCGAAAGTGACCTCCATCAATCGATCGACCGTTTGTTGCAGTTGCTCTGCTGGCGACGCTTCCGACGGTAAGGGCGGCGCCATCGGCACGAAATACTCATGCGCCGTCGTCACACGCTCATCAGCCGGTAACTGATCGAACACCCTTAGCTCCGGCGGCGTGAAGAGCGGCGTGGCGGCTCGTTCGATGACGATGTCGGGGCCGACGAGGTGGCGGTTCATCCAGGCGAACGCCGCCACCTGCAAGGGCTGCGTGTCTTCGTGCGGGCCTTCGTTGATGTCCAGGCCCAGGTTGTCCTCGGCTCCATACAGTTCATAAATGCGGCGGACCTTGGAGTAGACGTCGTACACGCCGTCGAGCGGGAAGATGCCGTCCTTGTCGGTGTTCGAGATGAGCAGCGGCCGCGGCGCGACGAGGGCGGCCACCATCGGGAAGTCCCAGCCGAAGGTGTTGATCATATACATGCAGTCGCAGTGCCCCTCGACGCAGCCGTCGATGACGTGGTTCCGCAGACTCGTGATCCCCGCCACCGGCACCGCGCACGCAATGCGTTCATCAATCGCGGCGATCCACCAACTGTATGCCCCGCCGCCGGAGCGACCGGTGACGCCGAACTTCGCGGCGTCGACCTCCGGCCGTGTTTCGAGATAGTCGAGCGCGCGAATGCAGTTCCAGGCCTCGACACCGGCGGGCGTGTAACCGCGCGAGTACCACCACCACATCCCCTTGCTGTAGTTGCCATGATGCAGCCCCTGGATCTCGCCGAGTTGGATCGTGTCGATCGTGAGACAGACGTAACCGTGTCGGGCGAACCATTCTCCGTGACGCTGGTACGACACCTTGTTGCCGTAACTGATGCCGTCGATCTCCACACCGCCGTGACCGCAGACATACAGGATCGTCGGTCGCGGCCCGTCGAAACCCTTCGGCAGATAGAGATTGCCGGTGACATACAACCCAGGCATGGACTGAAAGTGCAGGTTCTCGACCGTCATCTCCGGATGATCGACCGTCCCGGTGACGACGGGCTGCAGGTCGGTCTTCTCCGGCAGCGGATTGAGGCCCAGCATGTACATCATCTGCCGATGGTACTCCTCCCGCCGGCTGGTCCAGTCCTCGAGCGTCTCGATGTCGGCAAACGTCGACTCCTCGATCCGCGAGACTTCGCGCTCGAAATACTCCGCCAGCAGGGCGTCGCCGCGGGATGTGTCGACGGCGGCCGGCTGGTCATCGGCCTCAATGGGTCGCAGTGCCGCGAAGATCAAGACACAAATGAGAATGCGCGGGAACGATTTCATGACCGGTCTTTCTGAATGCGCCTGCTTGAGTGTGGGCCAGGAGTGACTGCATTGAAACACGCTGATGCGTCCGGAACAAGGGAGTCCTATCCCGCTTGGCCCGCCTCTCTTAGAATGCGGCCCGCTGAAGGACGTTGAAATGACCAAGGCCGCTCACTTCGTGCGCGGCTCCTTTTGAACTCGCATGACCCGCCGTATTCTCGTTACCGCCGCCCTCCCTTACGCCAATGGCCATATCCATCTTGGCCATCTGGTGGAGTACATCCAGACCGACATCTGGGTGCGGTTTCAGAAGCTGCGCGGTCAGCGGTGCATCTACATCTGTGCCGACGACACGCACGGCACGGCCATCATGATCCGCGCCCGGCAGGAAGGGCGGAGCGAAGAGCAGGTGATCGCCGACATGCGGGAAGCGCACATCCGCGACTTCGCCGCCTTCGACATCGAGTTCGACAACTACGGCTCGACCCACAGTGACGAGAATCGCCAGTTGTGCGGCCAGATCTGGCAGAAGGTCGTCGATGCGGGGATCGTCCGCGAAGGACTGGTCGAGCAGCTTTACGATCCCGAGGCCCAGACGTTTCTGGCCGACCGATTCGTTCGCGGCACCTGTCCCAAGTGCGGTGCCGACGATCAATACGGCGACCAGTGCGAGAAGTGCCTGTCGAATCACTCGCCGAAGGATCTCCTGAATCCCCGCAGCGTGCTGTCGGGAGCGACGCCCGAACTGCGCACGGCTCCGCACAAGTTCATTCAGTTAGAAAAGCTGCACGGATTTCTCGCCGAGTGGTCGCAGTCGGGGGAGCACCTGCAGCAGGAAATCGCGAACTACCTGCAGGGGCATTTTCTGTGTGATGAACTGCGCGACTGGGACGTGACTCGCCCGCCCAGGTATTTCGGTTTCGAAGTGCCCGGGTTCGCCGGCCATAGCTGGTACGTCTGGTTCGACGCCCCCATCGGTTACATCGCGAGTACCTGGCAGTGGTGCAAGCAGCACGGCGAGTCGCTCGATGACTGGTGGCGCCCGTCCACCATCCCGGATGCTGCGAGCATCCGGGATGGTTCGTCGGTCGAGATTCACCACTTCATCGGCAAAGATATCACGTACTTCCACACGCTGTTCTGGCCGGGCATCTTGAAGACGGCCGGGTTCAGTCTGCCGACGAGGGTGCATATTCACGGCTTCCTTACCGTCGACGGCGAGAAGATGTCGAAGTCGAAGGGAACGTTCATCCAGGCGTCGACTTACGCGAAGCAGCTTGATCCGTCGTACCTGAGATACTTCTTCGCGAGCAAGCTGGGGCCGAAGGTCGATGATATCGATCTCAACTTCGACGAGTTCAAGACCAAGGTCGACAGCGATCTCGTCGGCAAGGTGGTGAACATCGCCAGCCGGTGTGCGAAGTTCGTGTCCGGCAGCGCATTGAGCGAGTCGTATCCCGACGACGGCGGTCTCTTCGCTCAGGGAGCTGATGCGGCCGAAAGAATCGCGGCCTGTTACGAAGCGTGCGACTACAACTCGTCCATGCGGGAAGTGATGGTGCTGGCCGACCGGGCGAATCAGTACATCGAGGCGAAAGAGCCCTGGAAGCTGAAGAAAGATGAAGCCCGCCACGCGGAGATGCGAGACGTCTGCACGGTCGGACTGAATCTGTTCCGTCAGATTGTCGTGTATCTGAGTCCCGTGCTGCCGAAACTGTCGCGACAGACGGGCGAACTGCTGAACGCGCCGATCCGTAGCTGGTGCGATGCGTTGTCGCCGATCACGGGAGCGCGGGTGCAGACGTTTCAACATATGTTGCAAAGAGTCGATCCAGAGAAAGTCGAAGCTATGGTTGAGGAATCGCGAGAGAGTCTAGTGGCCAGGGTCGAGGGTCCAGGGACCGCAGCGGAGGCGACGCCTGCGTATCAGGATGGACCCGAGGCGATGGAGAAGGAGCCGCTGACCGCTGAGTTCTGCACGATCGAGGACTTCACCAGGGTCGATATGCGGGTCGCGCGAGTGATTGCCGCTCAGCACGTCGAGGGAGCCGACAAACTGCTGCAACTCACGCTGTCGCTCGGCGGCGACATCACGCGCAACGTCTTCGCGGGGATCAAGAGTTGTTATCAGCCGGAGCAGCTCATCGGCCGGCTCGTCGTCTGCTGCGCGAACCTGGCACCGCGCAAGATGCGGTTCGGCGTCAGTGAGGGCATGGTGCTCGCCTGCGGCCCCGGCGGGAAAGAGATCTTCCTGCTGAACCCCGACGACGGTGCGATACCAGGAATGCGGGTGCACTGAGCGTCCCGCGAAGGATATACTTTCGATGTCGGTCTAGGGACGAAGCACTAGGTTGTGTGGACATTCACGGGAGTGTCATGAGTGACGCCAAGCAGAGGAATCCGAGGTAGTTGATGGTGGTCTTTTCATATCGAGTGGCGACGCGGCGGAAATGTTTCACGCGGTTGAAGAAGCGTTCCACCACGTT
>JANNSB010000537.1:0-4520 GCA_031402175.1 Planctomycetaceae bacterium
CGTTCCCGGCTTGCGGGACCGCGTGCGGCCTGAACGCCGAGATCTCTCGTGAGTATTCGCCCGGAATCGCCCAACAGTCGTCATTCACGAGAACACGTCTCAGTTGATCCACGCTCCAACCCGCCACGGGGAACGGCACACAGTCCGTTCCCTACAAGCAACGCTTGTTGTTTGCACTCTCGCCTACTAGAGTTGACATTCAGTCTCAATAGGTTGTCTCGATTTAAGTTGACTGTAAAGCATGACACTGGCAGACGTTACCAATCATTCAGCCTTTCGTGTTGTCTTCCTGTTGGAAGGGGGGATCGGAGCCGATCGACTGGCGGAGATGGGTTTTCTGCCGGGAACCCTCATTCAACGAGTCGGTCAGGCGCCGGCGGGCGATCCGCTGGTGTTTCAGATTCGAGGCCTGCGCCTGGCGATGCGTCACAGTGATGCCAAGTTTGTTTCCGTCGAGCCGGCCTAGTCGCCGCGTCTGTCCCCAGACGCGGAGGCGACGCAGGTGGACATCATCTGGTCGTGGAGTCACAGCAGGGGGCGCGTCGTTACCTTTGCTCCCGGCGGCTGGGGACAGCCGCCGCTACGACAATGAATCCAATTCATGAACACGGTTGAAGTCGTCCAGAATCGCGCCCTGAACATTGCCGTCATCGGCAAGCCGAACGCGGGCAAGAGCACGCTGTTTACCGCGCTGTCGGGCATTCGTGTTCGCACGGGGAACTATCCGGGCGTGACGGTCGAACGCAAGATCGGGATCGTCAAGCATGCGGGTCGCGACATGCATCTCGTCGACCTGCCGGGAACGTATCACCTCAACCCGCGTTCGGCTGATGAACAGATCACCATCGACATCCTGTCGCAAGGGGACCGCCGCCTAGGCCCGATGGATGCGATCCTGTGCGTGGTCGATGCCACGCAACTCGAACGCGGACTGGTGCTGATTCATCAGTTGCGGGAACTGGGTCTGCCGATCGTGGTGTCGCTCAACATGTTCGACGTCGCCAGATCTCGCGGCATCGAAGTCGACGTGAACTCGCTGCGAGACCGGCTGGGTGTGAACGCCGTCATTCCCACCGTGGCGCTGCGGCGCGAAGGAGTGAAGGAACTGCTCGCGGCATTGAGCGGGATGCCTCACGCGGCCAATCCACCTGCAGCGACAGCCAGTTCGACGGCACAACCCACTGACCGCTACAAGTGGGCGGAATCGGTTGTCGCGGAGACGGTGCGACATACCAAACCGCACAAGTCGCTTACCGATCGTCTCGATCGCATCTTGGTCGGGCGCTGGACGGGGCCACTCGTGTTCGCAGTCGTGATGTTTCTGATCTTCCAGTCGATCTTCACCTGGGTCGGACCGGTGATGGACCTGACCGATGTCGCGCTGGGCACCGTCTCCGACTGGGTCTCCGCGACCGTTGCTCCCGGTCCGCTACGCAGTTTGTTGAATGACGGCGTGGTTGCGGGAGTTGGGGGCGTGATCGTCTTTGTCCCACAGATCGCCTTGCTGTTCTTGTTGCTGGCGATCCTCGAGGACTGCGGCTACATGGCCCGGGCCGCCCTCATCATTGATGCCTTGATGAAGCCGTTCGGCTTGAGCGGCAAGTCGTTTCTGCCGTTGTTGTCGTCGTTCGCGTGCGCGGTGCCAGGCATCATGGCGACGCGGGTCATCGAAAGCCGTCGTGACCGCTTCATCACGATACTGGTGGCGCCGTTGATGAGCTGTTCCGCACGGCTGCCCGTGTATCTGTTGATGATCGGTACATTCGTCCCAGCGATCATGTACTGGGGCTGGTTATCGCTGCAGGGCCTCGTCTTCTTCGCGATGATGGCGCTGGGCCTGGTCGTCGCCATCCCAGTCGCATGGCTGCTCGGGAAGACTTTCTTCCGCGGCGAGCGCGGGTCGTTCTTCCTGGAACTGCCCGACTACAAGATACCCTCGATTCGCACGGTACTCTGGAAGGCCTATGACGGCGCGAAGGAGTTCGTAGTTCGGGCAGGCACGCTCATCTTCGCGACGGCAATCGTCATCTGGGCCTTGGGGTACTATCCCGGCGATCAGAAACATAGGCATGACCTCGAAACGCGGATGGAAGCATTCCCCGCGGACGATGTGGCCGGGCAGGAGGCGTTGACGGAGGAACTCAATCACGAATCGCAACGGCTCATCAATGAGTCGTACCTCGGGCGGAGCGGCAAGTTGATTGAACCACTCGTTGCACCCTGCGGCTGGGACTGGCGACTGGGAACCGCCGCGATCGCATCGTTTCCCGCCCGCGAAGTTATGGTGGCGACGCTCGGCACGATCTTCAGCCTGGGGGGCGAAGTCGATGAGAATGATGAAGGGCTACGAGCCGCGATGCGAAACGCCACATGGCCCGACGGCCGGCCGCTGGTGACGCTGCCGGTGGCGTTGTCGGTGATGGTGTTCTTCGCGCTCTGCGCCCAATGCGTGTCGACGCTGGCCATCATGAAGCGCGAAATGCAGTCGTGGGGCTGGACGATTTTCAGTTTCGTCTACATGACGGTACTCGCCTACGTCGGGGCCGTGGTAACATTTCAGGTCGGGAGCCGTTTGTTGTAGTTCACGACTCTCCCCTCTCCCGGCGGGAGAGGGGTCGGGGGTGAGGGTGCCGCGATGTTTCAAGATCCGCAATCATTGCTCGTCATTGCCCTCGTCGCGGCGGCCGCGCTCTCTCTGAGCCGGCGCGCCTGGCGGGCGATCTTCGGCCGCGCCGCGACCCATTGCGGCAGCGGCTGCGGGAAGTGCGGCGACAAGAACCTCGTGCAGCTTGATTCACCGGAGGAGAAGCCGCGTTCCGTCGAAAGATAGACCGCGGATTCAGCGGATGACGCGGGTCTTCGCGGATCTGAAACAGACGGGATACAATTGATATTTCTGATCCGCGGGAATCCGACCTATTCGCGCCATCAGCGGTCCCGTTTCTCGCCATGGCCATTGACGTTGTTCCATGAAACCGAAAACTGCAAGTCAACCTTCGAGCCATCATCCATCCGGCAACGGACAGTCGCCGCCGGCCGTCAGCAACGGTTTCCCGGCCGTCGAGGCCGACATCGATCGTCGCCTGAGTGACATCGAATCCAAACTGATCGAGATTCGTCGGCATCTGCACGCGAACCCCGAACCCAGCCGCGAAGAGCGCGAAACGTCGAAGTACATCGCGGCCCGACTAACGGAAGCCGGCATCGAGGCTCGACTGGGCCGGGATGGACTGGGTGTGATCGCCGACCTCGACATCGGTCAGCCCGGGCCGGATGTTCCGCGTATTGCGATTCGTTCGGATATCGATGCGCTCTGGATTCAGGACATCAAGACATCGGCGTATGCGTCGAAGCGGCCGGGGCTGTGCCATGCCTGCGGGCACGATGCCCACACATCGGTCGTGCTCGGCGCGGCGCTCACGAGCGCGGGTCTGAACCACGACTCGCGCAAGCCGTTCCCCTGGAGCGCGAAACTGCGATTCATTTT
This sequence comes from Planctomycetaceae bacterium, assembly GCA_031402175.1. Classification (GTDB taxonomy): domain Bacteria; phylum Planctomycetota; class Planctomycetia; order Planctomycetales; family Planctomycetaceae; genus JANNSB01. The sequence continues at coordinate 3,488 of JANNSB010000537.1, forward strand.
CCAGCCGGCCGAGGAGTGTGCCGAAGGCGCTCGCTCGATGGTGGAACAAGGTGCCGTCGAAAATGTCGGGGCCATCATCGCCGGCCATGTCGATCCTGAGCGTCAATGGGGGACCGTCGGCGTGCGCTACGGCGCGCTGACCGCCAACTGCGACGAAGTAGAGGTGATCGTCGAAGGCAAGGGAGGCCATTCGGCGAGGCCGTTTCATACGAAAGACCCGATCGCGGCCGCGGCCCATCTCATCACGGCGCTGTACAGTTTTCTTCCGCGATCGGTCGACTCACGAAACCCTTCGGTCTTCAGCGTCGGCAAGGTGAGCGGCGGCACGTTGCCTAACGTCATCCCCGACAAAGTCGAAATCCTCGGCTCGCTCCGCACGCTCGATCAGCAGACTCGCACGCGACTCAAGGACCGCATCGAGGAAATCGTCCACGGCGCCAAGGAGGCCAGCGGCACCGCCATGCACCTGCGGTTCTTCGAGCCGATCGACGGAGTCTATAACGATACGCGAGTGACTTCGTTCGTGGAAGAGGCCGCGATTCGCGTGATCGGGCGCGACAATGTTCAGGAAATCACCCAGGCGAGCATGGGAGGGGAAGACTTTGCCGAATACCTCACTCGCGTGCCAGGATCGCTGTTGCGCATCGGCTGCGCCCCTCCCGGTTTCACCGCCCCCTTCCTGCATGCCCCCGATTTCGATGTGGATGAACGTGTGATCGTGCTGGGAGCCCGGATACTCCTGCGGGCCGCCTTGCTCTTGTCGTCGCAGGGACAGTCGGCAGAATGAACGTCTCACCGCTCCACTTGCCATTGCGGACCAATCCCCGATCGTCAGCACACGGGTGAAGACATGTCGGTCCTGACTTTCACTTCGAACCCCAAGGCCAGCCTCGGCGTCGAAGTGGAACTGCAATTGATCGATGCGAAAACTCTGGACCTGTCGAGTTCGATCCATCAATTGCTTACCCGACTCCCCGCCGGTCTCGATGGACAGATCAAGCCGGAGTTGATGCAGAGCTACGTCGAGATCAAC
>JANNSB010000538.1:0-3478 GCA_031402175.1 Planctomycetaceae bacterium
GACTGTTTCTGGTTGAGTTGTGTAAGACACTTGACTCACTCACAGATTTCAGATTCGAGATTCTGCCGACGCCAGCAGGCAGCGATGCCCCTGCAAGTATCCGGGTAGTTCGAACGCCGTCCATTCGAAGATGATGTTGGATGTGTCAGGAGATTCGTTCCGCAGCAAATGTGACGCCCGTTCCAGTCCCAATGTCGGCAAAGCCTGTTGAACGGCTGGAATGCTGTCGCAATAGTCGAGAAACGTGCAATTCTCGTACGCTCGCCACACACGAGGTAAGTGGCGAGACTCAATCCCGGAGATGCTGAATGCGGCTTCAATCGATGCGGCCGATGTTGCTGCAACGCTCGTCCGATACCGAGGCGGAGCCTGGCCGTTCTGGATGGCTCGAATGCACTGAATCTCTCCGTCGCCAAGGCGAAGAAAGGAAAACGGTTCATGCGAACTGCACAGACTCGTCAGCCACTTGGCTGCTGCCTGACGAGAACTGAGATCGCTCATCGGCGGTGACTCTGCCAGCACGTTGACACTTCAGTCTGCTCTGATAAATGAATCATGGACTGGGGCGGATCGGCCACTTCCCATTCACAGTCATAGAAGCAAAACGTACGAGATCGACGCCCATCGCTTACCTTAGCGACCAATGAGCCTTCCTCGGGAATGACCTCGATCGGCATCGCATTGTGTATGTAGTCAACCGAATTGAAAGTTAGGGAATCCACGAAGGCCGTGATCTGATATTCTGCGGGAAGCAGGTTGATTGATTTGAGGCGCATTCGGACGACATTGCCATCGAAAAGATGCGGGATCTCCACTGGTGATTCAGAACTCATCACACGGGCAATGCGCTGGCCTGTGGTTGAAGTAATGACGATTCCAATGTTCGGACGCGAAATGCGACCTGAACCGCGATAATTCAATTCGAACTCCCAATCGTCGCCTGTGGCAACGACGGCACGCGATTGTGAACGCGAATTGAGAAGTCGAATTGAGGAAAGCTGCAGTTCCCCGGTACCAGTTCGATCCTTGCGATCGTGGATCGGAACGCAATTGTCACGTACGACCAGTTCGCAGTACCTGGCGATTGCGTACTCGGTGGTGGTGTCTGCGGCGATCTCGCCCGTTTCCATCACGAGGCAACGGCTGCAGAGACTTTGGACCGCGCCCATGTTGTGACTCACGAATAATACCGTACGTCCACCACTTTCGGTGATATCCTGCATCTTGCCGAGGCATTTGCGCTGGAACTCGGCGTCTCCTACGGCGAGGACTTCGTCGACGATGAGGATTTCGGGTTCCAGGAAGGCGGCGACGGCGAAGCCGAGGCGGACTTTCATGCCGGAGGAGAAGCGTTTGACCGGGGTGTCGACGTACATCTGGCAGCCGGCGAAGTCGATGATGTCGTCGAACTTGCGGGTGATTTCGTGGCGGCGCATCCCCATGATGGAGCCGTTGAGATAGATGTTCTCGCGGGCCGTCATTTCGGGGTGCATGCCGGTGCCGACCTCGAGCAGGCTGGCGATGCGGCCCTTCGAGCGGATGTGGCCCGTCGTCGGCGACGTGATGCGCGACATGAGCTTTAAGAGCGTGCTCTTGCCGGCCCCATTGGCGCCGATGATGCCGAGAATCTCGCCGCGGTGGACGTCGAAGTTGATGTCCTTAAGAGCCCAGACGTAGTCGGACTCGGCCTGCTGGTCGCGCTTGTTGACCTGGCCGACGCGGGAATAGGGGTCTTCCTTGCCGCGGACCCTGGCCCACCAGCGGTTGAGGTCGTGGCTGAGGGTGCCGGTGCCGACCGTACCGAGCCGGTACTGCTTGGAGACGCCCTTAACTTCGATAACGCGGTCAGACATGGAAAGAGCAAGGAGCCTGGAGCAAGGAGCGGGGAGTCACTTATTTAAGGAACGGGAGAAGGCCGTGATCATGCGGGAGAGTTGGTGCAACTCGTCGACGAGACGTTGAGATCGATCAGCTGGAACGAGCCGCTGGCGTTCGAAGACGAGCAGCATGCTGGCACACTCGAAAACAGATCTTCTGGCGATATTGAGGAATCGCTTGAAGTCGGGAGTCGATTCGCTGCCCGAACCTTCGGCGATGTTGTTCGAGATCGATAAACCAGCTGCCCGCAACTGCTCGGCGAAACGGTACTTTCGTTGTTCGTCCAAAGCATCCGCAACGCCGGCCAGCTCAATTCCCCAGTCGGCAGCCCGCTGCCAAATCGCCAGCTCTTGAAATCGAAACCGCGATTGCAAGACTCCTTGCTCCCGGCTCCTAGCTCCATGCTCTTCGGTCACACCGAGTCCATGAAGGACTGTTCGGTGCGGTTGAAGATGATGACGCCGGCGATGATCGAGGCCAGCGTGAAAGCGCCGGCGTAGGCCAGGCCGGCGACCGAGACCTCTCCCTCTCCCATGAAGGCGTACTTGAACGTCTCGATGAGATGGGCGGCGGGGTTCCACCAGAGGATGTTGCGAATGCGTTCGCTGAGGAGACTCATCGGATAAATGATCGGCGTGGCGTACATCAAGAGTTGGACGCCGAACTGCAACAGGAACGTGAGGTCGCGGTATTTCGTCGTCAACGAACTGAAGATGATGCCGAAACCCAGGCCCATGCCGGCCATCAATGCCACGACATACGGGATCGCCAGCAGCCAGGCATTGGGACGCAGCAGGTCGGTCGTCGCCAGGAAGTAGACGTAGACGCCGAGGAAGAGCGTGACCTGGATGAGAAACTTGATGAGGCCCGATGCAACCATTGACAGCGGCACCAGCAAGCGCGGGAAATAGACCTTGCCGAAGATGTCGGCGTTGGTGACGAAGGTGCTCGACGTGCGCTGAAAGGTCTCGGCGAAGTAGTTCCAGATGACGATGCCGGCCAGATAGAACAACGGCTTGGGGATGCCGTCGGTCGAGAGGTTGGCGATGTTGCCGAAGACGAGGACATAGACGGCCATCGTCATGATCGGCTGGATGAAGAACCAGATCGGCCCGAGGATCGTCTGCTTGTAGACCGTGACGATGTCGCGCTTGACGAACATGTACAGCAAGTCGCGGTAGTCCCAAAGTTCCTTGAGGTTGAGATCGAGTAGATGCCGCTTGGGACGGATGACGAGATCCCAATGGTCGTCTTCGTCGCGCGGGGCCTCACGCGGCGGCGCGGCCTGTTGTGGTGGATCGAGCAATGTAGACGTTTCTGACACGAAACTATTTCAGTTGCGAACTAGCCTAGATTGACGCCGGACTCTTCGGTTTCCCAGTTGGGATCCAGGGCCTCGCTGCTGCCGGGCCCTTCGTAGTGGATCGAATCCTCGAAGCCGGGGCGGTGGTCGTAATCGAACACCGGGATGTCGAAGGCGGTGTCTTTCTGAGCCTGGGGCACGGAACGCAAGATCTTTGAGCCAGAGGCGGGTTTGGGGGTTGTTGCAGCGCCAATCAATCTGCCCAGCATCGTCGCGAAGCGTTGAGTTTGCAGCGTG
>JANNSB010000539.1:0-8205 GCA_031402175.1 Planctomycetaceae bacterium
GCGAAGTCCGATTCCATCATCTTCCGGCGGAACCGCTTGCGAGTGATTTCGATCTCCTTCGCGAGAAAGATCTCATCATCCCGCGACAACAGCGGAATGTTCCCCATCTGGCTGAGATACATGCGGATCGGATCCCGAGCCGACATCGGCGTCTCGGATTCGATCGCCCGCAACTCGGGATGCTCGTCGGCATTGTGACGATGTTCCAGGCGCGCCTTGTCGGCGACCGTGGCCGGCGCATCGGGATCGTTGATGAGCGGCACCTCGGTCTCTTCCAGCGCGTGAATAATCTGATCGATCATCCGCGGATCGCCACCCTCGTCGGGCAGGTATTCGTGAACAGCCTGATAGGTCAAGAAACCTCGCTCCTGAGCGCGCTCCATCAACGCCTTGAAGGCTGGGACCAGTCGATGCACGGGATTCTCCTTAGTTCAGTTTCGAACTCAGAATATTATCTGCTGTGTTCAGGAATCTGTTAAACGCTGTCCCGCGCAGCGGCGAATGAATTCGCCATCAGGGGGTGATCAGGGCGCAGTTTGTCTTCAATGAGGGAACGAAAGTCGTCAATTCACAGGCGGGTTGGTGTCGGCCGCTCGGGGCCGCAGACAACATAACGTGGCCGTCATGTTGCGGTCGGTGGACTTCGGGCATGCGGAGATCAATCCCCACGCGAAGGAGTTGCGACGACACATCCATGTCTCATCCCATCCTGGGAGGCAGTCATTCCTAAGTGAAGACTGCCATTGGGTTAATGTCGCGTATTTCTATGGCAAGGGCTCTTGGTCGTGTTTTCGATACTACCAGAACCCTTCACTTGGTCCATGATAAAAATCAAAAGACTGCAAAATTCTCATGAAGTCGAATGTCATTCCCTCCCAGCCAATTTGTAGCGCTCAACACCTGCGAGGTCAAGCGGTTCTGTCGCGCTGACTATTCCGTCCGAATGGAAATCTGCCGCGGCTTCTCGGCCTCCAGTTTCTGGATTCTGACCCGTATTACCCCGTTTTTTCCGACAGCCGAAATGCTCCCGGCATCGAGTCCCGGCGGGAGGATGACGGTTCTTGAGAATTCACCTCGCGGACGCTCCGATAGACGGATTCGCGAACCGGGCACTGGTTCGTCTTTGGGCAGGCAGCCCGACAGCGTCAAAGACTGGCCGCTCTGGGTCAGTTCTATCTGCGAGCACTCGATTCCTGGCAAATCGAAGGCAATTTCCACGCTGTCCAGGTTCTCAGTGAGGTCGATTGCGGGCTGATAATGCCGGCCACGCAGTCCGATGGCGTCCATTGCCCGGCCCCCTTGTGACCAGGCGGCTTCCAACCAACGCTCGAATTCGTGGCGCAAGCGCTCCATATGGGGCAAGAACGGCTGAGATGTGGATTCTGGCGACATGATTTGAAACTCCTGAGAGGGCCGGAATAACTGGACATCATACACGAGCCGGTGGACCCGCGTCTTGTAAAATGACAGACTGCCGCGATGCCCGAAGAGACGCATCAACCTCTCCTGCATGTGGTGCTCTATCAGCCCGATATCCCGCAGAACACGGGTAACATAGGCAGAACATGCGTGGCGGTGGGGGCGAAACTCTGGCTGGTGCGGCCTTTGGGGTTCCTGTTGGACGACCGTTATCTCAAGCGGGCTGGCATGGACTATTGGGAGCATCTCGACTGGGAAGCCGTCGATTCCTGGGATGATTTGCGGCACCGGCTGCCTGATTGCCGCTGGTGGTTCTTGACCAAGTTCGCCGAGAAACTGGTGTGGGACGCCCAGTTTCAACCCGGCGATGTGCTGGTGTTCGGCAGCGAAACCCGCGGCCTGCCGGAGTTGATCCGACAGAAAAACGCATCCCGATGCGTGAAACTGCCCATGCGTGACGTGGTCCGCAGCCTGAATCTTGCAAGCACCGTTAACACCGTGGTTTACGAAGCCCTGCGCCAATTCGGGGGGTTGAAAGCGATGTAAACAGACGATCCACATGCCGGGGACTAAGATTTCCGAAACGAAGAATCGTTCACAGGGTTAGATTCTATTGTTGTTTCCCGCCTTTGATTCGTATCCCACCTCAATGAATCTTGCCCATATTCTCGTGGAGCGCGGTCTGGTCACCAAGGACCAGATGGACTCCATTCGCCCGATCGCCAACGGGCACCGCATCGACCGCGTCCTGATCGAACAGGGGACGGTCGATGAAGGCGAACTGCTCAAGGTGCTCGCCAAAGAACTCGGGATGAAGTATCTCGAACTGCAGCAGACCGAAATCGACACTGAACTGCTCGCCAAGTTTCCGACGACGGCGGTCTTTCGTCATTCGGCTCTGCCCATTCGCAAAGAGAACGGCCGCGTGTTGGTGGCGGTCAGTGATCCGTTCGACCTCGAAGCTCTCGACGAACTCAGCACGGTCAGCGGCCTGCGGCTCGTGCCCGCGCTGGCGCGGCATGCCGACATCGTCGAACAGATCAAGAATCGGCTCGGCGTCGGCGGCGACACGATCAATCAGCTCGTCGCCCAGCGGAGCGACGAAGATGTCGAACTTCTGGATGACATTCCCGACGAGCTGGGCGAACTCGCGGCTGACGCACAGGCCCCCTCGGTCATCCGGCTGGTGAACGAGCTGCTGATCGAAGCTCTCGACCAGCAGGCGAGCGACGTGCACCTCGAGCCGCAGGAGAAGGGGCTCATCATCCGCTACCGCGTGGACGGCATGCTGCGCGTGCAGCCGTTGCCTCCCGAGATCAATTCGTTCTTCTCGGCCATCGTGACACGATTGAAGATCATGTCGCGACTCAACATCGCGGAGAAGCGCCTGCCGCAGGACGGACGCATTCAGTTGCGGGTGGCGGGCAGGGACATCGATGTCCGCGTGTCGATCATCCCCATGATGCACGGCGAAGGCGTGGTGCTGCGCTTACTCGACAAACAGCGGATGACGTTCAATCTCGTGAACGTCGGCATGCCCGAGGAAATCTCGAAGCCGTTCAACGAACTCATTTCGCTGCCGCACGGCATCGTGCTCGTGACCGGACCGACCGGTAGCGGTAAGACGACGACGCTCTACAGCGCGCTCCACGAGATCAAGAGTCCGACCACGAAGATCATCACGGTCGAGGATCCCGTCGAATATCACATGGACGCGATCTGTCAGATCCAGGTCCACCCGCGCATCGGGCTGACGTTCGCGGCCGGTCTGAGAAGCATCTTGCGGCATGACCCCGACATCATCCTCATCGGCGAAATTCGAGACGGCGAGACCGCCACCAGCGCCATTCAGGCGTCCCTCACCGGCCACCTCGTGTTCAGCACGTTGCACACGAACGACGCTCCGAGCGCGTTCACACGACTCGTGGACATGGGGGTCGAACCGTATCTCGTCGCCAGCACCGTCGAAGGCGTGTTGGCCCAGCGGCTCATCCGCCGGCTGTGCACGCACTGCAAGCGCGAATATCTCTTGAGCCCCGACGATGTGCCTCCCGGCGTTTCCGGCGAAGGGGTCGAGAAACTCTGGGATCCGGTGGGCTGCCGTCAATGCCGCGAGACCGGCTACCGCGGACGAACGGGCGTGTTCGAGTTGCTCATTAACGATTCGACGGTGCGGCATTTGTGCGTCGAGCGCGCGAGCGCCGGCGACATCCGCGACCATTGTGTGGCACAAGGCATGATGTCGCTCCGCGAATCAGCCTGGCGCAAAGCGCAGCAAGGCCACACCAGCCGCGAAGAGGTGCTGCGCATTACCCGCAGTTCGGTCTGACGCCGGACGTTCAATTCATCGTGGTCGCCGCGCCAGAGGCCGCCCGCAGGTCGCGGATCTCCTCGTCGAACTTGGTGCGCCGCTCTGGCGCAAGGTGTCGCGTCGCCAGGTCGCTGAGATCCTGGCACATGCGCCGGATGCGGGCTTGTTGGACATTGTCATTGAGCGCTTGCGCCTCGAACGAGCCTTGCGCTTCGTAGCCGTCGATCTCCTCCAGCACATCTTCCAGAATCGGCAGCTGATCGAGTTCGGTGGTGAAGCCGTCGACTTCCTCCCAGCGCCCGGCCTTGGCCGACGACGTGGCTCGCGCCATCAGCACGGCACCCCGGGCGACCAGATCGATCAATTGCCCCTGCAGCAGAAAGAGTTCGCCTTCGACCGCCAGACGCGGCGCGTCATTGGGGACTTCGAGTTGGAGACGCTCAGTCACTCCCGGAATGATCGGCACCTTCGCCAGCACCTGGTCGCCGCTGTGGATCATCAAGTATCGCATCGGGCTGTCGGGAAACGCCGGTATGGCTACGGATCCCAGTCGATCGGAAACCAGTCGAATGCGATCTTCGACAGCATCCTCCATTGTGGGATAGCGGTCCATCACGTCGACCGGGGAGGCGATCAGCGGTTCGGGAGGGGTGCCGCGGGCGTTGAGCGTCAAAACGGTTTCGTCGTGCACGACCTTCAACAAAAGTCCCGCGATCTCGATGCGACGCCCAGGTTCCGGAATCGGTTGACGAAACGCCGATACCGCAGTCATTTCCATTCTGGCGCGGTCGATACTGTCGACTCGCAGATACGTCCAGGGAACCTCCTGGATTCGCTGGAGCACGCGCTTGCGGTCGAGGTAGCGGATCGACATGGCAAGATAGTCGCCGACGCGAAACTGCGTCCCCAACTCGACGGGCGGGAGAAACTCGCCGGCCCGCGTGGTCAGCACGATCTTGCGCGGCGCAACCTCATTGACGATTGCCACCGGACGAAACAGGTCGAGCATCGTGGCCATCAATGTTTCGTCGATGCGCCGGGAGTCTCGCGTTTCCTGGCTCAGCACCGGCCCGGGTTGTTTGATCGTGCCGTCCCATTCGATGCCGGAAACGGAATATCGTCCACCTCGGCTGGAGACGGTCAGCCAGAAGACTTTGTCGTAACCGCTCTCGCCGTAGATGCCGGAGAGCAGGACGGACTTCTCCTCGAGCACTTCTTCGCCGGCGGCCCCCAAATGCGGACTGATTTCGTAGTCCGCATTCCACATGGCTCCCAACTGCCCCGCGACCTGCTCCTGGAGCCTTTGCAAGGTCATCTGGCGGAATCTCGCATCGAACGCGGGGTCGGAGGCGAAACCCACCGACACCAGCACGCGATATGGGCGAAGCTCGGCCGGCACCTGCGGCTGCTGGATGGTGGGAGCTGCGGGCGCGGGCTGCTCCGTGGTCACCGGAGCGCCTTCGGCTGTTGCGGCGTCTTGTCCTGGTTCGTTCGTTGGCGAATCGGCGGCGGCGTCACCAGTGGCCGCTGCCGGCGTTGTGGGGGCGGCGGGATCGTCGGCCCGAACGCTCATGACATACAGTACACCCAGACAGATCAATGCCGCGCGCGATGCTGTACCACGAGGCACGATCTGTTGCAGGCGGGAAAGTTGACGCGGGCCTCTCATCGCAGAAATGTCCTCTGAATACAGCCTATTCCGGTTGCCAGGCGGGGAGAAACGCATCCATCGTCCAGCGGTCGATGCGGTCGTAGCAGTTCACTGGCTCACTGGGAACGCCGTCGAGGTTCTTACGATAGATGGTAAACTCATCCACTTCCCAGAGGGGAATGAACACCGCCTCGGATGTCAGTTGGCGGTGCAGCGATTGAGTCTGACCGACCGCGAGATTCCAGTCGCTCATGCGATCGAGCGAAATGAATTCGCGCTTGAGCCAATCGGGAAAGTGGTCCAAATCCGCCAACTCAGCCGTCGGCTGCTGGCTCACGAACGGCCACAGATCGACGATCGGCTCGGTCAACTGCACGGTCTGGTACAAGATGTCCCATTCGGTGGCATCCGTGGCGGTCGGCTCCACGATCTCCACGTTGATCCCGATCAGTTGCCAGGTCTTGATCATCTCGGCAGCGGCCGCCTGCTCGATGAGGCCCGGCGGCGTGAGCATTTTGAGAACGGGAATCTCGTCATTCAATTGGCGCGCGGACGCGAACGACAAGGCCAGCGCGGACGACATGTCGTAGGGCCAAGGCTCCACGACGACGCTGTTCGCATAGCTGCGCGTAAAGAACGGACCGGAAATGATGCGACCGTGCACCATGTTTTCGTCGCGGAGGACAGTCTGGCTGAGAATCTTCTGCCGATCGAGTGCATACGCGAGCGCCCGCCGCAACTCCCTCAGCCGCACGGTCTTGCTCTGGGGATTGAACATAAGCAAATGCGTCGTGGGCAAGGCGTACTGCTCGTGGAAGAATGCCGTATTGAAGGCGTCGCTTTCGGCCAGTCGGCGATAGATCCAGTCGGGCAGGTAGGGCACCAGGGAAACCTCTCCCTCGAGCAGCCCTTGCACCAGCCGTTCATAGTCCGGGTAGCGATGTTCGACGACTTCGGCCACATGGTATTGCCGCAGCCCATCGGGTTCCGGGAAATCTCTCACGAACCGAGTGATTTCGCCCGTGGCCTCGGCGACCACAAATCCGCCGCGTCCGGGAAGCGGATCCACCAACGGATTCGGCGGGGCCAGCTCGACGAGTTCCGTCGTTTCACCGGCTTCCGATGCAGGATCTGTTGATCCGTCGCCGATTCCCGTGGTCGCTTCCGGTGCATGCACGGCCCAACGCAAGAGGGGCTCCAGACGCGCGGGCACCCGGCGAAAGCGCACTGTGAACTGGATCGGCGATTCCACCGATACACCTTCGATGTACGACGCCAGGCGCTCGTCATACTTCGCATGGCCCGGCGTGATGCGGTCGATGATCTCCTGCGCGACAGTGCGGGAATCGAGAATCGGCTGAAACTCCCAGGGCTGGCGCACCTGACGCAATTGAAACTGCACGCGCCTTCCAAGGTCGAGCGGAATCCATTCATCAAAGAAACGAGTGCGGTAGAAAATCGTATTGCCGTCGAGCCGATCGGTTTCGAAGAGCGAGATCTCCGTCAGCGCCTGTTCTCGCAATTCAGCCCGTGTCGGAGGCGGATAGGCGTCGAGATCGCTCGACATGCCCACGACGCCGACGTGCAGCCGTTGATAGCGGGTCGTCAACAGTGAATGCGCGCTCTGGAGGCCGTCGAGTCTCGGCCAGATGCGCACAGCTTCCTCGATCAGCGTCGCGGCCTCATCGTGCCGTCCCGCAGCGCGTGCCGCGTTCGCGGCCGCGACTTGTCCCTGCGCCGAATTCGCGAACTGGGCGGCAAACCGCTCGTACACCGGATGCTCCGGATATGCCGAGTCGAGGCGAAACAGAAAATAATGCGCCTGTTTGAGGTCACCGCTTTCGACGGCACTGGTGACGAGCCGTTCGATCGCCAGCCCCATATTGTCGATCAATTCCGGGTAGTCGGGCTGGATGCGGAAGAGTTCATCCGCGACCACGAGCGCCGATTCGTATTCCGCGGCCTCCATGCGCTGCCTGAGATCCAGCATCAGGATCGCGTTATGCCGGGTGTCGAGCCCCGGCCATTCCGGAAAGGGCTGCTCGACTCGCAGGAGCAGTTCCAGAGCGGTATTGAGATCTCCAGCCGCCACCAGGGCGTCGACCTGCTGCAGAACCAGATCCTCGTGGTAGATGATCTCCAACACTCGATCCAGCGAGATTCGATACTCGGGATTGGCGTCTCCATCGGGAACGATGACATACAGATAGTCGAGATCATCACGTTCTTCTCTCCAGGTCTCCAGAGCGGCTCCCACGAGACCGACGCGATCGAGTTCCTTGGACGCGATTTCCTGCTGGCGGGCCTCCATGAATTGAGGACGAGGGAAGACCGGCTCCACGATCACCACTTCGTTCTCCTCCAGCACCAGCCAGTCGCGAGGAGGTTCGGTCAATAACCGCGCAGGCGTCGGAAGGGCCATCTCCTCCAGCTTCGGAAGCGGAGTGTCGCCCTGCGCCCGTGACGACGCGGCGTACAACGCGACGGCGAGCGCGACGAGCCATCTGCTTCGTCGAAGTCGCCTCATAAAACCGGTACTACTCATCACGATGAACATCAGTTAGTTGTCTGCGCGCCACTCGCGACCTGTGAACCGGCGGGCAGTCGAATCAACGAACCATCGACGGTGACGAAGAGCAACTCGTCGCCAACTCGGATCGGAAGCTGCGACAACGCCGCGCCGACCGAACGAAAGTCTCGCACTTCTCCGTTCTGCAGATCCCAGGTGAAGATATCCCCGTTCTGCAATGCCACCAGGGCGGATTCCCCCGTGATCGTCGGAGGGCCAACCAACACTGACTGCAACGGTAACTGCAGGCTGGTC
>JANNSB010000540.1:0-5908 GCA_031402175.1 Planctomycetaceae bacterium
CATCTGCTCTTCGCCGCCGTCGTGACTGCCTACGTCCTGGTGGCCCTGCAACTCGAAGAGCGGGATCTCCTCATGTATCACGGAGAGACGTATTCCGCGTATCAGCGACAGGTCCGCATGTTATTGCCCCTACCCGGCAGCAGTACCCAGAAGCCGGGGGAATGAGTGGTGCATGTCAGAACAAGTTGAACTCGCCGCGCGACTGGGGTGTTTCGGGGGCGTCTTGCTCAGCATGATGCTGTGGGAACTTCGCGCGCCACGACGTCGATTGCTGGCTCATAAAGGCTGGCGCTGGGGCAGCAACCTGGGACTGGTCGTCCTGAATACGGTAGTGGTGCGCCTTGTCGTGCCCATCACTGCCGTAGCGGCGGCCGAGTTTACCAGTGAACGTGGTTGGGGTCTCTTGCATTTCGTTGATTGGCCCAACTGGCTGGAGAGCCTGCTGGCCATGCTGATCTTTGATCTCGCGATCTATCTGCAGCACGTCATGTTTCATGCGGTGCCGCTCTTCTGGCGACTGCACCGCGTCCATCATGCCGACCTGGACTTCGACGTTACCACGGGGGTGCGATTTCATACGTTGGAAATCCTGCTGTCGGCCCTCATCAAGTTGGCTGTGGTGTTTGCATTTGGGCCCGCCGCCGTTGCCGTGGTCATCTTTGAAGTCCTGCTCAATGCCACGAGCATGTTCAACCATGGCAATGGACGGCTGCCGCAATGGTTGGACCGTGCGCTGCGGCTGATCGTCGTGACGCCGGAAATGCACCGGGTGCATCACTCGGTGCTGGTGCACGAGACCAACAGTAATTTCGGCTTCAACCTCCCGTGGTGGGATTTTCTGATGGGCACCTACCGGGCGCAACCGGAAGCGGGGCATGAAGGCATGCAAATTGGAATCAGCGAACTCACCGACGAACGCGAAGTCGACCGTCTGCCTGGAATGTTGTGGCTGCCATTTCGCGGGATCGATCGCGCCTACCCCATCACCCGTCGCCGCGAATGATGCTCAGCCCATGAGAGCGATCACCTCATCCATCAATTTCAGACGGGTTCCCGGCGTCGGCCGAGTCGTCCTGGACTTTGACAAGATCGGACGCCGCCCGGCCGGCAACCAATCGCAACGTCCAGCGGACGAGCAACGGAAAGAGACCCAGCAGCGTGAACGCCGACAGAATCTGCAGCAACTGTGCCGGCGTGAAGACGGCCTGCACCCCTTCATCGGCCAGACGCTGCAGACTGGGCACGCGAGAGCCGGCATACATGTAGACCAGTGTCGCGGGGAGCATGCCGACTTGGCTCACCCACCAAAACGTCCACACGCGAATCGGCGTCAGCCCCATCAGCACGTTGATCAGAAAAAACGGCACCACGGGGGTCAACCGAAGCAGGAACAGGCAGAACGGACCTTCTCGCTCCCACGCGGAGTTGAATCGCTGCAGCTTCGCGGCATAGCGCTGTTGAATAGCGTCCCGAAACAGATAGCGGCTGAGCAGCATCGCCAGCGTCGCGCCGGTCGTCGAGGCGAAGCTCACCAATACGGTTCCGGTCGCGAAGCCGAAGTACCACCCATACAGCAGCGACATGGCCGCCGCCCCGGGCAGCGAAAGCCCGGTGACGGCGACATAGATCACAAATGCGGCGCAGATCACTGCAACCGGATGGTGCTGCTGATAATCACGCAGCGCGGTTTCATGCCTTGCCAAACAATCCAGGTCGAGCGAATCGCGATACCAGATCGCGCACGCGACCACGACAACCAGCGCCGCGAGCAGCAGCGGCTTCCCTCTCGAATTCGCAGCGGTCGGTGGCGAAGTCTCGGGTGCCGACATCACATACTCATCCGTGCTTGGGACCGACTTGAAGTGGAGAATCACCTATGAACGATGGCACCATCTCAGTCAGCATAACGAGCGGTCTCAGGACGCAAGAGAGGAATTGAATCATGCCGCGCGAGCTTACTTACCAAGGCAGCCAGCCGCCGCTCGATCCGGAAATCTCCGTGTTCCAGAGATACGCGTCCGCCGCGCAACATCGCGAGGCAGCGCTGTGTTGCCCTGTCGACTACCCAAAGGACTATCTCGCCGCGATCCCGGAAGAGATTCTGGAGAAGGACTACGGCTGCGGAGACGCCAGTCCCTATGTGCGTGCCGGGGAAACGGTGCTCGATCTCGGCTCGGGGGGCGGCAAACTCTGTTACATCCTGGCACAGATCGTCGGCAACCAGGGGCGCGTCATTGGCATCGACTGCAATTCCGAAATGCTGGCACTGGCCAGAAAACACCAGGCCGACGTGGCTGAGCGGCTGGGCTATGCGAACGTCGAGTTCCGCTTTGGACGGATTCAGGACCTCCGGCTGGACCTCGAAGGATTGAGAGAGGAGTTGGCGAAACATCCGATCGACAGTCCTGAGGACTGGCTGGCGTTCCGCTCGTGGGAGGATCGTCTTAAGCGCGAGCGTCCACTCGTGGCCGACGAATCGATCGATTGCGTCGTCTCCAACTGCGTTCTCAATCTCGTGCGACAGCAGGACCGTTCGCAGCTCTTCACGGAGATCTTTCGGGTGCTCAAGGCCGGTGGGCGGGCGGCGATCAGCGATATCGTTGCCGACCAGGACATCCCGGAACACCTGCAGCAGGATGGCGAACTCTGGTCGGGATGCTTGTCGGGTGCATTCCGGGAGGATCTGTTCCTGAAGGCGTTTGAGGACGCGGGCTTTCACGGAATCGAGTTGGTCAAACGGCAGCGCGAGCCGTGGCGCATCGTGGAAGGGATCGCATTTCGTTCGGTGACAGTCCTGGCTCACAAAGGCAAGCCGGAGCCGTCGCAGGAACACAAGCAGGCCCTCATCTACAAGGGGCCGTTTCGTGCCGTCCAGGATGATGACGGGCAGGTCTTTGTGCGTGGAGAACGCAACGCCGTCTCCGAACGCTCATTTCACCTGTTGCAGCGAGAACCGTATCTCGGTCGATTCGAACCGGTCGCGCCACCCGAAGATCCTCGCGAGCGCGAAGATGTCGTTGCGCGCAGTTCCTGCTGCCCCGACGTTTCCACGTGTTGTCAGGGGGGCGAACAGCCATCCACGGATCCAATCCTGCAGGTTGCGCCATTGGAGAAGTCCTCATGCTGACACTACTCCGACAGGCCAGTCCGCTGGCGGACGCTCGGCAACAGATGGCGATCATCGAACGAGACATCGTCCCCTCGTTTCAGGAGACATTGGCCGAGAACGCCATTTCTCCTCTACGCACCAGCGGCATCCAGGTGCTGCAGATCAACGTCGGCAAACTCTGCAATCAGACGTGCAGCCACTGCCATGTTGACGCCGGCCCCGATCGGCGCGAGATCATGAGCCGCGAGACGATGGACCTCTGCCTCGACGTCATGCGGCGATGC
Organism: Planctomycetaceae bacterium; assembly: GCA_031402175.1. Taxonomy (GTDB): domain Bacteria; phylum Planctomycetota; class Planctomycetia; order Planctomycetales; family Planctomycetaceae; genus JANNSB01. The sequence goes on from JANNSB010000540.1 coordinate 3,394, forward strand.
GAGATACCCGTACTGGACATCACAGGGGGCGCTCCGGAACTGAATCCACATTTCCGTCACGCCGTGTCGACGGCGCGAGGACTTGGCCGACACGTCATCGATCGCTGCAATCTGACGATCCTCACGGTGGCTGGCCAAAGTGACCTGGCCCAGTTTCTGGCGGACCACGAGGTGCATGTCGTCGCCTCGCTCCCCTGTTACCTGGAATCAAATTGCGACCGTCAACGCGGCGACGGCGTCTTTCAACGATCGATTGAAGCCTTGCGGCAACTGAACGCGCTCGGCTACGGGCAACCGGGTGGATCCCTGGAACTCAGCCTGGTCTACAACCCCGTCGGCTCGTCGCTGCCGCCTCCGCAAGAGTCGCTCGAGGCCGACTATCGCCGCGAACTGCAAGATCGCTACGGCGTCAGTTTTACTCGGCTGTTTACGATCACGAACATGCCGATCAGTCGTTTCCTCCAGGATCTCTTAGAGTCAGACCAATATGAATCATACATGCAAAGGATCGTCAAGGCCTTCAATCCGCTGGCCGTTTCCGGAGTCATGTGCCGCAACATGCTCTCGGTCGATTGGCAGGGCCGACTGTTCGACTGCGACTTCAATCAAATGCTCGAACTCGAACTCGCACCGGGGATGCCGCGACATATTCGCGACTTCGAGTTCTCCAGCCTGGAGAATCGTCCGATCGTGACCGGGCGGCATTGTTACGGATGCACGGCAGGACAGGGATCGAGTTGTCAGGGAGCAATTGCGAACTGAGTGCTGGACGCCAACGTCGTTACTGGCCGTGCGGACGAGCATGACTGAGTCGCCATCACCCTTGATGGAGTTCGGAAAGTCAGACGTGGCAAAAGAGCCCTCGATTCTGGAAAATCTGACAGTCGTCGTTCCGATTGGGGAGGGTGACGAATCGTGGAGAACGCTGCTGGGCGATCTAAAGGGGCTTCCGGTGGCGGTTCAGATTCTTCTGGTCGGCACATCACCCCAGCCGGACGACCTCGATGATTGCCTGCAACGATTGGAACTGAACTGCACCACTCAGTGGTTGTGCGCGCCTCGCGGACGGGCGCGGCAGATGAACCACGGCGCATGTCAAGCGGCGCACGAGTTTCTCTGGTTCCTGCACGCGGATTCGCGCCTCACTTCACAGAGCTTGGCAGCGCTCGCAGAGGCTCTCGAACAAAACCCAGAGGCGCTTTACCATTTCGATCTGAAGTTTTTGACGGACGGACCAAGGTGGGCGTCGCTGAACGCCCGAGGGGCCAACCTGCGGTCGCGAATTGGCGGTTTGCCGTTTGGAGACCAGGGGCTGTGCCTGCACCGGGATGTGTTCGGGCGACTGGGCGGATTCGATGAACAAGTGAGCTACGGGGAAGATCATCTGCTCGTCTGGAAGGCACGTGCGTTGCGAGTCCCCCTGCGGCGTGTCTCTGCGTCCATCCAGACCAGTGCGCGCAAGTATGCTCAACACGGCTGGGCGCGGATTACGTTGCTCCACCTGTGGCTGACTGCCAAACAGGCATTGCCGCAGGCGCTGCGACTCTGGCACGGCAGATTTCGTCGTCAATCTGGATCGCCTGGAAATGAAGTTGAGCCTCGTGATCCAATCACAACTGGCCGGCGGCCACGATTGCTTGTCTTCACGAAGTGTCCCGATCCGGGACGATGTAAGACGCGCCTGATCCCATCGCTCGGTGCCGATGGAGCGACGGCTGTTCACCAAAAACTGGTCGAACACACCCTGCGGTGGGCGAGTCACCTTGCGCAGAGTGACCAAATTGAATTGCGAGTGCACTTTGCCGGCCAGGATGTCGGCCGCCTCCGCGCCCTCTGTGGGGCGACGCCGCTTAACGTCGTGCTGCGTCGGCAGGTCGATGGGGACTTGGGCGACCGACTATCGGCTGCATTCGCCGACGCATTCCGTGAGGGATCCCCGAAGGTGATTGCGATCGGGACTGATTGCCCCAGTCTCGATGCCGAACTGATAACCAAGGCGAGGGAACTCTTGGATGAGTCGGACGTCGTCATCGGACCTGCCGCAGACGGTGGCTACTACTTGATCGCGCTGCGACACCCAGTCCCTGCTCTGTTTGAAAACATCCCATGGAGCCAATCGACCGTCTTGGAAGCCACGTTGCAGCGAGTTTCAGCGGCCGGTCTCAACCTCGCCATGTTGCCGACGCTGCAAGACATTGATGACGCAGATGACTTGCCGGAAATGAAAAGAAGGATCGGCGTGCCCGACAGCCTCTCTCTTGTTTCAGCTCGATATGAGGCGGAGGTAAGTTGAATTCGCATTTCGCGGCCACAGCGCCTACCTTCAAGGTCTTTCAGCTTCATCGATGACTGTCGCTGTAGGCGGATCCAGTTTGCCAAACCAGCATCGGTCACATCGAACGTCACATCGAACCGACGCAATTCGCTCTAGCGCATGACACGAGTCATTATGATTACCACCCGACGCAGGTGAGGCCACACGGCAACCACTACCACGTGAATCCGGGTCACAATG
>JANNSB010000541.1:0-6082 GCA_031402175.1 Planctomycetaceae bacterium
GACGCTCACGTCGACCGACGATTCCGAGCCGATCGACTGGAGCCAACTCCAGGGACACGTGCCGGAAATTCGCACGACGATCAACCTCGCCGGTGAAACATTCATCGCGCAGCGCATCCCCTGGCGCCGCGGGTTGCAGAATGAGTCCGTTTTCATCCTCTTCGATCAGACCGAATGGCAGGCGCAGCGCCAGGCGGCGATCATCGCGCCACTCATTGTCGGGACCATTCTGCTGATCGTCGCAATCGCCGCGTCGATCGTGGTATCACGCCGCATCGGCAACCGCATCGCCAACGTGCAGCGGCAAGTCGTGAAAATCGCTGATGGCGACTTTTCGCCCGTCACGCCGCCCCGCACCGATGACGAACTTCGCGAGCTTGCGGAAACCGTCAACCGTATGGCCGTGATACTCGATGAATCGATGCGCAAGATCCGCGAGACCGAACGCAACGCACTATTGGCTCAACTTGTCGGCGGCCTGGCGCATCAACTCCGTAACGCCATCACGGGGGCGAGAATCTCGACGCAGTTGCATCAACGCCGGTGCGCGAACAGCGGCGATGAGGCCCTGCATGTGGCGCTGCAGCAATTGACACTCGTTGAGCAGCAGATCAAGGCCTTGTTGCGAGTGACGCGCGGCGAAACGCGATCGCGGATCGCGGGCTGCGTGGGCGAGATTCTGGACCAGACCGTGTCACTCGTGCGTCCATTGTGCGAGCATCAAAGCATCGAACTGTGTTTCCAACGGGATACAGGGAACTGGGAGATTCCCGATGCCGATGCATTGCGTGCCGCAGTGCTCAACCTGATCATGAATGCCATCGAAGCTGCAGGACCGACGGGAGTTGTCGAAGTAACAGCCACAGCCAACGGCCAGCAAGTGACAATCGACGTGGTCGACAACGGGCCGGGCATCCTGCATCCCGAAGCGATCTTCGAACCGTTCTACAGCACGAAGAAGGAAGGTGTCGGCCTGGGACTATCCCTCGCCAAGTCGGCCTGTGAAGAATGCCAGGGCAGTCTCAGTCACCACCGCGAGAACAACCGCACCATATTCCGCATGACGCTCCCGGTCAGCGAAGCGCCCCTTCCCAGGACTACATTCGCACCAGCAGCCTTGACCCTCCCTTCTTCCTCAAGCCTCGCGCCGCAAGCCCCAAGCCTTTCATGAGCCAAGTCCTCGTCGTCGATGACGAACCCTCCATCTGCTGGGCCTTCGAACAGGCTCTGACGGAGGAAGGCCACGATGTCGTCACCGTGGCGACGGCCGAAGAAGCGTTGGCCGCATCGGCGGAGTGGACGCCCGACGTCATTCTGCTCGATGTCCGCCTGCCGGGGGCCGATGGGTTTTCGGCCCTCGAACAACTTCGCCGCAGGCTGAAGCAAACCCCCGTGGTCTTCATGACGGCTTTCGGAAATCTCGACACCGCTGTGCAGGCGATCGGAGCGGGAGCGTTCGAGTACCTCACTAAGCCGTTTGATTTGGATGATGCAGTCGATGTCGTGCGCCGGGCTCTGGAATCGTCGAATCGCCTGCCCTCCACCGATTCAATCGGCGTAGCGCCCACCACATCGCAAAGTCTGCTCGTGGGACGGTCGCCGGCAATGCAGGCCGTATTCCGGCAGATCGCGCTCGTGGCCGATCACGATGTGTCGGTTCTTATCACCGGCGAGAGCGGCACCGGGAAGGAACTCGTCGCCACGGCTCTGCACCGCTATGGGTCGAGGGCCAAGGGACCGTTCATTCCTGTCTGCGTGCCGGCGATGAGCGAAGCCCTCGTGGAAAGCGAACTCTTCGGGCATGCGAGCGGCGCGTTCACGGGCGCCGTAGGACCACGAACAGGGCTGTTGAGCCAGGCGCATCAGGGGATCGCCTTCTTCGACGAGATCGGCGACATCGATCTCGCCACGCAGGTCAAGCTGCTGCGCGTACTCGAAACGAAACAGGTTCTTCCCGTCGGCTCGAACGAACCCGTGTATTCGAACTTTCGTCTTGTGGCCGCGACGAACTGCAATATCGAGGCCATGGTGCAAGCAGGGACATTACGCGAAGACCTGTATTATCGTCTGAACGTGTTTCGCATCGACCTGCCGCCGTTGCGTTCGCGGCGGGATGACATCCCCCTGCTGGCCGAGCATTTCCTGAGCCTGCTTCCCGTCGGCGGACGTTTCGAACTGAGCGCCGCAGCGCTCGAGGATCTGTATCAACGTCCGTGGCATGGCAATGTGCGGGAACTGAGAAATGTGATCGAGCATGCCGCGATTCTCGCGAGATCCGGCCGCATCGAACGCGACAACTTGCCCCCTCAGATCGAGCACGGGGCGACATCAGCGGACTCGCAAGACGGACTGCAAACGGCTCTCCAGCAGTGGCTGGCGGATCGATCGGCCGACGATGCCACAGGCGCCGGCCTGTACGAAGAACTCTTGCGCGAGGCCGAGCCGCTGCTGTTCGAGTTCGCCCTGAACGCCTCTGGCGGCAACCGCCAACAGGCCGCGAAGTTATTGGGCATCCACCGCGAGACGCTACGGGAGAAAATGCGCAAGCGTGGGATGGAGGAGTAGATTGGCTGTTCCGTTTCGTCGGATCGAGGCTCTTGAACATGATGCGATGACAATGGGACCATCCGACAAGGGGGTGAGCACATGGGGAGTTTGGGAAACAGGGTGCTCAGGCGCATCCGATCGCTGACGCTCATTGAGTTGCTCGTGATGATCGCCATCATCGCGATCGTGATCGCGCTTGTCATGCCGGAAACGCATTGGGCCGGCAGCGGCTCGATCGAGATTCCGGTGCGTGTCCTGGTCTTCGACGCCACGACGCTGCGGCCGATCGAAAACGCCCACGTGACTCTTGTTTGGGCAGGGCATCCCGATCTGAATCGCGAGCCTGGCGATTACGAGAGACACTTTCCGCCGGCAGGACTCGATCCCGCAGAACTGAAGCCTTACGGCACTGAAAGGACACAGAGCGATGGCGTCGCCACAATCAACACAGAATTCAGCACAACCGTTTCCTACAAGAACACCACACCGCGGGCGCTGCTCAGCCGGCGCTGGGTCGTTGTTTCAGCGGAAGGGTACGGAACGTTTACTACACCTATCCGATACGAGTCAATGCCGACCGCGACCCTGCGCAGTGCGGGTAAACTACATGTGAGCGTCGGCCTGTATCCGGCGGCTTCCGCCGACTGACTGCACCTCGGTCCAACCGCGAAGTAAGATAAACTGACGGATCGGAACTCGAACGAACTGCACGGGTATTGCATGCCGCGTTTCGCAGAAAAACTGCTGGAACGATTGGGACGGGTGACGATCGCCGAATGGATCGTCACGGTGGTGATCATTGGGATCCTGATCGCGCTGCTGCTGTCCAACGTCTACAGTGTCGGCACCGGGGAGATCGATGTTGCGGTGCGGGTTCTTGTGTTCGATGTCACGACGTCGCAGCCGATCGAGAACGCAAAAGTCGCGATCGTCTGGGGCGGATGGCCCCATTCGCAGGGAGAAGTGCGAGAACTCGCGGGCCGGTTCCCTGACGCCGACTTCGAAGACTTCCCTTATGAAGAGACGCAGGCGGACGGATCGGCATCGATTGCAGTCACCTTCGCCACAAACTCGTCCACCAGGAATCCCGGACGAGCCGACACCAGCAATTACTGGGTCGTCATTTCCGCGAATGGTTATGGAATGATGACGACGCCACTCAGGTACGAACGGACATTTACCCAATCGCTGCTCGATTCGGGGAATCTGTTCGTGACTGTCGGTCTCTACCGGGCAAGTGTGCCAACGGATTGACCGACCCCATCACCGGGCGACGATCCGTGACCTCGTTTCCCGTCATGCACTCTGCCGGAAACGGTCCGCACCGCCAGCAACGGTCGCATTCATGATTCCCCCACTTCCCCCACGAACCGCCCGGCGATTGCTTGATTCCCGTTTGGGGGACCGTCACAATCGCGCCCGTTGACTTCGACAATTCCGGCTCGATCCGTTGAGATTCGACCTCCCGCCCCGTAATTCGAGGGTGGAGAAGCGGCTTTTGACAGAGCCCCATTCACCTGCCAATCGGCATATTCACAGTTCCCGGCGCGACGCGCGCCACGCAAGACAGAGGGCAATCGCATGATAAAAATACTGGAAGGCAACACCGTCGGAGTGGACTTGGGCACGACCTACTCGACGATTGCGCAGCTCGACGCAGCCGGCACGCCAATCTCGATGCTCAATTCCGATGGCAAGCCGATCACTCCGTCGGTCGTGCTGCTCGGAGACGATGGCAAGGTCATCGTGGGGCCGACCTTTGAGCGCATGTCGCTCGAGAAGCCCGACAACATTGTCGAGGCCGTCAAGCGGCAGATGGGCAACAAAGACTACTACGTCGTCTATCAGGGGAAGAAGCTCACGCCTGAAGTTATCTCGGCGATGATCCTCAAAAAGCTCAAGCAAGACGCCGAGAAGCAGATCGGCAAGATCACGAACGCCGTCATCACGGTGCCGTATTACTTCAATGATGTCCGCCGCAAGGCCACGCAGGACGCCGGCGTGATCGCGAAGCTCAACGTCATCGACATCATCAACGAGCCAACGGCAGCCACGCTCGCCTATGCGTGGAAGATGGGTGAACTGGGCCGTACCGACCTGGGCAACATCGAGAAGACGATCATGGTCTACGACCTCGGCGGGGGTACGTTCGACGTCACGGTCGTGCGCTACACGCCGACCGCCTTCCGCGTGCTGGCGACCGACGGCGACGTGATGCTGGGCGGCCTCGACTGGAGCCGCCGTATCGTCGACCATGTGGCCGAGCAGTTCCACCGCAAGTATGGGGAAGACCCGCGCGAGGATCCCGAAACGCTGATGCAGTTCACGCGAGACTGCGAAGATGCCAAGCGCGACCTGAGTGATAAGGCCCAGGTGCCCGTCTCGTGCTACTACAAGGGGAAGAGCCTGACGGTTTCTTTGACCCGCGGCGACTTCGAGCGGATGACCGGCGACCTGATGCAGCGCACCCGCGATACGACCGAACTCGTGATGGAACAGGCCGGCGTCGGTAAAGGAGAACTCGACGAAGTGCTGCTGGTCGGTGGCTCGACCTATATGCCGGTGGTCGAAACGATGCTCCGCGAGGTCACGGGACGTGAACCGACGCGCGACGTCATCAAGCCTGAGGAGGCCGTGGCCCAGGGAGCGGCTATCCATGCCGCGATTCTCGAAGCCCGGCAGACCGGCGGCGACAGCCGGCTCGGCAGGGCGGTGATCACGCGATTGCGGGCCGTGGGCATGTCCGATGTCAACTCGCACTCGCTGGGGGTGAGGATCTCCGATCCCAACAATCGAGATCGCAAGCTGAATCACATCATGATTCCCAAGAACACGTCGATTCCGCACAACGTCACGCAGAAATTCGTGACAAATTCCCCCAATCAGCAGCGGATTCACATCTGCGTGCTGGAAGGGGATGCGACGGATCCCGATGCCTGCACGGTGATTGGTGATTTCCGCATCGTGGGTCTGCCGCCCAATCTGCCTGCCGGCTCACCCGTCGAGGTGACCTACGCCTACGACAAGAACGGGCGGATCGACATTCAGGCCAAGGATCTCACCGGGGGCAAGGCCGGCCAGATCGAGATTCATCGCGCTTCGGGCCTCGATGATGCGGGAGTCTCGACGTTCGAAGCCCTGCTCAAGGATTATATGGTTGAATAACGCAGCGCCATACTTTGGCAACTGAGTTCGACGTGCATTGGCAATGACTGGCAATGGCTGAAAAGGACTTCTACAAGGAATGGCTCGGAATTCCGGAGGGCCCGCGCCCGCCGGATCACTACGAACTGCTGCGCTGTGTGCGATTCACCGATGATGCCGAGAAGATCCGCGCGCACTACAAGAAGCTCAACTCCCACGTCCGCAAGTACGCCACCGGCAAGTTCTCGGTGCAGTCGCAGGAACTGCTCAACGAGATGGCCAAGGCCATGCTCTGCCTGACCGACGTCGAACGCAAGCGAGACTACGACGAAGGCCTGGGTCGCGAGTTCGCGGCTGAAAAGGACGCGTTCGGACACATTCCACTGCTCGA
>JANNSB010000542.1:0-3281 GCA_031402175.1 Planctomycetaceae bacterium
CGGACCGAATCGAAACCGTCTGCCTGTCAATCTGGGCGAAGATTTCATCGCCAGCCTGGGCGAATGCCGAAACGACGCTCAGCCAGTAGAACGACTTGTGCAGCACATCGTCCTGCCGCCAGACGATGCGCTCGGGCGCGGGGTTGCGGGTGAACTCGCTCATCCACTCCAAGGCGACGGCGTCTTCCAAGTCCATCCAATGCCCCTTGCCGGTGTGCAGTTCGCAGACGTGCGTGTATCCGTCAGGGTCGACCGAATGCAGGTCGGCCAGCCTGCGGCCCCATTCCTGTGCGACGGCGTTGCGGTTGTAGCCGGCATCGTGCTCGCCCACATGAATTGCGAACGGCAAGTTGCGCAGCCCGACCGGCGAGGCTTCATTGGGATGACCGGCCATCATCGAGGCGGCCGCGAGTCGATCGGCCATCCGCGGGGCGACCTGATAGACGCCGTCGCCTCCCGCTGAATACCCCAGCAGATAAACGCGATCGGTATTCGCCCCGTGGAACGCCACCAGATCCTGAATGAGTCGTTCTACTGGCTGAGCGTCGATTCGGCATTCGCCCAGGCTGGCGATGAAATCGTCGCCCAGATTGACAGGCAGACGGTTTCGATTCGGTCCGACAACGTCGAAGCGTTCACCGTGTTGCTCAATGACGATCTCGTGAACCTCGACGAGCCGGTGACGGTTCGCTTCAACGGCGAACAGGTCTTCGCAGGCACGCTCACCCGCAGGTTGCGATCACTTCACGCCACATTGCTTGATCGCGGCGACCGGCGACTGATGTACGCGGCCAGTTGCGGCGTGCCTGTGCCGTAGCCTGAACAGTCACTTCTTCGCGTTTTTCTCAAGTCGCCTGAGTGCGCGATCGATGCGTTCGATGCTCTTCAACGCGGGTGTCACCTTGCCGGATTCGATCCTGCACAATGTAGCGACATTCATACTGGCAGCACGGGCGAACACCGCCTGCCTCATTCCGACGGCTTCCCGGCACAGAATGATCTTTCGTGCCAATGAGGCCCGTGCGTATGAAATGGCAGGATAGTTGCCATCGGCGTCCGATTCGGGCAGAACAGGTGTGGGTAGTGCTTTAGACATCATTCAATTTGACAAAACTGCGTTAGTTGCATGAGAGCAGTCGGTGGCTTCAGGATCCAGAGCGAAGCTTGCGATGTTGTAGCGTTAGTCCTGGGCTGCAGACGATAGACCGCGGATTGGGCGGATGACGCGGGTTTTCGCGGATCTGCAACAGATGAGATTCGAACCCCATGTCTCAGATCTGCGGGAATCCACCAAATCCGCGCCATCCGCGGTCCATTCCGTGTCTTCGTGGGACGCTACACCAGTTCGAGCTTCGCGCTACGTCCGCATCTCCAGATCCACCAGCACACCGTCCGCGGGCTTCGTCGATACGCCCGCCTTCACCGCATATTCAGTCTGCGGCGCGGTGAGCTTGAAGAGTTTCACCAGCGCGCCGACAGCCAGCCCGACTTCGAGTTGGCCGAGATGCTTGCCGGGACACACTCGTGGGCCGTGACCGAAACCGAAGTGCAGCATTTCTTTCGACGCCCGACCGCGCGCGGCCAGTTCCGCCCAGCGTTCGGGAACAAACTCATGCGCCGGATAACCTGTCACCGCGACGCCCCAGTGGTCTTCGTGGCGATTCGCGTGCCAGATGTCTAGGAGAATGTGCGTGCCGCGCGGGATGTACATCTTCCGGCCGTCAGCCGTCTCCACCCAGGTGTCGACTGTCGCCCGGCGCGGCAGGAAGTACAGCGCCGGCGTCAGGCGGAGCGTCTCGTCGAGCACGTTGCCGAGATAGGTCGCTTCGTTGAGATTATCGGGCGTGTAACAATCGATCGTCTGCACTTCCTGAAACACCTTCCCCTGCGCCGCCGGATTGCGGGCCAGATGGGCGATCGTCCAGGCCGCGTACGAGGTCGTGGCTTCGAGTGCGCCTGCCAGAAAGACCTTGATGTTGCTCCGCAGCTTCTCGTCGGTCGAGTCGGCACGATACTGCTTCCAGAGTCCGCGCTGTCCCTTGCGGGCGGCGAGAACGAGGTTAGTCAGCTCATCGAAGTCGGCGTAGTCGCGCTTCGCCTGAGCGATCTGCTTCGTGAAGCTGGGCAGCTTCCGCACCGGCACGCCAAGCTTGTTGGTCACCGTGTCGCGGACGATGTGATCGATCACCCGCTCGAGCGCTGGGACGTATCGCTCCCGCAGCTCCTGATACGAGATCTCCGTGCCGAAAAAGTTGTTGGAGAGCATCTCCAGCATCACGACTTTGATTTCCGGCTCCAGCGCGATGCGCGTGCTGGTGCGGCCTTCGCGCTCCAGTCGCAGGCGGAGAGCCTCCAGGCGCTCATGCACCGTCTGACGAAACGTGACCTCAAACTCCTGAAACATCTCCGGCTGGTAGAGCGTCGTCTTGCCGAAGGGGGATGCGGCCAGCTTGCGTTGCCGTTTCCATTCGGGGCCGTTGGCGTAGAGGAGCGTGTCGGGACCGGTGGCGCGGGCGATGCCGGTGGAGGGGAGCGTGTCGCGATCGAATTGCCCGGCGCCATCACCCGTGTCGGTCGTGATGGCCCGAATAATCCCCGGATCGCGCGACACCAGGATCGGCGCGAAGCCCGGCATGTCGAGATACCGATTGTGCCTGCCAGATCCTTGATCGTCATCGGCTCCCCAGAAGTAGGTCTCCAGAATGCGGATTGGCTCGGTGTAGTTCCAGGGGTGTGGAAACGGCAATGTGGGCCGGCCGCGCGGCCCGAAGAAGATCGGCACTCGAACGGGCCTCGTGTCACCGGCAAAGGGGTTGACGCCCAGCAACTGCCCTGGCAATCGCTTGAGCATGCGGAAGCCGGGGATGTAGTCATCACAGAACCTGGACAGCTTTGTGAACATTCGGACGACTGTCGTTGAAGGGGAAAGGCTGGGAACGTAGCGTATGGTCGCCAATCGTTCCGCGAAAGTGCGTAGCGGCGGCTGTCCCCAGCCGCCGAGACAGGGATAAGACGACTGACTCATGACTGACCGCTGAAGAGACTCGATGACAAGATGACGTCCACGCGCGTCGCCCCGTGTCTGGGGCAGACACGGCTACAAGGAAAGTGCGTGAACCCAGTGCGTTGGGAGTTGTCCAACGTGCAGAATGACGGCGATTCAGACCATTCAGCAGAAATCATCACGCTTGAACGCACCTGCCGCCGCCGAGACTGTTGATCAGCCGCACGATCGCGGGGCCGCATTCTGGGCCGACGCCTCGCTGCTGGGGGTCGCGATC
>JANNSB010000543.1:0-16166 GCA_031402175.1 Planctomycetaceae bacterium
GTCTCCCGCGTAGAGACACAATTGCGGCACCCCCCACCAGCCGGGGTTGTTCGCTGGCGCTCCGAGATCTAGAGCCTTCGCGTAGTCGTCGGCCGCCAGTTTCCACAGGCCGAGCCGCACGTAAAGCGAGCCGCGACCCGACCAGACGAGATAGTGTTCGGGCTGCAGTTCGGCCGCCTTGGTGTATTGCGACAGGGCGAGGCTCCAGCGCTGCTCATCGGTATTCGCCCGCGCGCTGTCGAGCAGCACGTTGGCTTCCTTGAGTTTCACCACGAAGGCATCGGTTTCCGCCTGAGCCCGCGTGGCCCGTATCGCCTGCCACACGCTGACCGTCGTCCCCACGACGAGAGCCGCCAGCACCAGTGACGCCGTGGTGATCGCCACTTTGTTGCGACTCGCAAACTTGCTGAAGCGGTACCACGGCGAGGGGGGCCGCGCGATGACCGGTTCCTGATCGAGGTACCTGCGCACATCCCGCGCGAAGTCGGCAGCCGTCTCGTAGCGCCGTTTACGATCCTTGTCGAGGGCCTTCATCACGACCCAGTCGAGATCCCCTTTCAGCATGCCAGTCAGTTCACGCAAGTCGGCCCCCTGTAAGCCCGCCGCCATCGTTACGGTTTGAGCCAGCGTCGAGAGCCTCGTGCTCGGCCGCGGCGGATCTTCGTGCCGAATGATGCGCCGCAGTTCATCGAAGCCCACCATTCGCAATCGCTGCTGATCGAACGGCGTCGTGCCGGTGAGCAGTTCGTAGAGCATCACGCCCAGCGAATAGATGTCGCTGCGGGTGTCGATGTCGAGGCCGCTCAGTTCCGCCTGCTCGGGACTCATGTACGGCGGGGTGCCGATCATCTGCGTGAAGCGCGTGTAGATCGTCGACTGCGTCAAAGGCTCGCTGATCGCCTTGGCCACGCCGAAGTCGATCACTTTCACCACCGCCACGCCGTCGTGCAGCGTGACGAGCACGTTCGACGGTTTGAGGTCGCGGTGAATCACACCCTTCTGATGGGCGTGCTGCACCGCCTGACAGACGTCGATGAACAGTTCCAGCCGTTGCCGCGGAGTGAGTTGGCGCTGTTCGCAGAACTGCGTGATCGGCACGCCGCGAACGAGTTCCATCACGAAGAACGGCTGCCCCGTGCTCGTGGTGCCGGCATCGAACACGCGGGCGATGTGGGGATGATCCATCATCGCGAGCGCCTGCCGTTCGGCTTCGAAGCGGGCGATCACTTCGCGGGAATCCATTCCCGGCTTGATGAGCTTGAGGGCCACGCGCCGCTTTACCGGTAGCGATTGCTCGGCGACATAGACCTGCCCGAAGCCCCCTTCGCCGATCTTTTCGAGCAGCCGAAAGTTGCCGATGACCTCGCCGGTGCGGTCGGCGGCGAAACCGGCGGGCGAGTCGAGGCCGACGGCAGCCTCGAGCTTCTCCCTCAGTAGAACGACCGGCCCGGGCGTGCGGTCGAGGAAGTTCTCCGCCTTGTCGTGGGCGGCGAGCAGTTCATCGACGGCCTGCCTGAGCGAGGCACTCCGCCCGCAGGCGCTCGCCAAATAAGCCTCGCGATCAGCCGGCGATTCGCGGTCGAGGGCGGAGAGAAAGATCGACTTTTCGGATTCGGGAGCCATGTTACCAGTGTGTGCCAGTGCGAATGCAGCGTCGGCTCTCCATTGCCGTTGTACTTTCACCATTCGAGATCATAACGATCTACATTGAGGCGTTCTGCGCGTGGCCAATTCAATGGACAGTTCGCACTGGCAGAGCCGGCTTTGCCGGCGGCACACTTTGACAGTGTCACCCGCCGGAACATCGTCGAGTGGCTCAGCCGAGAGGCCATAGGAGACAATGGCGACTTGGGATTGTCATGGGCGATTTTCGAAACAGTCGCTCTTCAATTGCCAATTACCAGTTCACAATCCCCATTGCCTCCATATTCGGTGCACTGGCATCGTCCCAGGGAAATCGAGAGACTATCGTCCTCCCCCATTCACAGGAGTTTGTCGTGACTCACGCATTGATCCACGGGAATCGGCAGCGACGAAGAATTCGTCGGCTAATCTACGCGCTTGTCGTCGCGATGTGCCTCCCGCTGATCGCGTCGGCTCAACCGCAACCGTCCGCACCCGCGCCGACTGCGGGCGGTGCGACGAACACTTCGCCCGTGATGCAGACGTCTCGGCCCATGACGATGGAGATTGTGATCGTCTTCCTCATGTTCGGTGCCGCGATCTTCGTGGTCTGTAAGTCGAGCCGGAGGAATTAGTCGCCTTTCGCTCCGCGAAAGCCGCGACGGATTGTCGTAACACTCTCCCATAGCGCCATGGCACAGCAGCATCGACCTATCCGCCACCGCTTTCGCGGAGCGAAAGGCGACTATTCGTTATGAAGATCACGTTCCTGGGAGCAGCCGGCGAAGTCACGGGCAGCCAGCATCTCGTCGAAACGACGAGCCGTCGGCTGCTGCTCGACTGCGGGTTCTTCCAGGGACCGCGGGCTCGCTCGCGCGAACTCAATGAGAAGTTCTTCTGCGATCCCAAGCGGCTCGATGCGGTCTTCCTCTCACATGCGCACATCGATCACTGCGGCAACCTGCCGGGACTGTACCGCGCCGGCTTTCGCGGCCCCGTCTTCTGCACCGAGGCGACGGCCGAACTTGCGGAACTGATGCTCAAGGACTCGGCCCATATTCAGTTCGAAGATGCGAAGTATCTGTCGCGTAAGCTGAAGCCCGGCCATCCGCGCGTCGATCCGCTCTACGACGATGACGATGTCGACGGACTGATGAAACTGGTCGAACCGCTGCCGTTCCACGAGTGGCATTCGCTGGGGAATGATGTGCGCTCCCGGTTCCGGCCAGCGGGGCACATTCTTGGATCGGCAATTGTCGAACTGGAATTGCGTGACAGCGGCCAGGGCCGCACGCTCACGTTCAGCGGCGACCTCGGCCGCCGCAACATGCCGCTGCTGGTCGATCCCGAAACGATCGACGGCTGCGACGTGCTCATTTGTGAAAGTACCTACGGCAACCGGCAGCATCCCGCGTCCTCGGATCTCAAGGCCGAACTGGCGCGCATCGTGCGCGAAACTTCACAGGGAGGCGGCAGGTTGATCATTCCCGCCTTCAGCCTGGAACGCACGCAGCAGGTCGTGTATTACCTCAATGACCTGTTCAATAATGGGACGCTCGCGCCGATTCCCGTGTTTGTCGACAGTCCCCTCGCCACGAGAGTGACGCAAGTCTTCCGACGGCATAGCCACATCATGAACGAAGACGTCAGTGCCACTCTGCGATCCGATAAAGACATCTTCGGCTTTGACGGCCTCACCTATGTCGGCTCGCAGGGAGAGAGCAGCGCCCTCAACTCCCGCGAAGGGGCTTTCGTGGTGATCTCCGCCGGCGGCATGTGCGAAGGAGGCCGCGTGGTGCATCACATCAAGCACGCCGCGAGGCACGCGGAGAACACCATCTGTCTGATCGGGTATCAGGCCCCGCACACGCTCGGCCGGCAGATTCAGGATCGACGACCCTTCGTCAAAATCTTCGATTACGAAGTTCCCTTGAAGGCCCACGTCGAGGTCCTCAGCGGACTGTCCGGACATGCCGACGCCGACGATCTCAAATGGTGGTTCGGCGAGGCCAACAAACACGGTCACATCGGCAAGGCGTTCCTCGTGCACGGCGAACCCGATGCCGCGCTGGCCCTGGCGGCGGCGGTGCGTGATGACTGCGACGAAGACCCGATCATCCCCAAGCTGTACGAGACGTTTGAAGTATGAGCTTTCTCACTCCCTGGTTTCTGGCGGCCGGACTGGCGATCGCGTTCCCGATCGTGTTTCACATGATCCGCCGTACGCCCAAGGGGCGGGTGCCGTTCAGCACGCTGATGTTCCTCACGCCGTCGCCGCCGAGGATTACCAGGCGCAGCAACATCGAACACTGGCTGCTGCTGTTGATGCGGGCGCTGGCAGTGCTGTTGCTGGCCTTCGCGTTCGCCCGGCCATTCTTGTTCAACAGTGAGTTGCGGGCCGACACCGATGGGGAACGGCGCTTGCTGGTGCTGCTCGTTGACGTAAGCGGCAGCATGCAGCGCGAAGGACTCTGGGACGCCGCCCTCGAACAGTCGGAGGACTGGTTCGACGACGTGCAACCCGGCGACAGTCTGGCCGTGATGACGTTCGACGACAAGACCCGTACGCTGATTTCATTCGCCGGCTGGAACGAACTCCCCGTCGAACAGCGCACAGCCGCGGCGCTCGATGGGCTCCGCGAACTCCAGCCCGGCTGGAACTCCACCGATCTCGGACTGGCCTTGCGCCGAGCGAGTGATGACCTGCTGGATGAATCGGTCGACAGCCATGCCGAAAGTAAGGAGATCGTGCTGCTGAGCGACATGCAGTCAGGGAGCAAACTCGACTCGCTCGAACTGGGAGACTGGCCCGATGATGTATTCGTGACGATCCTCCCTCTCGGCGATGACGCCAGTCGCGACAATGCCTCGGCGCGTCCGTTAGCTGGCGCAAGAACAAACGAAGCAGAGGGCGTCCTGCTGCGAGTCGACAATGCTGCCGCGTCGCAAACCGAGACATTTCAAGTTGGATGGCAGTCGGAATTCGTCGATTCCCGCACCGGCGAGCGAGCGGTGATCGATCCCGTCACTATCTACGTGCCCGCCGGTCAAAGCCGAGTCGTCACGTTGCCGCTTCCCATTGCGGCAGGAGATTCACAGCCGGGAACATCTCTGCAACGTGTCGTGCTGTCGAGAGACGGCGAGCCGTTCGACAATGTGTGTTACGTCAGTCCTCCCAACACTCGCGATCTGCGAGTGGTCTGCGTCGGGTCGAGCGCTGCGACGTTTGTGGAAGATGCGATCGCCTTCAGCGATGACACTCCCGAGTTCTATCTGCCGCTGGCATTTTCTCCGACGCCTTTGCGGCGCGTGACTGTGACGTTCGTCGATCCCAGCGGCCGACCGCTCGCGTCCGCCGAGACCAGTCATGCCGATGCCGCGCCACTGGAACTCGACGGCGTCCATCTCGTCGTCTGCACAGCGGCTCCAACGGGCGAAATGGTGGCAACGCTGCAAAACTATCTGGCAGGCGGCGGCACTATTCTTGCCGCCCCGCGAGATGCTCCATCGGCTCGCATGGTTCCCGACATCATGGGTCAGACGAGTATCGATGCGGGCGCGACGATCGACATCACGCCTGAAGACTTTGTGGTCTGGACCGAGATGCAGTTCGAATCACTCGTCCTGCGAGTGTTTGATGACCCGCGGTATTCGGATTTTTCGCGCCTCCACTTCTGGCAGCATCGACGACTCGATCCGGCGTGGCTGGAAGATGCTCAAGTCCTCGCGCGATTCGACGACGGCGACCCGGCTTTGCTCGAATGGCGCGATGCCGCCGGCGGCCCGCTGATTCTGCTCGCCGCCGGCTGGTGGCCCGACGACAGCGATCTCGCCCGCTCGACCAAGTTCGTGCCGCTGCTCAATTCGATTCTTGATGAAGCCTCGCGCTCCGGCACGATTCCACGGCTCTTTCACGTCGGCGACACACTCGATCTCGCGGAACTCGTGGGCGAGTCGTGGAATGAAACCGAAGTCGTGCACTCCGACGCCGACGAGGGGAGCGTGGCGAGCGCATCAGTCTTCGAGCTCGACTCGCCGGGCGTCTATCACCTGCGGAACGCGGCGATCGATCTCGATCTGCCGATCGCGGTGAATCTCGATCCGAACGAGTCGCGCATCGCACCGCTCGATGCCGATGTGCTCGAAGCGGCCGGCATTCCGCTCGGCATCACCGATGCCGTCACACTGGCCGCGCGGGAAGCCGCAGAAGAGTCCGCCAGCCGCCGCGAACTCGAAGCCGGCCAGAAACACTGGCGCTGGCTGCTGTTGGCCGCAGTGGTGCTGCTGCTCGCCGAAACCTGGTACGCCGGGCACCTGTCGCGGCGACAGGCGCTGACGGCCGCGTGAGTCGCGTGGCAACGCGAACCGGCGTGAACAAGTCGTGTCTGACAAGGGGACATTGAGTCACGCATCGTCTAGCGAGCCGATACTGAACTCCCTCTCCCCCGCTGCCACGACACACCACAGATCACGCCGACTGCGGGGGAGAGGGCCGGGGTGAGGGGAGTTACTTGGATTTGAAACGTCCCCTTGCCTCACTCTTCCTCGCTGAGGGAATAGGCACCCGAAAACCAGACTCTTGTTTGCGGATTGGGCAGCCGATATTCTCAGCACGTCTTACCTACATGGTGGTTATAGCTCAGTTGGTTAGAGCGCCAGATTGTGGTTCTGGAGGTCGCCGGTTCGAATCCGGTTAGCCACCCCTTTTTTCTTTGTATGTGCGCCCCGTCGCTGATCCGGGGGCGCAAAAGGCATTAGGCTCTTGGCTTGAGGCTCTTGACGTTTCAAGACCTTGCGTGTCCGCACATCCGTCGCCCTCCCGTGACGCGAGCCATCACATGTGTCTCAGTGCCTGATTGAGCTTGTCCCGGAGGGACATCCGACAATAGCCCACCGATTTATCGGTGGGTAACAGGCACCCAAGACGCCAAAAGCCCCGGAGGGGCGACAGAATCGCCGCACAACACGGTCTCTCATCAAATAGATCGAGATGACCCGATGATCCCCCTTCTTTCGTCCCTGGCGGGACTCACCTTCTTGTTGCTGCTCGCAACCCACCGTTGAAACGGTGGGCTATTCTCGGCGGTCCCTGGCGGGACGGCGACAAGACATGCTCAATCGAGCATCCACGCCTCGTACTCGATCCCGTGCTTCTTGAGGATCGCCTCCAATTCCTCTCGAAAGGTCTTCCGGCGGTGATGCTCCGCCTGCTTCTGGATGTAGCCGCGTGTGTCGTCAATTCCCGACACGCCAATGCTGAAGGCACCGTAACCCTCCTGCCACGCGAACTCTTCGTATTCTGGAAACGTCTCGTGAATCCACTTCGACGAATTTCCCTTGATGAGCTGCACCGCCTTCGCAATCGACAACGTCGCTGGCAGCGACAACAGAATATGGACATAGTCGGCCACTCCGCCCACCTGCAACGCCCGCATCTTGTGCTCACGCGCGATCCCACCCAGATACGGCCAGAGCCGCTCCTCGAGTTCGGGCGTGATCAGCGGCCGCCGGTCTTTCGTCGCAAACACCACATGCATGTGACAATTGACGAACGAATGCATGGTGATTCCTTGAGTGGAAGAGATGGTGTCGAGATTCGTGTTGCCAACCGAGTTGAAATGATCGCAGATCGCGGGTCATTTTCTGTCCCGCAGGGACACCCGACAATAGCCCACCGATTTATCGGTGGATACGGACGCCCCGCGAACCGGCAAAGCCCCGCAGGGGCGACAGAGGCACCGAATTGGCGTCTTGAGTCGAACGATTATTCGATCGAGCCGGTTGATTCGCCTCCCCCGTTCCCGTTTCTTTGAAGGGACGGCTCTGCCCCCGGCGGGACAAGGTGCGTAACGGCAATCACCCGGGAGAGTTGATGCCATCCGTCCTGCAAAGCCACACTGCATCGGCACTTCACGGAATGGCCACTTCACAGGGTACAGCAACATGCGGCGACCTCAATGCACCTTCGTCGTAACCCTCGGCTGCACTCTTTTGGCTCAGTTGGCAGTCGCCGACGACCAGCCGGCGATTCCCGAAGTTGTCTACATCGACCCGGCCCCCTACCTGCCGGAGGGGATGGATCAGATCGTCGATGAAGCGCTGGAGAGCGTCCCCCTCAGCGAACTCGCCATTCATCTTCGTGAGAAGTACGGCCTCGCAGTGATTCTGTTAGAGAGTGCTCTGGGGGACGCGGGAATCACGATCGACGAAGAGATCGACTTCCCCGCCGGCCTGCCGCTCTATCAGGCTCTCGCCGTCGCACTGGAAGATGTCGCCGGCACGCAGCTTACGTGGGTGATGGAAGACGGAGTGCTCAAGATCACGACCGAGGAAGACGCGGTTGATCGATATCAGGTGCGGGTGTACGACGCGTCGTCATTGCAGTGTCCAGGTTGGGACACACGGGCGCAGATGGATTCTGTCCAGTCGTTTACGAGCGGCATTTGGATGATCGAGTTGGATCTTCCTCCTGGCCAGATCGACCCGGTCGGCGGCGTATTGGTCATGCGGCAGACTCAAGCGATACATCTGGAGACCGCTAAACTGCTCGACGCGCTTTCGCGCGACGGCCGCATCATTCGCGTCGATCATCCGCCGCATCATCAGCGATTGTTCGAGGCGCTCGATCAGGCGATTGATATCGACATCGAGTCGCAACCGCTCGATCAGGTGCTGGCCCGCATCAGCGAGCAAGTCGGCGTGCCGATCCGCATGCGCGTCACCTCACTTCAGGACGCGGGGATCGAAGCGATAGTCCCTGTCAGCTATCACCTCGGCGCCCGCTCGTTGCGTTCGGTTTTCAAGCACATGCTGGCCGACATCGGTGGGACGCGACTGACGTACTTGGTCGAAAACGGAGCGATCTGCATTACGACAGTGGATCACTCCGCCGATCATTTCGAACTCGCCCTCTACGACGTTCGCGACCTGCTGCAGGTGGCGTCGATGAGCAGCGTGCTGGAACTGGTCGCAGGTCATACAAGCGGGCTTTGGTACGATGACGGAGGCGTCGTCGGCGAATATGGCATCCTTCCCAACGGGTACATGGTCATTCGGCAAACCGCCGCAATACACGAAGAAATCGCGGAGCTGCTGTCGCTGCTACGAGACAAGCTCGTCACGCCGACGGCCGTCGACGTCGATCCCGCTGCGTTCGAGGTCAGGCACTATTACCTGAAGACTGCGATGGCCGATCGGCTGGAACAACTGCTGCCGGAACTCATCGCCCCCGGCAAGTGGTCGATCAATGGCGATCGCGACGCCGCGTGGATCAGTCGCGTGCGGATTGCAGACAACTGGGGGCCGTCTCCCTGCGGCCGGTACGGCGGGCAAGGAGGCTTCGGCGGCGGTGGCCAAGGATTCTTTCAAGTACCGATCGGTCCCGCGGTTCACGCAGCCCAGTCGCTGCCGACGTACCAGGGTTTCGGCGGAGGATTGGGCCAAAGCTCTTCGACAACTCCTTCATGCCACGACGTCGTGCTGATCATTCGGCAGACCAATGCCGTCCATGAGCAGATCGCCGACTTTATCGAAGAGTTGAACGATCCGGGTCGCCGGTTGGGAAGGGCCGAGAGCAATTACCAGATCGGTCCCAGTTCGCACGTGTCAGAGTTCGATGCCTCCATCCGTTCCGACGTTCTCAGCGATCCCGACTGGGCGGCGGCCGATCGCGTCGACCCGTGGCAGACGATTTCGGAAATGCCTGAACAGGAGGTCGGCTACGTCGCTGCACCCTCATCCGTACCAGAAGTGATGCGGCAACTCTTCGACGAGCCAGTGGTCGATGTGCCGCTCATCGCGGCAGCAGAGTACATCCAGCGGGAGTACGATATTCGCGTTGATCTGCGTCTGGACGATTTGGAGGACGCCGGGTTGACTCAGAACGATCTGGTCTCCATCCCCGGCGGCCTGCCGCTCTACATGGCTCTCGACCAGGGATTGCGCGAAGTCGCCGGAACACAACTGGAATGGTACTTTGAAGACGACATCCTTTCGATCTCCACTCCCGAGGTCACAGTCGATATGCGATTACCGATGGCCTACGAAGTCGGCGACCTGCTGGGCCCGAACGACGACGGCCAGTGGTTGATCGACTTCCTGCAGGATCAGACCAGCGGGGAATGGCAAGACATGGACGGCATCGGCGGCGCGGCCGACGTGGTCGGCAATGTGCTGCTCGTCAGGCAAGCGCCGTTCACGCAGCGAGAGGTCGGCTCGATACTGGACGCATTGCGTGTCGATGCGCGTGTCGTGCGACCGGCGGATGCAACGAATGCAGTCGCATTTGCTGCACTCGATCAACCGGTGGCGATTGAGTTCGAAAATCAGCCGCTCGCAATCGTGATCGACGAATTCTCGACTCAAATCGGTATTCCGTTTCAGGTTCGTGAGACGGCCCTCGCGGATATAGGAATCACTCTGGATGAAGAGGTCACCTACCAGCAGGGCGAGCGTCCGCTGCGGCAGGTGTTGAACCTCATGCTGGAAGATGTCGCCGGCACTTATCTCACCTACGAGGTTGAGAACGGCCTCATCAACATCACATCCGAGGAAAGGGCCTACGACAGATTCGTGACAAACATCTATCAGGTCTCCGACCTTCTCGATGCGATGCCTTCATCGAATGGCCGGCCCGACTATCAGGCGATGATCGACCTCGTGCAGGCACAGACATCGGGCGAGTGGGGCGATATTGACGGATTCGGGGGAGCCGAAACGGCGCTGCCTGGCGGACGGCTGGCATTTCGCACGACACAAGCCGTGCACGAGGAGGTCGTCGCACTATTCGCCAAACTGCGAGCGCACCTGACGCCCCTTGCCGAGATACCCTTCGATCCAGCGGCCGTCGAAACTCGCTACTATTCACTCCTTTCAGACACGGCCGACGACCTGCAGCGGGAACTGCCGCGCCTGATCGCGCCCGAAACCTGGCGAAGCGATGCACAGCCCGATGCCGTCGGCGTGATTCGTCACTCGGGAGATGCAGGCCCCAATCCCCTGAACCATCAGGGCGGATTCTTTCAGATGGACGACGATTCCCCTCCCGATAAACCCGTCAAGGATCTGTCCGAACCCGAACCCCCGGCGTACACCTGGCTGATCATCACGCAAACCGCCGCGGTGCATCAGCGCATCGCCGCCCTGTTGGAGGAATTGGCCAGCGGAATCCCCGCGTCGACGGTGTCCTGGGATCGAGTCGATAGGGAGGGCATCCCGTCGGAAGTGATCAGGTAGCAGGGAGCGAAGAGCTGAGGGCGTGGAGCATACAGCCGATAGCAACGAACAACGATCTCGTGCTGCGATCACCTCTCGTCATTCATCTCAGCCGCTACGCGGCTCCACTTTCGATGCCGATCTCTGGTTCTCGACACCCTTACCTAGTAGGGCCGCGAACGCGATCGGCCCTGCACTCGCAGCGGCAGGCCCATGATGCGCAAAAAGCCTTCGGCGTCCGTCTGATCGTAGCTGCCGCCGGCTTCCATCGAGGCGATCGCTTCATCATACAGACTGTTCGGCGAAGTGCGGCTGATGACCCGCACGTTCCCCTTGTAGAGGCCAAGCGTCACTTCACCTGTCACCGGCTCTTCGGCCTGGCGGATGAAGGCCATCAGCGCGTCCATCTTCGCGCAGTACCAGAAGCCGTAGTAGACCATCTCGGCTACTTCGGGTGAGATGCGGTCCCGCAGATGGACGAGGTCGCGGTCGAGCGTGAGTTGCTCCAAAGCCTGATGAGCCGTGTACAGGCACGTCATGCCGGGAGCCTCGTAGACGCCGCGGCTCTTCATGCCGACGAAGCGGTTCTCGACGACATCGATGCGCCCGACGCCATTGCGTCCGCCGATCGTGTTGAGTGTGTTGACGATTTCGTAGGCCGAGAGCTGCTTGCCATTCACCGTTGTCGGCACACCCGAAGTGAAGCCGATGGTGACGGTTTCTTCCTTGTCGGGGGCCTGTTGCGGTGAGACCGTCATGCCGAAATCGATGATGGGAATGCCGTCGACGGCCGGGTCTTCCAGCTTGCCCGCTTCATAGCTGATGTGCAGGCAGTTCTCATCGCTCGAATAAGGCTTCTTGACCGTCGCCTTGACCGGAATCTTTTTCTGTTCGCAGTAGGCCAGCATCTCGGTGCGCCCGGGGAACTTTGCGCGAAACGCGGGGATGCGCCAGGGGGCGATGATCTTCATCGTGGGATCAAGAGCCTCGGCCGCAAGTTGGAAGCGGCATTGATCGTTCCCCTTCCCGGTGGCCCCATGTGCGAACGCAACGGCACCAACGTCTTTGGCCCGGCGGACGCAGCATTTGGCGATCAGCGGCCGGGCGATCGATGTGCCGAGCAGATAGATGTTCTCGTACTTCGCCTGCCACTGCAGCACGGGAAACGCAAAGTCACGGCACAGTTCCTCGCGGGCATCGACGACTTCCGACGTCTTCGCCCCGACGGCGAGAGCCTTCTTCAAGATCGCCGGCCGATCCTCACAAGGCTGCCCCAGGTCCACATACAGGGCATGGACGTCATACCCCTGATCGATCAGCCAGCCGACCAGGACGGAGGTGTCGAGCCCGCCGCTGTACGCGAGAACTACGGAATCTGCCATGGTTTCGAGAGAGTTTGAGTGTGCGAGATCAGTTGCCAGTGAGATTGTCGGAGCCACGCGAGTTGAAGTCCAGAGACCGGGAAAGGCGTGCCGGTTCGGAGAATTCGCGGCGGGGGCTTCTAGCCACCGCATCGGTTTGGAACAGATTGCTGCATTGATATGGTCTTGATTCAATCCGGTTGGATCCTGAGAATGAACGCATCATGAAAGAGCGAATTGCCGTCAACCCGCGAATCCATTCTGGGAAGCCCTGCGTGGCTGGTACCCGGATTCCCGTGCAGAGTGTCCTGGAACTGGTTCGCGAAGGCCTGTCCTTTGCCGAGATCATCCGAGATTACCACCCCGACATCGAGTCGGAAGACATTCGGGCGTGCCTTCAATACGCGATTGACGTGTTGGCTGCGGAAGACATCCACGTCGCAACGACGCCATGAAGTTTCTCGCCGACCAGGAGGCACCCAAGTGAGGTAAGTTCTACCAGATTTTCGTGGTTGAATTCCGGTTAGACGTCATGAGCAGCACGGTCTCTCGTTTGCGAACGCACTACAAACCGGGGAAGGTCGCGCTACTCCTTATTGCTGAATCTCCGCCTGAGTCAGTCGATGACGCAGTACGCTTCTTCTACAACCCACATCAGGAGCGATGGGATCATATGTATCGCTCAGTGATGGAGGCGGTTTTCACTGATTTTCAGTATCGACCGGGAGAGAAAGACCTATGGCTGACGCGATTCCAGGAACGTGGTTGTTACATGATCGACGCCACCGACTCGCCCATCAATCGCCTATCGCCCACAGAGCGCCGCTGCGTGTTGAATGCGGCGGTAAACAAGAAGCTAGCTGAGGTCGCGACGCTGGTAACACGGAGCACACCAATTGTATTAGTGAAGAAGAACGTGTTCGAAGCCTTTCATAGTCCGCTCCGTCGAGCTGGTTACAACGTCATTCATGATGCGTTCCTTCCATTTCCGTCCCACAGCCATCAAGCTGCGTTCATCAAGGCGTGTCGCAGCTGCCTCAAGGAGCATCACTGGACCACTTAGCATACCTCCCAACCTGTCGTTGCACCGGACCCGCTAAAGTGGACTTCGCTTGCTTCCGAGGGCGGCGGCGATGTGACTGGGACGCTTGCGAGTCACGCAGTCACTGCATGTGCGAGAAAGAACTCAGCCACTGCCTGCTTGCCGGCAATTCCTTGTGCGACCGAGATCGTAATGTCATAGAGCGCGCCAGAGGGTGCCGTGATTTCGATGCCGTTGAGGTCGAGAAACACGAGCGCTGCGACCGCTCCTGTGCGTTTATTGCCGTCGACGAACGGATGGTTCTGCACGATATGGAACATGTAGGCCGCCGCCATGTCGTACAGAGACGCGTGCAACAATTGCCCGCCAAATTCCGCTTGCGGTTGTGCCAAGGCCGACTCCAGCAGCCCGTGATCGCGGATTCCTGAATCACCGCCGTAGCGACTGGTCTGATCGAGATGGATCGCCAGCACATCTTCCAATGACAGGAATTCGACGGTCTGCATTACCTGGCCAGCCGCTCGAGGTCGTCGCCGAAGCGATCGTTGATCTTGTCGAGCGAGGCCCGCAGACGGCGCTGTTGACGCTTGTCGCGAACGGGCGTGATCAATATCGCGTCGCCGTTCGTGGTGAGTTCGAGCGGAGTATCGGCAGTGATCTGCAGCATCTCCAGAATGGGCTTGTCGATGACAAGGGCCAAGCTGTTACCGTGTTTGATGAGGGTCTTATGCATGCGTGCTCCTGGTCGGATACACATAGTGTATACCAGGTAGAGAGACGAGACAATCCACGGTTGGGCCGGCCGCCAAGCCGCTGCTGATCCTGCCACCCCGGATTCACGGCCACGCTACCTTTGGCCGTCGCGAGACTCTAATCTCTTCATCAACACCGGCGAGTGTGCCGTTGGCATCCTTCATTGACCCCAGAAAGCGAGCGTTCGCATGTTTCGTTCGAACAGACTGTTTCCATCATGTGCTGCAGTGATGTTGATTGCGTTGTTGGCCAACATTTGCGTCTCCGACGATAACCGCGCCGGCAACCGCGATGCCGACGCCCCCAAAGAGGAGGGCTTCGTCCCGCTCTTCGATGGCGAAACGCTCGACGGCTGGCATGGCAATCTCGATTTATGGTCGGTGGCCGACGGGGCCATCGTCGGCAAGTGCGATGGAAACATCCCCGACAACACGTTTCTCATCAGCGACAGCGAGTACGACAACTTCGTCCTGAAGGTGAAGTTTCGGCTCGTCAATCATACCGGCAACAGCGGCGTGCAGTATCGCAGCGAGCAGGTGGCCGGGGCGGACGGCGAACCGATTCCCGGATTTGTCGTCGGAGGCTACCAGGCCGACGTCGCTTCGGAGCGCTACATGGGCATCCTCTATGAGGAGAAGGGACGAGGCATCCTGGTGGATGTCACTGGCGACCTGCAGACTCAGGTCGACGAGGCCGTTCATCGCGACGACTGGAACGAGTACGTCATTACGGCCGACGGGGATCACATTACGCAGGTCTTGAACGGCGTGACGACGGTCGACCTCGTCGATCCCGATGGGGCCGACAGCGGCATCATCGCCCTGCAACTGCATGCCGGCCACGACATGGAGATCCACTTCCGGGATATCAGGATTAAAGAACTGGAATGACCCGCGTCGTTCGGCGATCACCATGCCTGCCTCCAAGAGTTCGCAGTCTGCGGAAACGGATGCTGCACCGTCGCGCGAGAGCGACAAGTTGCCAAGGTACGTCAACCGCGAACTGAGCTGGCTCGAGTTCAATCAACGGGTTCTCGAAGAGGCAATCGACGATACGACACCGCTGCTGGAGCGAGTGCGGTTTCTGGCGATCACGGCGTCGAATCTCGATGAGTTCTTCCGCGTGCGGGTCGGCGGGTTGCAATTGCTGTCGGCGCGACGGAGCACGATGCGCGGCTTGGCGGGGATGACGGTTGATGAGCAACTTGTCGCGATCCGTCAGCGGGTGCGGAAGATGGTCCGCGACCAGTACGCGCTGT
Source organism: Planctomycetaceae bacterium (assembly GCA_031402175.1). Taxonomy (GTDB): domain Bacteria; phylum Planctomycetota; class Planctomycetia; order Planctomycetales; family Planctomycetaceae; genus JANNSB01. The sequence continues at coordinate 15,251 of JANNSB010000543.1, forward strand.
ATCAGGAAACGCTCGAACCGCTCTTAAGCGCTGCGGGAATCAAGCGATTGCGGCTCAATGAATTATCAGCCCAGCAGCGGTCGCATGTGAATGCACTGTTCAACGACGAGATCGCTTCGGTCATCGCGCCGACGGCCTTGCATGATGATGTCGAGTTCCCGTTGCTGCCGAGTCTGCAGCTCAACATGTGCATCCGCTATCGCGGTGGTTCGCTCGCCGCGCACGACGGCACCCAGGCGACATCTCCGGAGCCGGCGGCCGAAGCAGAACGCTTTGCGATCATTCCCTTCGGGCGTTCCACTCCCAGGTTCTACTGGCTGAGAGACCAGGGATATCTGCTGCTGGAAGACATTGTCGCGAACTATGCCGAGCGGTTCTTTCCCAAGGCGGAAATACTGGAGTGCGTGCCGTTTCGCATCACGCGCAACGCCGACATGGGAGTGCGGGAGGACTCTGCCGGCGACCTGATGGAACAGATGGAGCGCGTGCTGGATGAACGCCGCGAAGCCGACTGCGCCCGACTGGAAGTCTCCGCCGAGATGACTCCCCGGATGCAGGCTTACCTCACGACACGGCTCGAAGTGCTGGGTGAAGACATCTATTCGTTGACGGGCCCGATCGATCTGGCCGCGTTCTTCGCCATCGCCGACCGCAAGGGTTTCGACAATCTCAGGTATCCGGCGAAGCCCCCCTTGCCGTCACTCGTGCTGCCGGAAGGGGAATCGGTCTTCGACGTGATTCGCCAGCGAGACCTGCTGCGGGGTCATCTCCCCGCGATCCTTGAGGCGGCCGAGCTGCAGGTTGAGCAGCTGCGCCTGGGTGATCCCGGTCAGCATCTCGGCGAGCCGGACCTGCTGGATCTGCTTCCCTCCGATAGGCCCGTCGAACATCACCCGCTCCTTCGCGTAGCGCCGGG
>JANNSB010000544.1:0-10528 GCA_031402175.1 Planctomycetaceae bacterium
ACTTGACCCCAGGCGGGTCTTCGCTCGCACGTCGCGGAAAGAGTGTCGGACTGACGGGGTTCTCGCTGTCGTTCGCCAGAGCGTTGGGTGAGTACGGGTCGGTGGTCTTCATTGCCGGCAACATGCCGATGAAGACCGAGATCACCTCGCTCCAGATTGTCGCCAAGCTAGATCAACACGATGTCGCGGGAGCCGCCGCCATCGCCACCGTGATGTTGCTGGCGTCGTTCTCGATGCTGTTGGCGATCAATCTGCTGCAATGGTGGACGAACCAACGGCACAGGGGAGTAGCGTGAGCATGCAATCCGCAACCATTACCGCCGTCAGTCCGACACTCTTTCCGCGACGTGCGAGCGAAGACCCGCCTGGGGTCAAGTTCGCACTCATTGCGACGACGGTTCTGTTTCTCAGCCTGTTCCTGTTCGTGCCGCTCGTCTCTGTGTTCTACGAGGCGCTGCGGAAGGGGTTCGGCGTTTATCTCGCAAGTCTGCGCGACCCGATCGCCTGGTCGGCGATTCGCTTGACGCTGCTGACGGCGGCGATCTCGGTGCCGCTCAACCTTTTTTTCGGCGTCGTCGCGTCGTGGGCAATCGCGAAGTTTCAGTTTCCCGGCAAGAGCCTGCTGATCACATTGATCGATTTGCCTTTCGCCATGTCGCCCGTGATCTCGGGGGTGATCTTCATTCTGGTATTCGGCATGAAGGGTTGGCTCGGGCCCTGGCTGATCAGTCACAACATGCAGGTGGTGTTCGCGGTGCCGGGCATTGTATTGGCGACGATCTTCGTCACATTTCCATTCGTGGCGCGGGAGTTGATTCCGCTCATGCAGGAACAGGGAACGGAAGAAGAACAGGCGGCCGTCGTGCTCGGCGCCAGCGGGTGGCAGACATTCTGGCGCGTCACGCTTCCGAACGTGAAATGGGCGCTGCTCTACGGCGTGATCCTGTGCAATGCCCGAGCGATGGGAGAGTTTGGAGCGGTGGCCGTCGTCTCGGGCAGCATTCGCGGCAAGACAAACACGATCCCGCTGCACGTCGAGATTCTTTACAACGAATACAACTTCGTCGCGGCCTTTGCCGTGGCATCGCTGTTGGCATTGCTGGCCCTGGTGACTCTCGTCGCGAAAACGATCGTCGAATCGCGGATGCACGGGGCCGGCCGTCCTTCACTTGAGCCGGCAACGGCAGAGGCCTGAACCATGTCGATTGAAGTCAAGAACATCACCAAGACGTTCGGCACGTTTACCGCGCTCAAGGACGTTAATCTCAAGATCAACGACGGAGAACTGGTCGCGTTGCTGGGACCGTCGGGATCGGGCAAGACGACGCTATTGCGCATCATTGCGGGACTCGAAACTCCCGACCCGCATGCCGGCAGCGAGATCCGCTTTCATGATTCAGTCGTCACGCATCACGCCGCGGGAACACGGGCCGTCGGGTTCGTCTTTCAGCACTATGCCCTGTTCCGGCACATGTCGGTGTTCGAGAACATCGCGTTTGGACTGCGAGTGCGTCCGCGGGACCGCCGCCCGTCGAACTCCGACATTCGCGACCGGGTGAATTACCTGCTCAAACTGATTCAGCTCGACGGCATGGGGGGACGGTATCCGTCACAGCTTTCCGGCGGTCAGCGGCAGCGCGTCGCGCTGGCACGAGCGCTGGCCGTCGAACCGAAAGTGCTGCTATTGGATGAGCCATTCGGCGCGCTTGATGCCAAGGTGCGTCAGGGCCTGCGGGCCTGGCTCCGGAGACTGCATGATGAGATCCATCTCACCAGCGTCCTCGTCACGCATGACCAGGAAGAGGCCCTCGAAGTGGCCGACCGCGTGGTGGTGATGAATCATGCCAAGGTCGAACAGATCGGCACGCCGGAGGATGTGTTCCATCACCCGAAGAGCCAATTCGTGATGGAGTTTCTGGGGCAAGTGAACGTCTTTCATTGCCGCGTCAGCCGGGGGCAGGCGGTGCTGGGCAACATGTCGCTCGCCTACCCCGGCTACACAGCCGAACTGGAACGCGATGCCACGGTCTATATGCGGCCGCACGAACTCGACATCAAACGCGCGAGCAACGGGGCGCCGAGCCTCGCCGCGAGCGTCGTGCGCGTGAACCCCGCGGGGTCGGTGTCGAAGGTCAATCTCCGCACCAGCGACGGCATCGACCTGCAGGTCGACCTGAGCCTGGATCGTCATCGTGAACTGGAACTGAAGCCGGGCGATGAAGTGTTCGTCTACCCGAAGAATGCCCGGGTCTTCGTGCCCGACTATGTGATTTGATTTCCTCACCGTAGCACTCGAGGCCGTCCTTTGTCCCAGCGTGTGATGACCATGACCACCAGCGACGAATCCGCCGTTCCGCGAACCGTACGCGAACGCACCCTCTCTGACGATGACCTGCAGCAGATTCGCGAATCGCTGCGGGGACTGCGGTTCGGCTCAGTGAACATCATCGAGCAGGACGGCCTGATCGTGCAGATCGACCGCACCGAGAAACGCCGGCTGCAAAAAGCGTCCAGGAGTTGATTTTGGCCTGGAGACTGGCTCGGTACGTCCACTTCATGGATCAGGCTGAGCAGGTGCGAGATGCAGTTGAGTCGCGCACGGCGTTTGTCATTCGAGCGCACGATCGACCAGGGGGCCGTTGATCCCCAGCGCCCGCGAGAATCAGAGAAATCATCGGATGACTTGAACCAGTTTCAAAACCCCATAGGAACCCGAAGCGTTAGAGCGTTAGCGAGGGCGTCGTGATGAAACGCGTCAATTCTTCAAGCAGCCTGCTTGTGGGAAAGGGTTTTGAAACTGGTTCTTGAAAAGTTCACGGCAGGTGGCTGGCGTCAACTACCCGGTTCTCGGATACCTGCACAAGTGTAGAGAGTTTGGTGCTCATCATGACCACCTCATCCTGCTCTCGTCGCGTGCAATGGATCATTTCCAGTACCGTTGTGCTGGCGTCTTTGATCTTCATGGGATCAGCTTCTCGAAGACCGCGCTCTGGCGGGGTACGGTCGCCGTTACGCCCGAAGTTCGACCGGGATCGTGCCAATCCGGCGAGCCTGTCGAATTCTCCAACGGCACGCGGCAGCCAGTGCGTATCGAGAACGTGGTGTCCGATTGCGGCTGCCACGACCAAGTCAGTTGCGCGGATCAGCAGGCGACCCCTGCCGTTGCAATGGGGATCCTCATCCCCCAAACTGTAACACGTGCGTTTGTACAAGGGGCATCGCTGCACATTGTCATTGTATCGGAAACTTGTGATGATGCTTCACCAAGCCATCCGACAGCGGCAATTGCGTGGATGTGGGTTCAATACCCCCTCTCTCTTGGGAGAGAGGCTGAGGCTAAGGGCAACGCGCGATTTGAGGAACGAAATCTCACGGCCCCCTCGCGTGAGCGAGGGCGACGTGAGCGCTGGCATGGCCCCAGTGACATCGCACCTTGCGGGATTGGGCGTAGACATTGTTCGCCGTCGATCCGCATCGTTCCCCACAAGCAACCCTCTGTCAGAACGCAACGTCGATCTTCACGACACCCTCGCTGACGCTCTGACGCTTCGGGTTGCGATTGCCTGTCCCCCGGCCACTGAATCCTAACTTCTCAAGTGCTCCCTCCCCTCCACCTCCCTTACGGCCGCAACGGCAGCATCGTCCTCGATCCGGATGTGGCCGCGGTGCTGGAGGTGTGGCCTGTCCCGCAGCCCGTCGGTGACCTGAAGCAGGCAGTGTCGGCTGCCCTCAATGCTCCCATCGAATTCCCTCCGCTCCGGCAGTGCGTCTTTCCAGACGATCGCATCGCCATCGTGCTTGATCGGTTCACTCCCGGCGGTGCCGACATCATTGCCGGCGTCTGGACGGCCTTCGAGCAAGCGGGCGTCGCGCCCGCCGATGTCACGATCCTGCAGCCGGCCGACTGGCATCCCGGTTCGCTACCTGATCCGAGAAGTGGATTGCCACCAACGGTGCAGCGTGACATGCAGTGGGAAGTGCACGACCCGGTTGGCGGTTCAAAGGTAGTCTACCTTGCCGCCACCACCAGCGGCGAACGTGTATACCTGTCGCACAGCCTGGTCGATGCCGATACGTCGATCACTATCGGTAGCGTCGGATTCAGCCCCGTCTTGGGTTACAGCGGCACGAGCAGCATTTTCTACCCCGGCCTGTCGACGACGGAAACCTTCAGCAGGTTTCAAGGCGAAGGTCATGCCGAACTTGGCCCAGATGAATCACGCCCCGTTCGTCAGATGATCGACGAAATCGCCTGGCTGCTCGGCAGCCAGTTCAGTCTGCAGATCGTGCCGACTTTGGGAGGGCAGGCCGCCTCGGTGATCGGCGGGATGAACGAGCCCGCGCTGCGTGCGGCGATCAAGCAGCTCAACAAGTCATGGAGGATCACGGCTGAGAGGCGGTACGCCAATGTGATCGTCACTGTGGATGAGGGAGCGTCAGGCACTCGCTGGTCGCATGTCGCGGCGGCCATCGATGTCGCTCGCAGACTTGTGCAGCGGGAAGGACGCATCATCGTCTTGTCTGATCTGGCTGCCCCGCCGGACATGGGCGTGCGGATGCTGGCCGACGCTCGTTCGCCCAAGGAGATTCTCAAACGAGTGCGAGAAGTTGCTCCGCCCGACATGCTGGAAGCGACACAGATCGCACAAGCCCTCGAATGGGCCAACGTGTCGCTTCTCAGCAAGCTCGATGTCAACACGGTGGAGAGCCTCTTCATGCTGCCCCTGCCGAATGCTGGGGAGGCGCAACGCCTGTTGGCCACGTTGAGTGAAGGCCTGGCGATTCCTGGCGCACAGCGAGCCTACGGGGAAGTGCGGGGATAGCCCTTACATCTCTGACGGGGACGACAGCCATCGCCCGATCTGACTGTAGAACTCGCCGTTCGTCAACACGCGGTCGCAGCCCGCTTCGCGGGCCATGTCGAGCTGTTCCTTCCAGACGTGGGGGCCGAAGGCGAGCACTCGTCCTATGCTGGTCAATTGGCGCAATGAGTCAGTCCAATCGACACCGCGAGCTTGGAGATCGACGATGATGAGCGGTCGCGCTTCATCCGCCCCGGCACTCAATCGTTGCAGCATTGAGTCGACGTTGAAGGCCTGGACAACTTCGACTCCCGCGCCGGCCGCCGCCCCTTGAATGCGGCTGGTCGTCATCAAGTCTTCAGAGAGCAGGTAGACATTGGGCATGCATTGATTGTACGTCTATTGACCATCACACAGCGAATGATCCGGGCGCCGCTTTGTTACGTGGCTCAACACTAGCCCGCAGCGCCAGCAAGGGCGACGTGACGTTGCGTTCTCTGACGGAGAGGAGGCTGCTTGCGGAACGGAGCGTTCATTGAGGACTAACCGTCAGGGATCTTGCGCCGCAAGGCGCGCCGAAGCCCGGGTCAAGACGCAACTCACGTCTCCCTTGCTGGCGCTGCGGGCTCGTGTCGAGCTCATCCGCGCTTCAGCACCAGCCGTGTCACTTCCGGCCTGCACCGAAATCGCAGCGGATGACGGCCCGACAGGCCGCGCGAGACGTGCAGCAGCGTCGGCGGTTGGTGGTAGACGCCGCCGGCGTACTTCACACCGTATTTGCTGGGTGCATACACAGGCCCGAAGATCGGCAACACGACCTGGCCTCCGTGGACATGGCCGGAGAGCATCAGATCGACTCGTTCGCGTCGTGCCCGGGGCAGATTGTCGGGGGTGTGGCTGAGGAGGAGACGAAATGAGTCGTCGGCCGACCATGCGGGATGCTCGCCCATCCACGGCGTCTCATCTCCTGCCAGCGTGATCGCCGCGCCGTTGCGTTCGACCGTCTGCGTTCGTCCGGAGACATCGATCCAGCCGAGTTTCTGCAGTTGCTGGCAGATCGCTCCTGCATCGAGATACCAGTCGTGGTTGCCGAGGATGAAGTAGCAGCCGAGCGGTGCCTTCAGCCGCCCCATCGTGCGCGGCACCCATTCGGACAACTCTTCGCGGTCGAGGAGGTCGCCGGTGAAGAGCGCCATGTCGAAGTCCTGCTCCAGCAGCAGGTCGACTACCCGCTCATAATAAGGCAGGTCGACGTGACCCATGAAGTGCCAGTCGCTGAGATGCAGCACCTTCACGCCGTCCCATTCGGGAGGCAGCGTCGGTAGACGCAAGGTCTTGGTGTTCACTTCGACGGTCAAGGCTTCGTTCAATGGCAAGCGCAGCATCCAGGCGAACGGCGCGCGGCCGATGAGGGGCCGATCGAACTCCGCGGCCACATCGACGATCCGGGAATGAATCGATTCGAGCACGGCAGGTCGCCGGTGAAGCCAGTGCCGCAGTGTGGAGTACCCCAGTCCCATCACGCCGAGCGCGCAGACAAAGAGGTAGACCCGCCATCCCCAGCCGACATCCGACCAACTGCCGCCGAACAAGAGTCTCGGCCCGCTGAATCCCAAACACCAGAACAGCAGCACCGGAAAAAGTGGCACAAGCAAATCATGCACATGCCGGATCAGCCTCAGCCTTTCGTGAGACATCGGCAGCGCATGCGACCTGTTCACGAGCGCCACCAGCACGACGGCCTGCCCGATCGAAAGCAGTATCAGGGCCAGGAGTTTGAGGAGCGTCATAGGGACAGGCTACAGGCCCTAGACTTCAGGCTACAGGAACTGCGCATGAGTAACGGTGGAAAGCTGCTGTTGCAAAAAGTGCACGTCCAACTGGCCGCTGCGTGCCGGCGGCAACGTTTCGCCGTCGCAGAGTAGGTGGGCCGTTCCCCATAAGACAAGGTGAAAACAGGGGATCGGTGTCGGCCGACCGCGCGAAGATGGCTGTTGGCGTATCCGGTATGAGATTCGCACACATACTCGCGCCAGTTGTTACAAACCGATCGCCTCCACTCACGAAAGTCAGGTCATGGGAGAGTACGCCGTCACCAAAGTGTTCACGACCGGACAGGTCGCGGAGATTTGCCAGGTCGCTCCCAGGACGGTGAGTAAGTGGTTCGACAGCGGCCGGCTGCGCGGCTATCGCATTCCCGGCTCACGCGATCGACGCATTCCGCGAGAAAGCCTGACGAGGTTCCTCAAAGAGAACGACATGCCCCTCGGCGAACTGCAGGACACCGGCAGCGTCCGTGTGCTGGTGATCGCTAGCGGCGCGGGCGCGGTCCAGGGCATTGCGGGTCCGCTGCAGACAGAAGGCTTCGACCTGCGCACCGCGACATCCGCGTTCGAGGGAGGATCGCTAGCGACGCAGTTCAAACCGCATGCGGTGATCGTCGACTCTTCCATCGGCGTTCCCACGCTGCTCAGCATCGCGGCGCTGTTGAACAACGACTCCCACCATGAATGCTTCCTGGCAGGCATCTTCCCGCGCGACGCGGAGCTGCCTGAGGCCGTGGCGTGCAGGCTGGATGACTGCTTCCGCTCGCCGTTCGATCCCGCGCTCTTGTCAGCCCGCATTGCCACGAAGACGGCAGCGCTCGTGAAGACGTGAGAGCGGCATCACACTGCCAGGCGCACGCTGGGTTCATCCGGCTCCGATTCGAGGCGGTCTTCCCATTGGGCCATGGTGAGCAGCACTTCGCGGTGCTTCGAGCCGTTGTAGGCGCCGACGATGCCGTCTTCAGCCATGTTGTCGACCATGCGGGCGGCCCGTCCGTATCCGACGCCCAGGGCGCGCTGCAAGAGTGACACGCTGCCGCGGCCTTCACGAATAACGACCTCGACTGCCTGATGATACATCTCGTCCCGCTCGCGAGACTCTTCTGAACTTTTGGCGGCTGCCAGAGCCTTGGTGGTCGCTTCCTCGATCTCGGCGCAGTACTGCGGAGGCTGGTCGGCGAAGAACTCGATCACATCCTGCACTTCTTCGTCGCTCACGTACGTGCCTTGGGCACGAGTCAGGCAGCTCGTGCCGGGAGCCAGATAGAGCATGTCGCCGTTGCCCAGCAGGCGTTCGGCTCCGTTCTCGTCCAGCACGACGCGGCTGTCGGTGCGGCTCGCCACCTGGAACGACATGCGGGCCGGCAGGTTCGACTTGATGAGCCCGGTGATGACATCCACCGTCGGCTTCTGCGTTGCCAGCACAAGGTGAATGCCCACCGCCCGCGACTTCTGCGCCAGACGAATGATGTGTCCTTCGACGTCTTTCCCCGAGGTCATGATCATGTCAGCCATCTCGTCGGCGATGATCACGATGTAGGGAAGGTGTTCCGGGACGTCGAGAGCTTCCTCGGCGTCGGACTCGATCCCCAGACGGTCGAGCACCTTGTCCTTGCCGAGACGGTTGTAGCTGTCGATGTGCCGCACGCCGGTCTTCGCGAGCAGATCGTAACGCTCTTCCATCTTGTCGACGGCCCAGGCGAGGACGGCCTCGGCCTTCTTCATGTCGGTGATGACCGGGTGCATCAAGTGCGGAATGTTCATGTACGGGCTGAGCTCGACCATCTTGGGGTCGATCATCAGCATCCGCACGTCCTTCGGCGAACGAGTCATCAACACCGAGAGAATCAGCGAGTTCAGGCACACACTCTTGCCGGTGCCGGTGCGGCCGGCGATCAACAGGTGCGGCATCTTCGCCAGGTCGACGGCAAGCGGATGACCGCTGACGTCCTTACCGACGAAGATCGGTATGGCCATGCTCTCGGTTTCCTTGCCGCAGCCCTGCAGCAGTTCACGCAGCCGGACGGTGACCCGCGTGTCGTTCGGGACTTCGATGCCGACCGTGTTCTTGTCAGGAATCGGAGACACCACGCGCACCGCCGGCACACGCAGGGCGATTGCGAGATCATCCTCGAGGGCGAAGACCTTGGAGACGCGCAGCCCCGGTTCGAGGTTGAGTTCGAACTGCGTGACGACTGGCCCGGTGTCGATTTCCGAGACCTTTACATTCAGGCCGAACTGCTGAAACGCCTGCTCCAGCGTGGCGGCAGATTCCTGCGCGCGGGCGGCGAGTTCCTCGAAGGGGAACGGTTCGGAGCCATCGAGCAGGTTCCAGTCGGGGAATTCATACGATGTATCGATCGCGCGCTTGCCGCCACGACCGAGATCGCTCGCGGCCGACATTCGGACGGGGGGATTGACCTTGAACGGCGCTTGTAACTTCGGCTCCACGACGACAGGCTGCATGTACTGATCGTCTTCCGTGTCGTCAACGGCGAGCGGAATCGACTCTTCCGGCAGCGAGTGATCGACGCCGGGAACGTAAAGCGGTGCTTCAACGCTGATCGACTTGTGAATCAACTCATTACGGGAAGGCCTCAGCTTGCGGACTGTCTTGACCGTTTTTTCATCAGCAGTCTTCGGCACAGCAGGCACGGCATCCGTGGCTTCATCACGCTCTCGTGGCACGCCAACGAGGGGCCACAGGACGGCCCAGGCAGGCAGCGTGAGGACGTTCCACAGGTAGCGCAGAATCACGAGATCGGCCGAAAGCAGCAGCCCGACCGCCAGCAGAGTGGCGATCACGATCAGCGAGCCGCCGATCGAGACGTGTTCACTCAGCACCATACGGCCCCAGGCGCCGATGTAACCGCCGCTGCCAATGATCGGACAGTCGCTGATTCTCGGTAACATGATCTGCAGCGCGAACGACGCGGCCACGACGAGGCAGATGCCGCCGATCAGCCGCAGCCCGGGATCTTTGCATTCCCGATGCGAGAAGAGTCGGGCGTCGAGCAGCACCATGGCGGCCACGAGCATCCACGAGCCGAGCCCGAAGAGCGATCTCAGGGAATGCGCGGTGAGCGCTCCCGCGCTTCCACAGAGATTCGCGATTTGATTCGAGGCCGGATAGACGGTCGATGTCGGAGGATCAGCCGGCGAGTAACTGAACAGACTCGCCCCCACGAACGCTGTTGCGGCGAGCAACGCGAGCGCCAGGATGTCGGTGCGAATGCGACGTGCGTCGAACATTTCCGAAGGGCGCAATGAAACTAAGTGCTCGGCTGCACGCGCAGCGAGACACACGGGGAAGGCGTAGCTGAATTCGCAAGAATTCAGCGATTATCATCATCAGGTTCAAACGAAGTTCGGCTGAGTTTTTGCAAACTCAGCTACGAAGTTAAGGCGATCGAGAGACTGCCCGTGCCAAGGCATGCCGGCCAGGGCACGGGCATTCCCGATACACTCACACTCTTTCTCCGACGTAGGGGAAGGAGAAAGACATCCGCCACTCCGGGCAGATACTTGAGCCTACATCGCCCCCGGCGGCATGATGCCAAAACGCAACACTCGGCGTGGCGATTCGTCAACGAAGCGTGCGGGTTGTGAGGGTGATGCCGGAAATGTGGCTGATCATGGCACTCATGCTCGAGACGACTGCGAAACTGTGACAACGAGGCCATCCTAAGCCCTCACGCGACGTGAGGGTCCAGCGAGAAAATCGTGCACGTCGCCAGATTCTCGGAATCGCCGGATTGCCTAGTGCTGCGTCAACGCCGGAAGTTCGGGTAGGCGTGCGGGGTGGGATGTGGGAAGCTGCCGGGGACCAAGGAGGGTTCCCATGCCCAAGAAGTATGTGGTTCGATTGACGCGTTCGGAACGTCAGACGCTGCGTGAGAT
>JANNSB010000545.1:0-10679 GCA_031402175.1 Planctomycetaceae bacterium
CGATTGTCCATTCCGCTGCGCGCGCAGCCGCGACGTTTGCTGCGCTTCCGCAGGATCGTCCGCAGCCGTTGGCGTAGGAACGTATCCAGGCGCGGGAACACCCACGGACGGCTGTGTCGGAAGTACTCGAACCAGCCGCGCCGGGTGCCACTGCTGGCTCGTCCAGCAGTGAATGGGCGTGACCATGAAAGCATGGCCACACTCACCGCAGGACGATCAGGCATGTTGATCAGCCGGGACAGGTGCACGAACTGACGTTCTTGTGCAGCATCCGGGACTGCAGAGGCTCTCGCCAGGTGCCACTGGCGAAATGAGCTGAACTTGTGTGGCACGGGCTTTGCCGGTGCGATCGCGGACTGGGCGTGATGTACTCGATGGAAGTCACCTCGACAACGGGTGTGCCTGTGTCAGAATTGCAATGCGTGTCGAATGACCGTTTGCACTGGCAAGCCAGTGGCATTTTTGCAATGACAGTGTCACGAGTCGAATGCCGGCGATCTTTCAAGGTAGTTGCTCGGCCTGCGGCCACGTAACGGATAGGACCGTAGGGTCTTATGAGGCTGTCCTCGTGGATGAGCCGATGGGGCCGCCAGATGCGCGCCCCGAGACATCCGGGTTGGTTGTGCTCACGCATCCGAGACAACTGGAAATCCTCCGCGAGTTGGGCCTGTCGGGCCGGGCCGCGCACTGGGCCGGCCGGATCGTGGAGATCAATAAAGTCATCTGCCGATCCTGCGGCCGGATGTTCGAGGTCGGCCGCCTCAGCGGCGGGTTGCCCGCGCTCGGACTGTGGGGCGGCATCGCGGCGGTCGCAGGCATGCTTGCCGCGAGCATCGGCACGGGGTTTCTTGTGGGGGGCGAGTGGCAAGGCTTCGTTGCCGGCGCCTGCCTGCTCGTCGTGTTGCTGGCGGCTGCCGATCGAGGTCTGTACTTCCTGATCCGCCGGCGGCACAGGGCACGGGCGGCCCTGGTCGATACGCTGTCGTCGTGTCCCGATTGCGGTAACCCGGATTGCGACAGGTTGGAAAGATTGCGAGTGGATTCCGCCGGCAGCACTCTGACCGCAAAATGCCCGAACTGCGGCGAACGAGCGATGAAGTACCGCATCGTGAGGGATGAAACTGCGGGGGACGAGTAGAGGGCTCCGTCATGCGGCGCGCCGTTGGAATCCGGACCATGGCCACAATCTCCTCGCCGGCGCATGCGATAGAATGACCTGCTCATAAAGCGCCTCCAGCCTCGGCACGACGGCTGATTCGAAGTACTTGTTGCGATACAGCTTCAATGCCGCGCAGGCCCTTGTCTGCCGCAGCGAGTTGTTTCCGGCCGCGTCGCGCATCGCGATTGCCAGGCCCGAAACGTCATCGGGGTCCACGAACCAGGCTTCGTTCTCGCCGAGCACTTGCGGCGGGCCTTTGGTGCGGGTGGTGATAATCGGGATGCCGCGGGCCATCGCTTCCAGCAGGACGATGCCGAACGACTCCGAACGTGAGGAAAGCACGAACACGTCGCCGCGGGCGAGGAAGGCTTCGACGTCCGATACCCAGCCGGGCCATTCGATGTGCTCGTCGACGCCCGATCGCCGGCCGAGCTGCTGCAGTTCGTCCTTCAATGGGCCGTCGCCGCCGATGACCAGTTTTCCGTTGACACCGCTGCGGCGCAGGTCGGCGAAGGCAGCGATCAGCGTGTCGATCGCTTTTTCCGTGACAAGGCGTCCGCAGGTGATGAAGACGGTCTCAGCACTGGCTCGATCAGGAATCGATGCGACCGGCTTGATCCGCGAAAAATTCGGGATCACCGATACTCGTTCTGGCGCGATGCCGTTCTGCCGCAGGTATCTCAACTGATCGGGCGTGGTGGCGACGAAGTGATCAACGTGTCGGTAGTACGAGAGCTTCGCGTAGTTGTGCAGCTTGGCGACGCAGGGGACGCCGGCGCGATGGGCGGCCTGGCCTCCGAGCCACGCGGCGCGGGCCATGTGCGCATGGACAATGGCGGAGTCGAATGACTGAATCGCGTGCGTGATGAGCCGCACCGCGCGCCAGTCCCACGAACCGCCCACATGAATGAGTTCGAGCTGGATGTTCGCCCGGCCTTCCAGCAGGCTCAGATTGGGAAACTGCGGATGACACACCGCCTGCACCTGATGGCCCCGCTCGGCCAGCGCGGTCGCCGTGTCGACGAACGACCGCTCTGCCCCGCCGAACTCCTTGGCGACCATGATCTGTGTGACACGCATCCGTTAGCAGGGGTCAGGGGTCAGGAAACTACGCCGCGCGGGAAATGTTCCAGTCGTGGTAGTGGTAGCCAAAGTCGTAACGCAAATGGTCCCGGCAGACATCGCTCAGAAACTGCTGATCCGCCGGGCTGAACCATTCGTGCGGATGACGTTCATTCATGCGGATGACCCGCGTCGGCTTGCCGGACCCCTGTTCCTTCGCGGCCATGCGCTCCTTGGAGGAACCCGCCACAGCCGCCTCAACGGCCGACCGCTCGATGGGAGGCAGATCGAGAAACTTCCACAGCCGATGCACTTCGTCGACGGTCCTCTCTTTGAGAGTCTCATAGCGCACGACTGTCGTGCACTTTGGCAGATTGGCGAGCACGCGGCCCCAGGCGTTGAGGAAGCGGATGCAGTCCCAGATGTCGCAGTTGTAGTTGCGGCCATTGAGATCTCCTCGAACGTATTCGGAGAACGACACGCCGTACTGTTCCTTGAACCGCTCATAATTCGACACGAGCGCGGCGCGCAGGTCGCGCACGATCAGCACTACTCGCGGGTACTGCAGTGTTCGCCGAAACAGGGCGTTGTGCACGAGTCTGCTGGGGATGCGGTGCGAGAATGCCAGCACCGGGATGCCCTCGATCTGCGTCGTGTTCAGGATGCCGCCGATCACGCGCAGGTCGTTGATGTGGCTCGGTTCGGGAACTCCATACTCGCCGGCGAGAATCATGCCGAAGATATGCCGCAGCCAATGGTTGCCGGCCTGATGCATGCTGGCGAAGTAGCCGTCGAACCGGCGATAGCGCAAGAGCGACAGCTTCAGGAGATCGCGTTCCAGTACGACATCGCGTCCGATGCGTTGCAACCAGCGGGTGAGTTTCATGTTCAATGTCATTACGCGTGGCAGACGGCGACCAGGCCCTTCACGCCGACGCCGGGCATGAGCAAACGGGCCGGAACGTCGAGGGCCAACCGGCCATCGATGCGGGTGCGGCTGGCAAGTTGATACTCACCGGGGTATTGACCCGAATCGAAACAATCGACCTGGCGGAAGTGTTCGCGGTACAGATCGAGGATATCGAGGCCGATCTTGCGGCAGTGCTCCAGTCCCTGTCCACTGAGATCTTCGGTCGTCTCACGGGCACAGCTTTCGGCGATGACGGCGATGCCGCCGGGCTTGAGGATGCGGCGGAGTTCCCTCACCGCGGCGTTGAGATCGGGAGGCAGCAGCAGCACGTGCGAGATAAGGACGCAGTCGTAGCTCGCATCGGGAAACGACATCGCCTGCACGTCTTCGTTGAAGTCGACGTCTTTCCGGAACAGATCGCTCGTGTGGTACGTCGGGAAGATCGAGCGCAACAGCGGCGTCAGGCATGGCTCGGGGGCAATGTGCAGCAGACTCTTTTGCCGGTCGGCCCAGTCACTCAGCACGTCCTGCAGGACGAGATAGAGCAGCCGATGGCGCTCAGCCGCCCCGCACTGGACGCACTTTGAATGGACCCGTTTCACACGCGGCGAACGGCTGATGAGCTTGTCCTTGAACGGCCCGTGATACTCGCAGATCGGGCAGCGAAAGACCTCCTTGCCCGGGTACAGGGCACGATAGAGGGCAGGGCGCAGCGTGCGTTTGGCGGCTTCGAGGTACGACTTTCCGGACATTGCGACAGGCTCCCTGACAGGTCTTTCAAAACGAGTCGATCTCCAGATGAAGCGGCGGCCTAATCCCGGAAGGTTTCGGCGATGCAGCGCGTGACTTCGGCGGGCACCGTGTGCGGTCCGGCGAGCAACTTGCCGTTGGACGGTGCAACGGCGGCTTGCCGCTCTAATTCGAACCACCAGACTGCGGTGTCAGCACGATGCTGGTAGAGTTTCTCGTGCGTGTGCAGCGTCCAACCGATGCGGTCGAACGCGGCGGTGATTTCGGGAATCGTGCGATAGAACGCGGTGTAGCGCGACTTGAGTTCCTCGGAGAACTGGTTGACGACATTGATGCGCTCGGCCAGCGCGATGGAGCTCCGCACCAACAAGGTCGCATCGGGCTTGGCCATCGAGTTGAGATTTTCCAGCATCTGCTGCATCTGCGTATCATCGAGGCAGGGGATGATGCCCGACAGAAGCAGCACGTCGAAGCGCTCGTTCATGCGAAAGGTAGACACGTCACCTTCATACAAATCCGCCCTGGAGCCGGTATCCGCGATCCGTTGGCGGGCGATTTCGAGCAACTTGGGCGAGAAGTCGACCCCCACGACGTGCTGGAACTGACCGCAGAGGTGCACGAGTTGCCGGCCGTCGCCGCAGCCGAGATCAAGCAGGCTCTTGCCCTTCGTCGCGCCGCACGCCTGCAGGATCATCTCGACTTCGTGCTTTGTCTCGTTGATCACCTTGTTCTGATCTCCCTGGAAGCTCCCCAGCACGGTCACTCCGCCGGAGAGTTCCTGGACCTTGTCGGCTCGCGAATTCCAGAACTCCTTCAGCCGGCCACGAATGTTCGTCGAGGAGACGCCGAGCGTGCGCTGAACGCGAGCGACTTCAATTCCCTGCTCCGCGCAGTAGGCGAGCGTCTTTTTCTGGTCGGGATAGCGATCGTCCTGCCCGTACTCTTCGCCGACGGCGAACACGTCGATGTCGAGACCTTCCAACAGCGGACCCTGAAACACGTTCGTGTAACTCACCACTTCGTCGACGAAGCGCAGTGATTCGAGAATGCACATCCGCTCTGCCAGCGGAATGACCGGCTTGACCCCCTTGCACTTGAAGACCGCGCGGTCTTCCTGCACGCCGACAATGATGTGGTCGCCGAACTGGGCGGCGTTCTTCAGATAGTTCAGGTGCCCCACATGAAAGACATCGAAGACGCCGGGGACAAAGAGCCGCTTCATGCTGCACCTTTCTTCAATCGCGGGTATCGTGCGACAACCGCTTGGCTGTCGTTCCAGAACTTGTAGTTGGAATTCGGAGTGAGCCAGTCTCCGTAGAGGGCCGTCAGGTAACCTTCGTGATCGACCGGCTTGAGCCAGCGGCGTCCGTAGAGTTCCATTTCGGACAGGGGGTGGTCCGGGATCTCGCTGATGCACTCGAGGTCGACCGCGCCGGCATGGGTGTACCAGCGCATCTTGTCGCCGACGGCGAACATCTGACAGAAGTCGTAGTCGATGCCCATGAAGCGAAACGACCATGTCGAGAGCGAGCCGTCGTTGTTGGGACGTTTGCGTCGCCGACGAAAGCCCTTGGCCTGAAGTGCATGTGCCGCATCGAGAAATGCCGCTCGATCGTGCTCCCAGAATGAGAAATCGACGTCGTCGTCGTTCGGCAGCGGTTGGCCGTTGCGAAACACTCCCAGGAGCAGCCCGCCGTTGATCCAATACCGGCCATGCAGCGGGGTCCGCGACAAGGTATCATGCAGCAGGACCATGCCTCGTTCGCGACGTTCGGCTATGGTCCCCCAGCGAAACTGATAGAGCACTTTTTTCCAGGCCTTCATGGCGGCAGACTCCAGCGATCCCTGCTGTGCCCGGCATCCGGCGATGCGCGGCGAAACCTGAGTTTCGGGCCGGAATATAGATCGCAGCTTCGTTTTTGGGCAAATCGATTTTTCCGCAGCGCACGACCCGACAGGACATGGACGCAAAGTCACTGGAATGGATGCTCAAGTCGATCTGGATGTCGCCGCGTGCCGTCCTCAAGTGGGGAACCCCCTGGCCTCGGCGGGTGCAGCCCGAAGGGTGCGAAATTCCGCTGGCGATCGATCCGCATGATCGCCGCGCTCGAAAACGGCTGATTTTCGACACCCTCAAGCGAAAGACGCACCGCAATCGCGTTTTCTGGAACCAGGCGAGCATGCAGCTCAAACCCGATGCGGCCCTGGATGTCGGCGCCAACTATGGCGAATGCGTGTTCGCCCCCCGCTACGACGAGGCCACGCGTGTTTTCGGCTTTGAAGCCAACCCCGATCTCCTCCCCTACCTCAACGAATCACTAGCCAGCCATCCTGCGAGGAATCGCATCTCGCTGCACAGTGGATTCGTGGGGAGCCAGCATGGAGGGGACGCGGATTTCCATATCGATACCGAGTGGAGCGGCATGTCGGGGGGCGCGCAGGCCGTCAACGATCCGGGTCGATACCGCACCATTCGCGTTCCGATGCTGAGCGTGGATGGCGTGCTGCGCGAGGCGGGATGCAGCCCCCGCAGTCTACTGTTCAAGATCGACGTGGAGGGCTTCGAACCCAAGGTGCTCGAAGGGATGGCCGTCACGCTTGATGGCTCACAGTGGTGCGTGGGCTTCGTTGAACTCGATCAGTTGTCGGCCGAGGCCGCGGGGGTCGATTTGCCCGCCTACTTCGAGTCGCTCAAACATCGCTTTCACACGCACGCCTTTACGCGTGACGATCGGCTCGTGGACGTGCAGGACCAGCCGTTCTCGATTCTGGACGACATTGCCCGCAAGAAGCGCTTCGCGTCCGACCCGGGACCGCTTTACACCGACCTGGTGTTGGTTGGCGGAACGCCGACGCCGGGCGTGCACGAGCTGATCGCGTCGTGGCAATGAACGTTAGACCTCGGGCCGGTGCCAATCACGCCGCTTTGACTCGACAGACTGCGACCAGTTCCTGATATCCGACTCCGGGGACGCGCACCGCGTCGGGATAGGCATCGATTACTTCGCCGTCACGGCTCATCCGGTTGACGAGCTGATGCTTTGCGTCGTACCGATCCGACGCCCAGCCCTCGACGACGTCGAAATGACTACGATAGAGCTGGAACGCATCCACGCCGATCTCGCGATAGGCCTCGGTTTTGCGAACCTGAATCATCCGCGTGTCTTCGCGAGTATAGGCCTCACACAACAAGGCCACTCCGCCGGGCTTCAAGATGCGGCGGACCTCTCGAATGCAAGCCCCGAGGTCTTCCGGCATCGCCAGCACCCGCGACACCACCACGCAATCGTAGCTGGCGTCCGGAAATGACATCTTCTGGATATCCTCCTTGAAATCGACATCGTTCCTGAACAGGTCGGCGGTGTGATACGTGTCGAACCGCGACTGCAGGGCCGGCTGCAAACAGAACTCGGGGGCGATGTGCAGCACGCTCTTGTGCCGCGTGTCCCAGCTCGCCAGCAGCTCGGCGATCAGCAGGTGCTGCATGCGGTGGCGTTCGCTGGCCCCGCAACTGACGCACTTGGAATGCTCGCGCACGATACGAGGATCACGTCGTTCCCGCTTCGGCTTGAAGGGGCCGCGATAGCTGCAGATCGGGCACTCGAACGACGGTGCCGATCGATGCAGCCTTCGGAAAAGCACGGGCCGCAGCCAGTGTTTCAGTTGTTCGGTAATGCGATGTCTCATGCTGCTTGTGACTCCTCCGCATCGGGCTGGTTCGAGGCGATAGCTTCTCCGCGATGATTGAGAAAGCCCTGTCCCCAGTTGCTGCGGGCGATCTGTTCCCGGGTAACGCGATTTGTCGTGAGCCTCTGCAGCCGCGGCCAGGCAACGGCGAAACGCCGGCGAATCTTGGCCTGACCCAAGGGCCTGATCCATTGCGCCAGCGGCAGCCAGGCGGGATCCCCGAGTCCGTCGATCATCACCAGTCGCCACGTTCCATCCGAGCGAAGCTGGGCCGCGATGTTATGGTCCAGCACCGCCCGCGTGAGAATCGTGTGCCTCATGAAGAACGACTGCAGTTCCTCGAACGCCGGACGGAACTGATCCAGGTCGTAGCCGATCGAGATCAGTTCCCGCAGGCTGCGTGAGATGTGGCCATCGTGGTCACGCACGAGATCGAGCACCAGCCCCCGGCCCATGTCGGTGTCGACGTATCCATAACAGCGGGGCAGATGGCTGCTCAGTTCGCCGCCGATACGGGCCGCCAGCCGGTCGAGCGTCTGTTTCTCGTGTGCATTGTTGTCGTATTCGCGGCGAAAATAGCTGGTGAACGGCAGACGCTTTTTGCTAGTGATACGAACGGTGCGTTTCTCGTCCCGTCGCAACACCTTGATGCACTTGCCGGCATCATCCGGATGGACGTAACACCACCGCCGACCGCCAACCGCGAAGGGCTTCGCGTGTCGCAGCTCGATAGGTAGTCTGTGTTGCGTCTGTTGGAACTTCATGTCTTCCCTGGCGCTGCTCACTTCACACAGCCTTCACTTGAAGAGTCCCCGTTTCCCTCCGCGGATGCGCATCACGAAAGCGAGCATGCTGTCCCGCCCCGAGACCTTGATCCTGGGAAGCTGCATCCGGTCGCGGAACGGCCGCTGGGCGATGCCGGGTTCGGTCGTCATCGCGCACTCGAAACCTGCTTCGCTGGCAATTGTCCGATGTTCGTCGGCGTACAGGCCGAACGGGTACGCGAAGGTCTGCGCCCGGCGGCCGAACGATTCGCGAAAGTAGTCCTGCGGCCGCTCGATCTCGTCGCGGGCATCACTTGTCGACAGCGCACAGAGATTGGCGTGCGTGCGGGTGTGCCCCCCGAGTTCCCAGCGGCCCGATTGCAGCATCGACCGCACCTGTTCGTCCGTCAGTTTGGGCTCGGAATCGAGTTCCTCATCGCTGTGGTGCGACTTCTTCTTGCTCGACCAGCCTTCGGTTCGGTCTTCAACGAGGTAGAGAGTCGCGACCGCGCCATATCTCTCCAGCACCGGGTCGGCTTGAAGCAGATTGTCTTCGTAGCCGTCGTCGAATGTCAGACAGACCGATTTGCTTGGCAAAGACTCCGATGACAGAAGCTGACTGGCGAAGACGAAATGGAATTCATGCTCGCGCAGCCAGCGGACCTGCTTCTCGAACTCGTCGGGGGGCACCCGCAGTTTGTTGAATCTCGTCTGTGGCCGATGGGGCCGCACCATGTGGTACATGAGAATCCGCGGATGATGCCATTCGACCGCGGGACGCCACCAGGCATATTCGAAGCTGAGCCAGCCGGCCACACCCAAAGCGCTGATGGCAATTGTTTCGAGCATCATTCGGGCGCACTCCCTGCCCCTCGCACCCCGGTTGCGGTGAAGTCCATTTCCACGGGGCGGAAGTCTATTCCCGGCCGTTTGAGAGCCGCAAGGCCGGTTTGTAAGCTTCTGGCCCGAAGCGTCAGCTCCGGGTCTACTCGCCGACGGCGGGTGATCATGACGGCTGACTTTGACTGGATTCTGAATTCGCCGCACGCGTTGCCGAACTGGCGCGACTTTCGATTTCAGTCGCTTCGTGAGATGCTGCAGTGCGCGAATGAGGCCGAGGCGCAATCATCGATCCTGGCAGGCGTCGTCAGTGGGCACTCGTCTTCAGTAAGGTCTCGCGTCCAAACAAATTGACTTAATTTGTGGATTCTGGTCTACAGCGTCGATGCAGGATGCCGACGCTGTTCAACGGATGAAATCGAAGTTCCAGGCCCTCGGGCCGCTGTTGGACGAGCGGTTGCGACGGCAGTGGGCTGCTGCGGAAGCGACGGCGTATGGTTGGGGCGGCATCCAGGCGGTCTCGCAAGCCACGGGGCTGTCGCCGACCACGATTCGCAAAGGGCAAGCGGAATTGGCAGCGCGTCGGAAGAAGCCTGATGCGACGCTGCCCACGCGGCTGCGTCGTGTCGGCGGCGGACGAAAGGGCAAGACAGTTTCCGACCCCGAGTTGTCGGCGGCATTGGAAGCGCAGGTCGATCCTGCGACTCGTGGCGATCCCGAATCGCCGTTGCGTTGGACCTGCAAGAGCACCTCCACGTTGGCCGACGAACTCACCACACGAGGACACCCCGTCAGCGCCCGCACCGTGGGCCGATTGCTGCGGGCGGCCGGCTACAGTCTGCAAGGCAACCGCAAGACGAAGGAGGGCGACGCGCATCCGGATCGCAATGCCCAGTTCGAGCACATCAACGCGACCGCGGCCGCGTTCCTGCGGCGCCAGCAACCGGTGATCTCGGTCGACACGAAGAAGAAAGAATTGGTCGGGAATTTCAAGAATTCCGGGGCGGAGTGGCGGCCGAAGGGAGAACCGGTCGAGGTTCGGGTCCACGACTTCGCGGACCCGGGATCGCGGAAAGCCATCCCGTACGGGGTGTACGACCTGACCGCGAACGCCGGGTGGGTGAGCGTAGGGGTGGACCACGACACGGCCGCGTTCGCCGCCGCGACCATCCGCCGCTGGTGGCGGACGATGGGCCGGCCGCGGTACCCGCGGGCGACCGAGTTGCTGGTCACCGCCGACGGCGGGGGCAGCAACGCCTCGCGGTCCCGGCTGTGGAAGGTCGAACTCCAGAAACTGGCCGACGCCACCGGGTTGACCGTGCGGGTGTGCCACTTCCCGCCGGGGACGAGCAAGTGGAACAAGATCGAACACCGTCTGTTCTGCCACATCACCGGGAACTGGCGGGGCCGGCCGCTGGTGAGCGTGGAGGCGGTGGTCCAGTTGATCGCAAACACGACGACGCAGGCAGGTTTGGTGGTGGAGGCGGAGGCGGATACGAACAGCTAC
>JANNSB010000546.1:0-7095 GCA_031402175.1 Planctomycetaceae bacterium
CCGGTGTTTCCCAGCAGGCAGAAGGTGATATTCGTTCACGGCTGCTTCTGGCATCGACATCGCGGATGCGCTTCAACAAGGACACCAAAGTCGCGGATTGCGTTTTGGACGATGAAGTTTGATGCGAACGTCCGTCGAGATCAAATTGTGGCGCGAGTTGCGAAGTGAAGAATGGAAGGCGTTGCCATGCTCACCAATTGGCTGATCATTGGATATGACCGCGATGAAGATCAGGTCTTCTGGAATGTAATTCCCGCCGAGAGTGATCATGCTGCGCGAGAGCGCTTCAACCGGCTGAGAAGCGATTACGCAATCATCGTAGATTCGATGCTGGCATCCGACGTGTTGGATGTGGCACGGCGATGTCAGATCAGCGTTGAACAAGCCGAAAGCCAGTTTCGCGGTATCGAAGAAGACTGCGGCTACTATGAGACGGTCGAAGACACGGAAGAATCTCAAGTCGGCTAGTTCGACTCAAATCCGCTTGAACCGTCTGATGAACAAACGGAAACAACCGTGGCGATGCACAAAGCCTGCTTTCGTATCGGAGACTTGTACTCTAATGATGAGATTCGCCATGCACTCGCGGTCGGAAACGCTGGTGGAGTTCGCATCTCGCTCGATGGTCAAAAGGCGGTTCGCCGAGTTGTTGTCACCACTTCACTTCCTTCGATCAAGATCGCAAACGAGAACCCTTATCATGATCGAATTGAAGGCGATGTTTTGGTCTATACCGGCGCTGGTCGCGAAGGCGACCAGACGCTTGGCGGTGTGAATCAACGGCTACCCCAGCAACTCGGAGCTGACTTTCCGATCTACGGATTTCAGATGATTGGCAGTCGCCGCGATCCGACTGGCGATCCAAAGCGATGGCGTTTCCTGGGACTCCTCGAATATCTGCGGCATTACACGGAACAACAAATTGACGTGGGCAAGGAGCTTCGCCAAGTTTGGATTTTTGAATTCCGAATCTTGTCTGTTCCGATTGAGATCGAAGTCGCCAATGACTTTCCTCAGTCGCAGGTCGCATTATCAATCAGTCGGCAACAGAATGCCGCTCAGCCGAACGATCGCGAATTGGGCACCGCCAGTGACTCGGCTGCGGTAAGAGTTGGGGACCAGTTCGATCTCACCGAGCTTGAAGAAGTTCGCCGGCGGTTTTTGAGTTTGTCGCCTGAAGAATTTGAGCATGGGCTTCGCAATGTGCTTGTTGCTTCCGGGTTCGAGCGTGTTTCCGTCACGAAGTTCAGCCAGGATGGTGGTATTGATCTCAACGCCTATCTCGGTAGTTGCATTTGGCCACTCGCCGGGCTGCATCTTCAAGTTCAGGCGAAACGGTGGTTGCACACGGTCGGAAGGAAAGAAGTCGCGGAACTACGAGGTAGCTTGCAGCCGTTTGCAAGAGGTTCGGTCGTGACGACGAGCCACTTCTCGAAGGCGGCAATTCAAGAAGCGTGCGAGGTAGGAAAGAATCCGATAGTCTTAGTCGATGGTCATCGTCTGGCTGCAACTGCACTCGCGCTTGGAATAAAGATTTGAGCCTGTTGAGAGCAATTCATGGTGACAGTAGTTTCAGGTTTGGCTTGAAGCGCATCTGGCTTTATCCCGAAGGGATTGCGTCACATAGCCCAGTGTTGCCCGCGCAGTGAGCTACCCTGGGTCACGAATCAATCTCGCCATCTACCCTGAAAGGGTTGCGCCATCCGAGAATTTCCGAGTGACAGAACCCCTTCGGGGTACGCTCCTGATTCGATCGAATCCCCAGGGTAGCTCACTGCGCGAGCAACCCTGGGCTGTGTGACACAACTCCTTCGGAGTAAACCCAATTCCATTCAACTCCAAACTTGGAACGACTGAGCGAGCATCCATTTGGAACAACCAAAACAGCCTTTGGAAACTTTGCGACGTTCCTATGGTTCTGGAGTGTATGCGATTTATTCGCGCTCCAAGTTTCGCGCGTACGCTCCTATCCGGAACACGAAAACGCCGATCTATGTGGGAAGGCGGATCCCGCTGACCCCGCGAGCAAGACAGTGATTGAACAAGGGGATCGCCTCTGGAATCGCTTGAACGAGCACCGAAAGAATATTGAAAAAGCCATAACGACCTTGGAGAGCAAGGATTTCGAGTATCGCGCGTTGGTAGTGCAAACTGGATATCAGACGGCAGCGGAGGATTACCTGATCGAACTCTTCAAGCCGATCTGGAACAGCGAGACTGGAGTTTGTTTCGGGTTCGGAAAGCATGGCGACGCTCCAGAGACGCGATCCAATCAACGTTTACCCTGGGACACTTTGCATCCCGGGCGCGATTGGGCACACCGCGACCAATCAATGCCGGACGCACGATCAATTGTTCAAATCCGATCGGATATCGCACTTCATCTGCAAAAGAACCCGCCGTTCGAATCTATCGACGACATCCTGCGTCAATTCATGGACGAGATGAGGTCCGCGACTTGAGAATCCAACCTCGCCCCTTTCCGTCCCGCGTCTCCGCCGCGTAGAATCCCGCCGCGCTGTTTGTCGGTTAGGATGACTCGGAAGGACAGACATGAGAGTGTGGCCCGGCAATCCGTATCCGCTGGGATCAACCTGGGATGGTCATGGCGTCAACTTTGCCGTCTTCTCGGAGCATTCCTCGCGCGTCGAACTCTGCCTGTTCGACGCCCCGCATGACCGTTGCGAGTCGGTCTGCATCCCCATCCGACAGCGGACCGACTTTGTCTGGCATTGCTACCTGCCCGATGTCAGGCCGGGCCAACTGTACGGCTACCGCGTCGACGGCCCGCACGAGCCGAATCACGGGCACCGGTTCAATCCACACAAGGTGTTGCTCGACCCATACGCGAAGTCGATGGGGCGAATGCTGGCCTGGGACGACAGTATGTTCGGCTACCGCATCGGTGATCCCGCGGCCGACCTGTCTTTCGACGATCGCGACAACGCCCATTGCGCGCCGCTGGCGGCCGTACTCGATACGAGCTTTCGCTGGGGCCGCGACCGTCCGCCGAATACTTCCTGGCATCAGACGGTGATCTACGAGCTGCATGTGAAAGGCTTCACGATGCGGCACCCTGACATTCCTCCACGTCTGCGAGGTACCTATGCCGGCTTGGCCAGCAAACCCGCGATCGAACATCTCAAGCGTCTGGGCGTGACGGCCGTCGAACTGATGCCGGTGCATCTGCATGTCGACGATCGGCATCTCATGGAACGCGGCCTCAAGAACTACTGGGGTTACAACACGCTGTCGTTCTTCGCTCCGGAGATGAACTACGCGGCCGACAAATCGCCGAGAGGAGCGGTTCGCGAGTTCAAACGGATGGTCAAGACGCTGCACGCCCACGGACTCGAGGTGATTCTCGATGTGGTCTACAACCACACGGGGGAGGGAAATCACATGGGGCCGACGCTGTCGCTGCGCGGCCTCGACAACATTCATTACTACCGGCTGGTGCCGCATCAGAAGCGGTACTACATGGACTTCACCGGCTGCGGCAACACGCTGAACATGGTGTCGCCCAGAGTGCTCAAGCTCATCATGGACAGTCTGCGTTACTGGGTGAGCGAGATGCACGTCGACGGCTTTCGCTTCGACTTGGCGTCCGCACTCGCCCGCGAGTTGCATGCCGTCGACAAGCTCGGAGCGTTCTTCGACATCATTCATCAGGATCCCATCCTCTCGCAGGTGAAGCTGATTGCAGAGCCGTGGGATCTCGGTGAAGGAGGCTATCAGGTCGGCAACTTCCCCGTCGGCTGGACGGAATGGAACGGCAAGTACCGCGACACGGTCCGCAGGTTCTGGAAAGGGGATGGTGATGCCGTCTCTGAGTTCGGAACACGCTTGTGCGGCTCCAGCGATCTCTACGAGCACAACGGACGCCGGCCGTACGCGAGCATCAACTTCATCACCTCGCATGACGGTTTCAGCATGCGCGATCTCGTCTCATACAATCACAAGCACAACGAGGCCAACGGGCATGGCAACGGCGACGGCGAAGATCACAACCTGAGCTGGAACTGCGGGAGCGAGGGAGAATCGAAAGACGCACCGATCCGCAAGCTGCGAATTCAGCAGATCAAGAACATGCTCACGACCCTGATGCTCTCGCAGGGGGTGCCGATGATTCGCGCGGGAGATGAGTTCGGCAGCACACAGCACGGCAACAACAACGCCTACTGTCAGGACAACGAGATCAGTTGGCTCGACTGGAGTCTCGACGAGGAGCAGAAGGATCTGCTCGCGTTTGCCGGCAAGGCGATCAGGCTGTGGAAGGAGAATCCGGTCTTTCAGCGGAGGCAGTTCTTTCAGGGGCGGGCGATTCGCGGCAAGGATCAGAAAGACATTCACTGGCTCACTCCCGATGGGCAGGACATGGGAGATGCCGACTGGCACTCGAGCGCGGCCCGTTGTCTGGGTGTCCGTCTCGAAGGACACATGACCGACGAAGTCGACGAGCGCGGCCGGCAGATCGTGGGCAAGACGATGCTGCTGCTGCTCAATGCCCGCCGGCGCATGATCCCGTTCGTCTTGCCGAAAGATGCCTACGATTCGCTCTGGCAGTTGGAATTCGATACTGCGGTGGCCCAGCCCGATACGCTCCGCCTGATGGGGGGCATGACGTATCGTCTGGCGCCGTTCTCGATGGCGGTCTTCAAGCTCAAGAGCCGGCGCTGGTCGTTCCTGAAACTGGGCATCGATTTGGGGGGATCGGGAGTGGCGAAGCCGCATTTGACTGTGGCAGACGAAAAGCAAAAACCAGTCGCGAGTCCCGCCCCTTTCCAGGAAAGTGGACCTGCCCCCCTGCAAGAGACTCGGGAATCGACGCCTTCCCAGCCGGTTCCCGCGAAGCCAGAGTGAGCCGGTTCGCACACTCTACAGCCACGGATGCGCTCGATTTGTACATCCTGCATTGCCACGATGTTCAGAACTCGTGGAATGCGACTTGGCACATATTTTGCATTCCGTTCGTGCAATGAGTTTGACGGCTCAAAATCACGTCGGTACATTAGACGCTGCACCCGGAGTCACGTGCAATGAGCACCATGCCCAGGGGAGTTGGAACTCTCCACCACTACAAGGAGGGAACAGGATGCGTGCAGTGATCGCTCACTTCGCTTCCGCGGAACTTGCCAGCCAGATCGAGCGGATCGTGCGCTCCCGCGCGGGGAGTCAAATCGAACAACTCAGGGTCGAAGTGGAAGGAGACACCGTCGTGCTTACCGGCGTGGCTCGTTCTTACTACGCCAAGCAACTGGCGACTCAGGCCGCCATGCTCGAAGTTCCCGAGTGTGAGATCTCGAACTCGATCGAAGTGCAATAGCTGCTACTCAGTTTGCGTCGCGGCGTCTGTCCCCAGACGCCGGGGCGATGCACTTACGCGTTACCTGCTCGCTGCGCTTCAACCTGGAGGACACGATTCGCTTCGGTCCTCGGCGTCTCGGAGAGACGCCGCTACAAGAATTCGCACAAGGCGAATCACACCAGTTCAGGCATCGGTTGGTAGACGTTCGCGTCGACCAGATACTGCGGACGTCCCTGGAAGTCGGGGAGCGCGAGCGTGTTCACATCCAGTCCGAGCGACTTGTAAAGCGTCGCGAAGACTTCCTGGAAGTGGACCGGTCGATCCTGGGCGTGTTCGCCCAGTCGGTTCGTAGAGCCGATGATCTTGCCGGTTCGCATGCCGCCGCCGGCCAGCATAGCGCACGACACCTGCGGCCAGTGGTCGCGGCCCGCGTCGCCGTTGATCTTCGGGGTGCGTCCAAACTCGCCCCAGACGACGACCGAGACATCGTCGAGCATGCCGCGCTGATCCAGGTCTTCGATCAATGCCGACACCGCTTGATCGAGCATCGGGAAATCGCGACGCGCGCTGACGAAGTTGCTGCCGTGCCAGTCCCAACGACTGAACGACAACGACACGCACCGCGCGCCGGCTTCGATCAGCCTGCGGGCGACGAGGAAGTTGGTGAGCAGTCGCGTGCTGCCGTCATCCTGCAGGGTGTCTTCACCGTGTCCGTAACGGTCGCGAACTTCCTGCGGTTCGTTTTCGATGTTGAGGGCGTCGGCCAGTTTGCTCGACGTGAGGATGCCGAAGGCCTGGTCAGTAAAGGAGTCGACTCCTTCCATCATTCCGGACGCATCTGCATCGCGACGGAAGCGATCGAAGGCCGACAGGACGCGGCGGCGATCATCCAGCCGATCGACGGTGATGCCGTTAAGCGTCATGTCTTCGCGCCCTTCACCATGCGGCGTGAACGGAGAATGCGCGACGCCGAGGAAACCGGGCTGACCGTTGTCGCCCCAAGGCACATGACCGCATTTTGGCGACAGTCCCACATACGCCGGGACGGCGGAATCACGCGAACCCCACACCGACGACAGCACAGAACCAAGTGCCGGCCAACCTCCGGGCGGTTGATTGGTCGTGTGATGTCCCGTCAGACATTGAAAGGCATAGTGGTCGCCGTTGGCTCCGACGATCGAGCGCACGAACGCGAGCTTGTCGGAGATCGACGCCAGGCGCGGAAACATCTCGCAGATTTCGACGCCTGGCACCTTGGTCGCGATCGGAGTGAATTCTCCACGCACCTCGGCCGGGGCATCCATCTTGATGTCCCACATGTCGAGATGTGGGGGGCCGCCAGGCAGGAAGATCATGATGATCCCCTTGTTGCCGCCGATCGTTCCGCTCGCCTGTTCGGCCTGCAGGATCTGTGGCAGCGACAACCCACCGAGAGCTAAGCCTCCGACCTGGAGAAACGCTCGGCGCGAAACGCGGTCACAAAGTGACTGCGGGCGGCCCAGTATGTTCAACATGGGGGTTACTCCTGTCGGCCTGGTCATTGGTGATGGACTTTGGTCGGTGGACACTCCGTTCCAATGACCAACGACTAAAGTCCAAAGACCTCTTAGATCATCGTTGCCGAGACTCTCCCGACTACACATCAAACTACTTGAATGGAACTGAGGGTGTCAATTGAGAACAAGGTTTGCGGGCTGAATGGGGTGTAGCCGTTCATTGGTGGTGGTCATGCGGGTAGGGTTAAGTTTTTCCAGAAGGTGTGCCATTGGCGGTTGAGTTGTTGGGCG
>JANNSB010000547.1:0-11987 GCA_031402175.1 Planctomycetaceae bacterium
GCAACACCTAGTTCGTTAATGAACCTCAGTCGGCGAATCAGTGCGGTCGCACCTGGAATCCTGCCCGTGTGGTGCGACAAATCGATGTCGTATGTGACTTGGCAAGACTCTGACATGTACTCGCCGATCACTGTTTCCGGACGGCCATCCGATCGTAGTGCGCCGTTAGCCAGCAGCAGGCATCGATCGCAGAGCCCCTCCACCGCCGGCATGTTATGACTGACGAATAACACTGTCCTGCCTCCGACGGCCACGTCCTGCATTTTGCCCATGCACTTGTTCTGGAACTCCTGATCTCCGACGGCGAGGACTTCGTCGATGATGAGAATCTCCGGGTCCAGATGCGCCGCGACGGCAAACGCCAGGCGGACTTTCATGCCGCTCGAATAGTGTTTGATCGCGGTGTCGAGGAACTTCTCGACGCCGGAGAAGTCGACGATCTCGTCGAACTTGCGCTCGATCTCGGACTTGCCCATCCCCAGGATCGCGCCGTTGAGATAGACGTTTTCGCGGCCGGAAAGTTCGTTGTGGAAGCCGGTCCCGACTTCGAGCAGACTGGCGACGCGGCCACGAATCACGGCCCGGCCGGAGGTCGGCTCGGTGATACGGGACAGGATCTCGAGCAGCGTGCTCTTGCCAGCACCGTTACGTCCGATGATGCCGAGCACTTCCCCTTCCTGAACCTCGAACGAAACATCTTTGAGCGCCCAGAATTCCGAGTCGGCGTGTCCGTTCCCCGACAGTTCGCGAAACCGCTTGATGGGGGACGCGACCATTTCCATCACGGCTTCGCGAAACGTCTGATGCTTCTTCTCGCGCAGCCCGATCTGGTACTTCTTCGAGAGGCTTTCGACGGAGATGACGGTCGACATAAGGTTAGACGATGTCGGCGAAGCGACGCTCTACATTGCGGAAATACGTCACGCCAGCAATAAGCAGCACGACGGAGACACCCAGCGAGATGGTTAACGTGTCCCACAAGACGGGTTCATTCAGCAGGCATGATCGAAATGCTCCGATGATGCCGGCCATGGGGTTGATCGAGTATGCCCAGCGCCATTCTGGCGGCACGCGTTCGATTCCGTAGGCGACCGGACTGGCGAACATCCAGAGTTGGATCATGAACGGCACGACATATCGGAAGTCGCGGTAGGAAACCGTAAGAGCCGAGAGAATGGTCCCGACGCCGAGAGTGGCGACCAGCGTGCCGACGATCAGCACCGGCAGAAGCAGGATGCTCACCCCGGGCATAACGCCGTACCAGACCATCAAAATGGCCATCACGCAGGCCGAGATCAGAAAGTCGACGACCGAAGGACCAACCGCAGCGATCGGAACCGCCAGTCGCGGAAAGTAGACCTTGCTGATCATATTCGCCGAGCCGATCAGACTGTTGCTGCTGGCAGTGACCGACGTCGAAAAGAGTTGCCAGGGCAAGAGTGCGGCGTAGACGAAGATCGGGTAGGCCTGAGTGGTCAACTTCGACATGCCTCCGAGGCGGCCGAAGAAGACGGTAAAGACCAGCATCGTCATCACCGGCTGCAGGATGGCCCAGGCGGCCCCTAAAACGGTCTGCTTATAGCGGACCTTGATGTCGCGCCAGATCAGGAAGTAGACGAGTTCGCGATAGCGCCATAGCTCCGGTAGATCGAGCGCCCGCCAGCCGGTCTTGGCTTCGATGATGGTGACTGTCGGAACTGTTGGCGTCGCAGTGCTCTCAGACGATGTCGGCTCTTCAGCCTTCTGACCGCGCGGGACATCGTCTACATCCAGAATCTTAGAACCTGCAGGCATTTGTTGTTGGAGAAGCCGAGAGAGCGTCGCTCAGCCGCTGGTTGCCCGAGTCGGCGCACACTCCGTTCCCCTGGGTGGCAAAACACCCTGTTCCGTGGAGGTCAATTGGGGCAGTTCATACAGCGTTTTGGCCCGAACAGACATGTACCCTATTCCGGCCTCGAATCGACATGCAAGCAACTCGTCGATTAGAACAAGAGATCCAAGAAAGATGCCGCGATCACTTGATCGCGGCATCTAATCGGCGTTGAAAATGATGAACGTTTCGGCGCGATCGCGCTCGACGGGCGTCGCCGTTACTGCTCGATGCACTCCAGCGCAATTCGTGCAGCTTCCGACACTTCCGGCACATCACCGAGTGCCAGTTCTTCCAGTTTGGAAGAGCATGCGGCGGCGGACGATCCCCAGCCACCAAGACTCAGAGCGGCTGCCGATCGAACTGCGGGATTCTCATCATCCAGTAGACATGCGAGTGCGGGGACAACCTTGGCTTCGTGCTGATGATCGACGCCCGCCAATGTGATCGCGGCCAGCAAACGGGAGTCGTTGTCCGCTGATTGCGAGGCGTGGACGATATGTTCGATGGATTCGCATTCGCTGGGAGCGATCTTCGCCAAGGCCTCAGCCGCCAGAATTGAAGTCGTTTCATTGGAACTGTCGCGAAGGGTTCGCAGCGGAGCAGCCGCGAGATCGGCAGCCGGACCAAGTTCACCGAGGAGGTAGCAGGCGACCTCGACCACTTGAGAGTCGTCGTGTTCGAGCAGTTCGGCCAACGCGGGAACTGTTCGCTCCGCATTGCCGCTGACTTGCCAGAGAGTGAACGCCGACCTCGCCCGCTGCAACGGTTGGGTCGTGTCGATCCAGGCTCCGAGAGGAATGGGATCTGCGCTGTCAGCCTCGTCGGTAGCAGGCACTGCGAATTCAGAATCAGCGCTTACGATTGGGTTACAAAAGGGATCGGCCGGATCGGTGGTTGCCGGTTCAGCGGTAAAGCGTGTGGTCGAAGCACGCCACGGCGATTCCACTCTGGTCGATTGCAAGCTGGCGAACTCTGTTGAAGCCGCCGATGAAGCAGCGGGCGTGGCCCATTCCGACTCGTTGTTACTGATCGATTCGGAATCTGTCTCTGCTTCGTTGGTGGGAGCCGGCGACACAATATTGGTCGGTTCATTGACGGCGTGCCAGAGTTTCGAGCCGCTCGAGACCACGCGGGAGATCGGTGCACGATTGTCGTTTGACGCAACGTCTGTTTCCGTGGAGGGAGCATCGTCACCTGGTCGCCGAGTCTGATCTTGCGGGCGAATGACAGTCGTGCTCCACTCTTCGGAACTCAGAGCGGCTGCGGTGCTGGGAGCGACATCGAATGTCTCAGTCGCGGACTCGACCAGTCTGCCTCCGGTCGCTTGTGGCGACGGCGGAGTCGGCAGCCATTCCTCGTAGGCAGGAGCCGATTTGAAATCGGCAATCGCTGCTTGCTGATCCGCGGCAGCCACTTCGAAGGTTTCTTGCGTCCAAGTCTCTGCGGGAGCCGGGATCGAAACCTGCGCCACTCCGCGAGACGTGGGCGTTTCGGCTGCTCTGGCGATTGACGAGGGCTGGCGAAGTTGGCTGGCGACAGCGGTATCAACAAGTTGATAGCCGTCAGGAGTCGAGATGGGCGTCATGCTCGCGAGCTGACGATCGATCTCCCGTTGCGATTCGACTTCGGCCAGTTGACGCTGATGCTCGGCCACAATTTCATCAATGTTTTCGGCGAGCGCCCCTTGAGCCTGCGGGCTGACGACGCCATAGGCGGAGAGTGCCAGCAGGCGACTGCGCACTTGTGCGCGACCGGGGTCACCCTTCAGCAGCTCCTCGTAGAGGCGGGCGGCATGGGCATGGTCACCCTGTCGCTCGTAGCGCTCGGCCATCGCCATCAGGTCCGCCGTTGGCGCCGTGCGGAACGAACCCACCGTCGGACGCTCATCGCGCTGGAACGGTGAGCAGCCGGAAATCGAGATCGACGCAGCCAGGAAGGCCGCGAAAGACTTGTGGAACCGCATTGACTCCCCCCTGAGAGGTCACCGCTGATTCAGAAACTGCGTTTTCCGGCCACTCACGCATTCATTGTGCGGTGCGGGTGTGACCGGTCCTTCCTGATGTATCGGGTACAGGGAGAGTAGGGGTGGAACCATCTAATCCGGTTTTTACGCTTCCGAACCGGCTCGACGTGACAGATTGCCCCGTTTACCCAACCGGACCACACTCGTGGCCCGCAAGCCATTCAGCGGACGGAACAGACGCGATACAATTCCGTTGTTCCGCGACCCAACAGGACGAATCAACCGAAGGACGGAAGCCGCGTATGTCGGATGCACCCCAGGATACCGCTGAATCCCGCAAGCTCGACTTCATACGGCAGATCGTGGCCGACGATATCGTGGCCGATAAGCATGGCGGCCGGGTGCAGACCCGGTTTCCGCCCGAGCCGAACGGGTATCTGCATATCGGCCATGCCAAGGCGATCTGCGTCGACTTCGGCATCGCACGGGACTTCGGCGGCCGCTGCAATCTGCGGTTCGACGACACCAACCCGACCAAGGAAGACACCGAATACGTGGATGCCATTCAAGACGACATCCGCTGGCTCGGCTTTCAGTGGGATGGGCTGCACTACGCCTCCGACTACTTTGGCAAACTCTACGACATGGCTTGCGACCTGATCCGCAAGGAGCTGGCGTATGTCGACTCACAGACTTTGGAGGAGATTCGGGCTCAACGGGGTACGGCCACACAACCGGGTACGAACTCGCCTTACCGGAATCGATCTGTCGAGGAGAACCTCGATCTGTTTCAGCGGATGAAGGCCGGCGAGTTCCCCGATGGAGCGCACGTATTGCGGGCCAAGATCGACATGGCGTCGACGCACCTCATTCTCCGCGACCCGTTGATGTACCGCATCCGGCATGCGGAGCATCATCGCACGGGGAACGAATGGTGCATCTATCCGATGTACGACTACGCCCACGGTCAGAGTGATGCGATCGAGGAAGTCACGCATTCGCTCTGTTCGCTGGAGTTCGATACGCACCGGCCCCTGTATGACTGGTTCATCGAGAAACTGGAGATCTTCCCTTCGAAACAGTACGAATTCGGGCGATTGAACCTCACGCACATGATCACCAGCAAACGCAAGCTGCTGGAACTGGTCGAAGGCGGGCATGTGTCCGGCTGGGACGACCCTCGCATGCCGACGCTGCGCGGCCTGCGTCGTCGTGGTTATACCCCCGAAGCCATCCGTCAGTTTTGCACCGACGTGGGCATCACGCGCTATACCGGCATGACCGATATCGTCGTGCTCGAGAACGCCCTGCGGAACGACCTCAACCGGCGTGCTGAGCGTCGGCTCGCAGTGCTGCGGCCCCTCAAAGTGGTCATCACGAACTACCCCGAAGGGCAAGTCGAGGAATTGGACGCCGTCAATAATCCGGAGGATGAAGGCGCCGGCAAACGCCTGGTGCCATTCTGTCGCGAGATCTACATCGAGCAGGACGACTTCATGGAGGAGCCGCCGAAGAAGTTCTTCCGACTGGCCCCCGGACAGGAGGTGCGCCTGCGCTGGGCCTACTTCCTCAAATGCACCGATGTCGTGAAGAACGCTGCCGGCGAGATCGTCGAGCTGCGCTGCACTTACGACCCGGCAACTAAGGGGGGCAACTCCCCCGATGGACGCAAGGTGAAAGGAACGATCCACTGGGTGTCAGCCCGGCATGCGGTCGATGCCGAGGTCAGGCTGTACGACCACCTCATCAAGGTGGCCGACCTGCCCGACGGAGTCGACTGGAAGACGGCTCTCAACGAAGGGTCGCTCGAAACCCTGCGCGGCTGCAAGTTGGAGCCGTTACTGGGGAACTTCGCGCCCGGCATCCCCGTGCAGTTTGAACGCCTGGGTTACTTCACCACCGATTCTATCGACTCGCAGCCTAGTGCCCTGGTTTTCAACCGCAGCGTGACGCTCAAGGACACCTGGTCGAAGGTGAGGGAAAAGGCTTGAGGCCTGAGAGTTCCGAGCGGCGGAGTTGAACCCCGCCGCTCTGTCCTAAGGCCTTAGATTCCAAGGCCCAAGCCTTCTTCCAAACTCATCTTGGCCCGTCGAATCGGCCCTGATATCCTTCGCCCCCCATTCTGAATCTCGCTCTGCCAGGGACGGCAATGAGGGTACATCGCCAATTTGGCCGCTGGATCGTCTGCGGGCTGCTGCTCGTGGCGCTGATGGGCTGTACCAGTCGTCGCCTCACCATTCGCTCTGAACCAGCCGGCGCGCTTGTCGAAGTCGATGGTCGCCGACTGGGACTCACCCCGGTGTCGATGGACTTCGTGCATCACGGCACGCGCGAGATCACGCTCTCGGCTCCAGGGTACGAAACGCTCACTGTGCAGCAGCCCACGCCGGCCCCGTGGTTCCAGATGTATCCCGTCGACTTCGTGTCGGACCATTTTCTGCCGTTTCGCGCGATCAATCGTAACGACTTCACGTACCCGTTGACCCCCCGCACGGTCGATGCCGAAGACCCGAACCTGCTTCGCGGACGGGCTGGCGACTTTCGATCGCAGTCGCTGTCGGGCGGATAGCCACGCCGAGGAGTTCGCAAGAACTCAGTCCCGCATCAACGAACAACCGAGCATTGCCAGACCTCATGTCAGACAAAACTCCAGCGACCTGCGATGTCACCGGCACCCAGCAACAAGGCGCCCATCGCTGGAAGTCTCTCTGCACCCTGCTCTTGTCGGCTGCACCCTTCTGTGTCGCCTGTATAGCCTGCGGAATGACTGCGGCACCACGGCCCCTCAACGCGAGCCGCGCGTTCCCACCGATGGCCTTCGCGCAGTATTCGGTGAATTTCGGCGAAGTCCCGCCAATGCCGGTGATCGATGCTCACTTCGATTTCGTCAATCGCTCCAGCGGACCGGTCGAAGTGCTGGGCTTACGTCCGAGTTGCAACTGCCTGCAACCTCATCTGATGGGAGATCGCACGACCTACAAGCCAGGCGAAGCAGGCCGATTCCACATTCAGGTGCGGACGGCCAACGAACCATCCGGACCGCAGGACTACCTCGTCGAAATGGACTACAGGGGAGCCGACGAACAGGTCTACAGCGAGATCGTGATCTTTCGCGTCACGTTGCCCGAATTGAAGGTGACGGTCGAACCCTCGGAAGTGCTGTTCTATCAGCTCAGCGGTGAAGCCGGCACGCAGACGATCCACGTCACCGATTTTCGTGACGAGCCTTTGCAGGTGACCGAAGTCGTGTGCGACTCACCCCATCCCTCGTTCGTCGTGGGTGAGGCAGTGATTGACGAGCATGGCCGCTCGACGATCCCGATTCAGATCAACATCCCCGAAGGCCTGCCGCCGATGCGGGAAATCACATTCATCAACATCCGCACGAGCGACGAGGAATTCTCGCAGTTGCAGGTACCGATCCTGATCCACGGTCCGCTACAGTCAGAGGAGATTCTGCCCGCCTCGTCGACAGTGGCCGCGCCGCTGCCGATCGATTCGACTGATGTTCCTCCCGATGCCGACGGCCACGAGCAACCCTGAAGTTCCACGCTACCTGCCGGTGATCCCGTTTCCTGCGTACGCCTACGTGCCAGGCCGCGCGCCGCATCCTGCAGCTGCCGAGGGACATCTGATCGGCCGCCACGAACCGACCGGCGCGGTGATTGTTGGCCTAGGCCCGTCAGACGACCCGGCCTGGCTGCGGGGCGTCGACCTCTTCAATCACGGCTATTACTGGGAGGCCCACGAGGTGTGGGAAGGAACCTGGAAGGCCTGCGGCAAACGCGGACTGATCGCCGACTTCGTCAAGGCCCTCATCAAGTTGGCTGCCTGCGGCGTGAAGGTGCGTGAAGGCCGCCCCAATGGCGTTAAACGTCACGCTGTTGCTGCAC
The DNA here is from genome assembly GCA_031402175.1 of Planctomycetaceae bacterium. Taxonomy (GTDB): domain Bacteria; phylum Planctomycetota; class Planctomycetia; order Planctomycetales; family Planctomycetaceae; genus JANNSB01. The sequence goes on from JANNSB010000547.1 coordinate 7,730, forward strand.
GAAAACTGCTGGAGTCCATCGCGGCGAGTGAATCCGTTCATAATGAAGTCCTTGGTCTGTCGCTCACCGACCTGATCGCGTTCTGCGAAGCCGCCGCTGAGGTGCGGGTCAATACCGCGGACGCCGACGCACAGCCTCGGCCGGTGTTCTCCTTCATTCTCCGGCCAGTGATTCCGCCATGCGATTGAGCACTTTCACTCTGGACATTGTCAATCAAAGTTCACACGCTAGCCGCAGATTCAATGTTCTGAAATCGTTTCTGATTATCAACTGCCATGACTCCCCTCGAATCGCTCGTTGCCTGCGGCACGAAACTCTGGCTCGACAGCATTGATCCCGACTTGGTTGTGGAGAACCGCAAGTTCGGGGCGACCGGAGCGACATCGAATCCGATCATCATCTCCGATCTCATCAAGACGGGACGCTTCGACGCAGAAATTACGGCGCTCATCCGCGAAGGGCTGGACGACTCAGCCGTTGCCTGGGAGATGACCGACCGACTGGTTCGACGGGCGCAGGAGGTCTTCCTGCCTGTCCATCAACAGACGCAAGGCAACGACGGCTACGTGAGCTTCGAACTCGACCCGTTGCTCGAAGACGCTTCGTGCACCATGTCGGTTGATGAGAAACGCGACCGCTATATCGAGTTGGGACTCAAATGGTCGCAGGGTCATCAGAATCGCATGATTAAGATTCCCGCCACCGAAGGCGGGCTGGCGGCGGTCGAAGAACTCGTGGCGGCCGGAGTCACGCTCAACATCACTCTCATCTTCAGCGCACGGCAGTATCGCATCGCTCGCGACTCGGTATGGAAGGGAGCACAGCGCAGAAAAGATCCGCAGACCCTCAAGTCGGTCTACAGTATCTTCGTCAGCCGCATCGATCCCTACACGCAGAAGCATGCGCCGACACTGTCGCCGGCAGCCCAGGGTCTGGTGGGCATCGTCAACGCGCAGCGCATCTGGCACGAGAATCAGGCCTTCTGGAGTGACAAGGGACTCTCGAAGCAGCAGGAGATCATCTTTGCCAGCACCGGCGTGAAAAGCGCGAACGATTCTGCCGACAAATACGTCTCGGCCCTCGCTGGTTCCGACATTCAGACTAACCCGCCTTCGACGAACGCCGCAATCCAGAAGATGACGGGCAAGGTCTTCCGCCGCATGGTCGATCAACTTCCGCCGGCGAACGTGCTCGCCGAGATTGACGCCAAGGTCGACCCGGCTCACCTCGAAGCCACATTGATGGACGAAGGCCTCAAGAAGTTTGCCGACCCGCAAAAGGCGCTGATCGCGCTCATTGGATCCATACGCTCGCGATCCAAATAGTTCGCGATTGACCACAGATATCCCCGGCGGGAATCGAACCTGCAACCTTCGGCTTCGGAGTTCCTGATACCTTTCCTATCACTTTTCGGATGCTCACAAAGACCCCTGATTTTCAGGGGTCTTTGCTTTTACCTCACTTCGACCTGACTTGGCTCAAAGTCGGTTTTCGCTCATTTGTGGGGGGATTAGTGGGGGGAAAATGCGCTGAACGTGGTCGACCTTTCTGCCTTCGGTCCTTTGCATCGAAGCATGATTCATGGGCAGTAGAGAACAACTACTCGGGAGGCGAAGTGCGCTATCTCCGAGCCGGCGCTCAAGCGTCTTTGCCGTGCGTCGGTGTGTCGGACGTCACATCGCCCGGAGCAGCATCGCTCCAATCGGTCAATGCGGGCACCATGAAAGACGGCGACTCGCAACCTTCACAGATGCGGGCCTTGAATCTGTGTACGAATTGCGAGTCGCTAACTGTTCAATCGCCGCCGCAGGTTCGAAGCGCGCGCTGAAATCTGCGACAAAAAGTCGTTTCAGTGAAACTGTACTTTCACCGGTTGGAGGCATCACGAGAAGCCGCGGTCGCTCACTCCACCGGCACCACGCACTCCGGCTTCTCATTCCGAGCATTGTTGACCAACGTCGATACCGCCACCGTCTGCATGCTGTCCGACGGATAGGACTGCAGCAGCGGCGCCAGCCCCTCGGACGGGATCTCGGAGTCGAGCCAAGCCTCGTAATCCTTCTGATCAAGGATGACGGGGATCCGGTCATGCAGCTCTCGCAGGAGCGAGTTGGCGTCCGTCGTGAGAATCGTGCACGACTCCAGCGAGTTCCCCTCGGGCGACTTCCAGATCTCCCACATTCCGGCAAACGCAAACGGTTCAGCTTTCTTGAGACCGATCAGATAGGGCTGCTTCGTCTTCTCCCCGGTTTTCTTCCACTCGTAGAACCCGTCGGCGGGGATCAGGCAACGGCGTCGCTTGAACGCCGAACGAAACGCGGGTTTGGTGGCCGCCGTCTTGCTGCGGGCGTTGATGAGGCTGGCCCCGATCTTCACGTCTTTCGCCCATGACGGGATCAGGCCCCAGCGCATCATCGACAGGTCATTGCCTTCGTCCGTGCGCCGAATCACCGGAACCGACTGCGTGGGCGCGATGTTGTAACGTGGCACGATCTCCGGCTCCCGAAACAGGTCGAACACCTGCTGCAGCTCCGAAGGCGTCAGTCGCATTGTGAAGCGTCCGCACATGCTGTTCAGTCTCTCATTCGGTTCGGCGTTCCTCAATCCAAAGTCGTTGGAGTCGCTGCCGAGCGTTCATCAGACCGGGCGCTCAGGATTCGGAACGACTTCTGCCCCGAGGCTTGGGACTGGTCTGGCGACTGTTCGTGTTGGCCAAAGCGCGACGTATGCAGGTCACCATCAAGTGGTTTTGTCTGAGGCCCGTGTCTTCCGATACGCTTCGCAGCGCGGCCAGCACTTTCTCATCGACCAGCAACTGGTTCTGCTCTGGAGTTCCATAGTTCTCGACTCCGGCGGCAATCAGGTCGTCCAGCAGGGCCGGTAACTCCGCCGTGACACATTGTGTGAGGAATTCGAGGTTGGTCAGCCCTGCTTGGTCACGTCTCTTTCGGAAAGCGTTCAGCAGATCACTGGGCGCCTTCAGCTGATGATGACCCGCCAGGACTGGGTTGTTCGTCGCCTGCTGCAGAAGGTCCGCAATCGGTTCTCGCTTGGTTTTCGTCACTGTGGAGTCATCCTCAACGTATCCAATTGCTCTTTGAGTGCCAGCACATCCGCATCCTCCGGTCGTCGCGCCTGCAGCCGACCGATCAGTCCCTCCAGCACTGGCAGCCATTCCTCGGCCTGGTCAGGAAAGTCCTCGATCCGCCGGAATTCCGCTTCGGCCAGAGCGATCTCCAACGCATGTAGCGTCGTGCTCTCCTGAAGGAGCTGACTCTCGTCCCAGTCCTCGGTCACGAGTTCCTGCTCCTGCATTGCCAGTGCCAATGCCTTGTCCGGATCGTCCGGCAGGACCGCAGCCGCCTGATGCGCCAACAGCTCCGCCGTCTTCCAAACCACCGCCTGCCGGAACGCCGGCGGATCGTCGGGGCGCATTCCCACATAGGTCTCCCACACGTCCAGCGAGCGCCGGGCAACTTCCAGCGCTTCCGGATGCCGCTGCTCGACGGCCAGCAGCATCGCCTGGTTCCCCAACGCCATCGCCAGCCCGTGCTGATTGGTGGCGTCCCAGGGAGCGTCATCGACGAGTTCCGAGTACAGGTCGCCGGCCTGCGTGAACACCTGCAACGCCCCCGACGTCCCTTCGCCCGCCGCCAGCCGGCTTCCTTCGTTCGAGACCGCTTGAGCATACCTCTGCCGGAACTTCATGGAATTGGGCCACTCCTGCACCAGTCCCTCGAACAGATCGAGCGAACGGGTCCAGTACTCGCGGGCTGTGAGGGACTGGTTCGCGCGCGTCAGCAACAACCCCAACGAGTAGGCGTTGTAGGCTTCGAAGTAGCGGCGAGTGGCATCCTGCGAACGCCACAGCGTCTCCGCGACGGGATCACCCATAGGCGGATCCGGGGCGAGGGCCACACACTCTTCAAAACACACGACGGCGATCTCAAACGACTGGTACGCATGCTGCGCCTTGTCGAACTTGAGTTCGGCCTCGCCCAGGTAGGTCAACTGGATTCCTAATTCCAACTGCAGAGCTGCATCCCCCTGATTGCTTGCGACCAGGCTGCGGATCAGATCGGCGGCGAACATCTGGTGGGCGAGGGCACGATCATGACAGGGCCGGCCAGTTTGACTTCTTGTGGGTTCTGCGAAGAATAGCGAGACGTTTCGGTGTGATTGGTCCAGGAGAATTTCTTAGCGAAGGAGCGAACTGTGAGTGAGTTGCCCCGGCGGGGCTTGTTGGAGGTACTCCAGC
>JANNSB010000548.1:0-4798 GCA_031402175.1 Planctomycetaceae bacterium
CCAGTTGCAGTCGGTGAGTTCGCTCTCGAAGAGTTCGCGATAGAGTTCCGCTGATGTCGCGAGCAGCTTTTGCAGCACTTTGCCCGTGCCCCGCATGTCTTGGTCGTTGCAACGGCGGGCGAACTTCATCAGCCAGCCCCACAGCGAAAAATCGATTCTCGGCGGCAGATAGAACGCCGAGTTCTTGTTGAGCATCGACTTGAGCGTCTTGGCCACCGCTCCCGGCCTGTTCAGCGGCAGCACATGCGACGGACTGATGTACCCGCAGTTCCCATGCGAACACGCCCCACCAAACGTGCCACGATCGACAACGGTCACTCGTTTGCCGGCCTTGGCCAGGTAATAGGCACAAGCGGCTCCGACGACCCCGCCACCGATGATGACAACCTGATCGGACATATTCTGACGGTGCGGAAACGGTGGGCGTTGGTGGAAGGCGCATTCACTTGCGAATGCATTGGATTCCGGGGATTGTAGTCACTGCGACAAAAATGTACGCAATCGGCCTGCCCCATCTCGAAACTGGAATCACCTGCCATGCGAACTTCCGTGCTCATCGTTCGATTGTTCATTTCCGCCGTCACTGTTGCCACCGCCGCATCGGCTCACGCCACCGACTATCACGTTTATTACCTCGGCGGGCAGTCCAACATGGACGGCTTCGGATACAACTCCGAACTTCCCGCCGAGTTGAATCAGCCGATGGCAGGCGTACCGATCTTTCATGGCAACCCCATGCCCGACGGCGTTCCCGTGGACGGTCGAGGCCTTTGGACGACGCTGCAGCCCGGGCACGGCTGGGGATTCTCGTCGGACGGCGCCGCGAACACCTACTCCGATCGCTTCGGGGTTGAGCTGACGCTCGCGCAGCAGCTGCGAGCACTGCATCCCGATCAGCCAATCGCGATCATCAAGTATTCGAGAGGGGGAACTTCGATAGATCAGGCGGCAGCCGGCGGCTTTGGTTGCTGGGAACCCGACTTCGCCGGCGGCGAAGGTGAAGGGCACGGCATCAACCAATACGACCACTTCCTCGCCGCGATCCGCTACGCCCACGCCGCGCACGACATCGACGGCGACGGGACGGAAGACAACTTGATCCCCGCAGGCATCGTCTGGATGCAGGGGGAGAGCGACGCCGCCTACACGCCGGAGATCGCCGCAAAGTACGAAGCAAACCTGAAGCGGTTGATGGACCTGATCCGCGCGGCACTTCGGACCGACGATCTTCCCGTCGTCATCGGCCGCATCTCGGATTCAAAGCAGGGGGCAGGTGGGGCCAACATCTGGACCCACGGCGATGTCGTTCGCCAGTTGCAGGCCGACTACTGTGAGCACGACGGGACCGCGGCCTTGATCACATCCACCGACGAGTACGGGTACTCGGATCCCTACCACTATGACTCGGCGGGATACGTCGACCTGGGGATGAAGTTTGCCAACGCGCTCGATGGGTTGCAGTCGGACGAAGAGTGACGCTCGATAACACAGCGGGTCGCGCTATCCAAGGCGAGGATCCCACATGCGAAACCATCCCGGATGCTTCTGAGCATCCTGGATGATTGCCGCAATGGTTTCTCCACCAGACACGTAAGAGGTGGAATTACTCGTGCAGTTCCACCGTCACGTCCGTGATCGTCCCCTGGAATCGGTTGGGGGGAGTGTACTCTTCGTCCACCGCCGAACCGGTGTCTTCGCCGATGTCGAGCGTCCCTCCCAGTCCCAGCGTGATGCCCTGGGTCTCCTCCATGTGGGTCTCGCCGGCTGCTTCGTCGTTGACGAAGAGCTGGAGCGTGCCCCCTTTGCCGCGGCCGCCGCCGTCATAGACGAACTCGGCTCGTAAGGTGATCTGGCCGCTCGGCAGTTCGTCGGTCGAAGTGACGCGGGTCGTTTCGCGCCCGAGGAAGTTCCCCGCGAAGACGGCGTGATTGTCGCGAACATACAGGCCGTATCCGCCGTCACCTCCTCCTTGTGAAAAGATGCTGCCGTCGATGGCGCCCTCGGCGGTTTCGATGCGAGCCGTAATCGTGAACGACTTGTTCAGCAGGTTCGGCGCGCTGCCGGAAGGCAGGGCGACGACGCCTGGGTAGTACGTAAACGTCGTGCGCCCACCGGTTGGCGAAGGGCGTCCCTGGAGTTCGGCGTTCAATCGCTCGGTCTTGCGTCCATCGAGAGGCAACACGCTGTAGCGGGACGCTTCCGACCACCACATGTCCTGCAGCTCGCGAAGCTTTTCCGGATTCTCGGCTGCCAGATCGTGCGCCTGAGAAAAGTCTTCGTCGAGGTTGTACAGCTCCCAGACGGCTGTATCGGGACTGGGGACCGTTGGATCGCTTTCCCATGGAATGCCCACCCGAGACGCGGCCCACCAGCCGTCGTGATAGAGGGCGCGGTTGATGAACATCTCGAAGTACTGCGTCCGACGTCTGCCCGGAGCGTCGGCATCGTCGAACGCGTAGACCATCGATACCCCTTCAATCGGCTTCTGCGCGACGCCGTTGAGAATGTCCGGAAACGGAATGCCGACCGCTTCATAGATCGTCGGTGCGACGTCAATGACGTGATGGAACTGATCCCGCACGCCGCCTTGATCCTTGATCCGCGCCGGCCACGAGACCGCCAGCGGATTCCGCACGCCGCCCAGGTGCGAAGCGATTTGCTTCGTCCACTGGAACGGAGTGTTCATGGCCCAGGCCCAACCGGCCGGGAAGTGATTGAAGTGCTTGGGTCCGCCGAGTTCATCCATGTGGGCGAGATTGTCCTGCAGGTCTTCAGGCACGTTGTTGAAAAACGAATTCTCGTTGAGCAGTCCAACGAGTCCGCCTTCGGCCGATGCACCGTTGTCGCCGATTTCGTAGAAGATCAGGGTGTTGTCGGCATCGGGCAGCGAGCGCACGACTTCAAGCATCCGTCCCATCTCATAATCGGTTTCGGCGGTGAAGGCGGCGAAGACTTCCATCATCCGCGCGAACAATCTCTTCTGGTCCGCGTTCAGCGTGTCCCACGCGGGAAGCTCTTCGGGGCGCGGCGTCAGTTCGGCGTCTTGCGGCACCACGCCCAGCTCCTTCTGGCGGGCAAAGGTCTGTTCGCGGTACACGTCCCAGCCCATGTCGAACTTGCCTGCGAACTGTTCGATGTATTGCGGCGACACGTGATGCGGGGCATGCGTCGCCCCCGTAGACATGTACAGGAAGTAGGGCTTATCGGGAGCAATCGACCTGGTGCGGCGCAGCCAGTCAATGGAGTGATTCACGAGGTCGGGCGTGAGAATGTAATTTGGATCCGTGGATCGCGGCACCAGCTGATGATTCTCGTACAGCGTGGGCTGCCACTGGTCCGCGTCGCCACCCATGAAGCCGTAGAAGTAGTCGAAGCCCAGGCCGCTGGGCCAGCGGTCGAACGGGCCGACCTGGCTGGTCTCCCAGTCGGGCGTATTGTGATTCTTGCCGAACCATGCGGTCGCGTATCCGTACTGCTGCAGCACCTCGGCGATCGTGCCGATGTTGTTGCCGATGATGCCGGTGTAGCCGTCGTACCCCGTGGCGGCTTCAGTGATCACGCCGTTGCCGGTGGAATGGTGATTGCGACCCGTCAGCAGCGCCGCCCGCGTCGGCGAGCAGAGCGCGGTGGTGTGAAATCGCGTGAACCGCAGTCCTTCGGCCGCGACGCTGTCGAGCGCGGGGGTCTCGATCTGGCCGCCGAAGGTGCCGAACTGACCGTAACCGGCGTCGTCAATCAGGATGTAAACAATGTTCGGCGCACCAGCCGGCGGTCGCACGGGCTGCGGAAACTCAGGTGGATCGCTGTCTGCAATCGTCCGGCCCACGGTGCCGCGGAAATGAAAGTCAGGCAGCGGCAGCACGTTTGTGGGAGTCGGCGCGGCCGAAGAAGTCGCCGCGGATGGCGCGGGCGCATCATCGGCATAATGGAGGGACGCAAACAGCAACGCACAGCCGGCAGTAATCGAAAACATCAACTTCATGACGCCACCTGAGATTTGAGAGTTGCTGGCCAGGAGTCGGCCGTTGAAGCGAAACCGAATCGTAATGTCCCCTCTCGTGGAAAACCATCGACGAAAACTGATGGTTAAGTTTGGTGTCGGAGTACGGTGAGCACCACCACCCGGAAAGACTGCATCACGGGTTGGGGAATCTCCTGCTCTGGGAATGGCACTCACCGAGCTGTGGTTGTAATTGCTCGCAGCGAGGTAGCAGTGTTGTGGTTCAACCGCCTGCGCCGTGCGCACCGGATGGAACGGCCCCGATTGCGTGGCGCATCCAGCACATTTGGCCGCTGCTGGTTGAATCGCGAAGGGTGCCGGCGATGCAGCTGGCTCGTTCCTGCGTGCGATTCCGAATGGACGAGATGTCTAGGAGTGACTTCTTTACTCACGCTCGGAGCACGTCGCATGGACGGCGATTCTCGTTGGATGCTGCGCATGGCCCTGCTGGCGGGATGCGCCCTCTCGCTGGCCGCGCAGGCCGTACACGCTGAAGACTGCCTGCCCCCAGAACCGACCTGGTGGGACAGCCCCTACATGTCGGGCGATCTGTTCGGCGCACGGTCGGGTCTGGCGGAGCACGGCGTCATTGCCGATCTCCAGCTCACACAGTTCTATCAGGGTGTGGCCGGCGGAGGGCAGGAGCAATCGTTTCAGTATGGCGGACGCAGCGACTGCTTCGTGAATCTGGACGGAAATAAACTCGGGCTCTGGGAAGGGTTATCCGTGACCCTGCACGGAGAAACCCGATACGGAGAGACGGTTAACTCGATTGCGGGAACGCTGTCGGCGCCAAAC
>JANNSB010000549.1:0-3947 GCA_031402175.1 Planctomycetaceae bacterium
AACACTGTGCGGTGGAAGGCTTTCTTGCCGCTGGTCACGTCTGCGCGGTGGACGGCTTCGCTGACTATCACGAATTCGCCAGGCGTTATCGCGTGCCGGTGGCCGTGACAGGGTTCGAGCCGGTTGATCTGCTGACTGGCATCTTGGAGTGCGTCCGCCGGATCGAGTCGGGCGAACCGGTCGTCGTCAATTCCTACGGGCGCAGCGTGCGCGAAGAGGGGAATCTATATGCGCGACAGATCGTCCATGAGATCTACGAGGTGTGCGATCGCCCCTGGCGCGGACTCGGCGTCATTCGACGAGGCGGATTACGGCTGCGCGATCGATGGAGCGATTTCGATGCGAGCCGACGATTCACGCGGGGTGAACTGCCTCTTCTGCCTGCAACTCGTTGCCGCAGTGGCGAAGTGCTGACCGGGCGCATCAAGCCGACTGAATGTGAATGCTTTGCCGGGGAGTGCACTCCTGAGACGCCGCTGGGCGCGCCGATGGTGTCGTCCGAAGGGGCATGCGCGGCGTATTATCAGCACTCACGTCGTTCACAAACGCCACAGGAAGCGAGTCGATGACCGGCGAGTTCAATCCAGCCTGTCCGCTTCCAATGGACGTGGTCCGCGACGCGATCACACTCGCCCACGGTGAAGGCGGGCGCATGATGCGGGAACTGCTCGCCAGCGACATCTTGCCGACCTTCGACAACACGTATCTTGCGTCACACGGCGATGCCGCCGTCCTGCCTGAGTTGAATGGTCTGCCGGTTTTCACCACGGACAGTTTCGTAGTCACTCCCAGATTCTTTCCAGGCGGAAACATCGGTTCGCTGGCGGTATTCGGAACAGTCAACGATCTCGCCGTCGCGGGGGCCAGACCGCGCTGGCTAAGTCTCGGACTGATCATTGAGGAGGGATTCTCGCTCGTCGAACTGCAACGCATTCTGGCCAGTATTGCCCAGGCCGCACACGAGACGGGTGTGCTGATCGTGACGGGAGACACCAAGGTGCTACCGCGCGGAGCCGTCGATGGGTTGCTCATCAATACGTCGGGGCTGGGGGAACTTGTGTTTCCGATGTCAGGGCCTGCGACGCTGGAAGCCGGGGACGAGATCCTGGTGAGCGGCCCCATCGCACGGCACGGCATGGCGGTTCTCGCGGCCCGGGAGTCACTCGGCTTCGAACCGCCGATCGAAACAGACAGTGCGCCGCTGTTTTCGGTGGTGGATGCACTTCGGGAAGCCGGCATTCCGGTAAAGGCCATGCGGGACGCGACGCGGGGCGGTGTCGCAGCCGTGCTGCACGAGTGGGCCAGTGAAAGCAGTCATTCGTTTGCGATCGAGTCCCACGACGTACCTGTGACGCCCGCCGTTCGCGGAGCTTGCGAACTGCTGGGGCTCGATCCGCTCCACGTCGCTTGTGAAGGCACTATGGTCCTTGCGGTACCGCCGAGTCACTCCCAAAACGCGCTCGCTGCGATGCAATGCGTCTCCATCGCAGCCGGTGCGGCGCGGATCGCAGAAGTCATCCCACACGCACCCGCCGCCGTCCTCGTGAACCGTGCGCTCAGGCGACGAATCCCGCTGGACGAACCGGCTGGCGCTCCGCTGCCTCGCATCTGCTGAGGCACAACCCCTCCGCCCCATAGCCGGTCACCGAAACCCAAAGAGCAATTCAATATGGCAAAGTGCGTTCAATACCGCTACATGGTCAGCAACACACGTGCGGGACGGCCTTCCCGGCATAAACCCGGGCCAGCGGCTTCACCGTGCGCAAGCCGCCGGGGAGTTTGGCCGTGCACCTGACCCTTATGGTTGTACACCTCCGCCGTGAGGATTGCGTTGCTCGCAGATTGCTCCGGTGAATGTCACCGATGGCACTCCTCGGTGTGTCGCACCGACGCAGGTTCGCGGAGCGGCCGTTACTCCGGCAACGGCGGTGGAGTGTGCATCAATTCCTCGAATTCTGCGAGCTCTCGTAACACTGCCAGATCGAGATCCTGCTGCATGTGGCCGAAGTCGCTCCAGCCGGCGGCGATCGATTCGCGGAGACAGGTTAGGGACAGGTTGAGGCACTCTTGCCGCTGGGTTTGTTGTGCGGGCGTAAATTCTTCTCCCTCGGCTGCTGTGATTGCGTTCGCACATAGTGCGTAACCGCAAGCGGCGTTGTAGAGGTGATTTGGATTTAGGCGATCGAGTGATCGCAGATAGCCCGCGGTTTGCGGAATCTCTTCAAAACGGCCGGATTTAGCCAATATACCGATACGAAGCGGCAATTCCGATATCGCATCCGGACGATTGATGAACGTGTCCCAGTCGCCTGCCATCGCGCGAACGTCGGCAGAGCGATTCTTGAGCGTGCGAAGTTCGGATGTCAGTGATCCCTTCAGCTCGCGCGCGAGGTCAGTGTTTTGGCCGTCGACAATCATCTGATCGACAACGCCCAGTGCGGCGACATACTCTTCAATGGCCGTGTCGTAATCGAGATTGGCCGCGGAGGCGACGCCAAGTTGAAAATGGACGAAAGTGAGTCCCAAACGCGCGTCCGCGTTGGTTGGATCGTTGGTCGCAAGGGGCTCACGAATCTCCAGCGACCGACGGTAGAATTCGATGGCCTCGTCGACCCGGCCGAGATCAAGGCTCATATCTCCCATTTTGAACAATGAAAACGCGAGGCTTCGTTGGGCAGCAGTATTTGTAGAATCCACCAGGTTCGATTGTTCATCTATGGCCAGTGACCGTTGATACAGTTCCAGTGCCTGCTGCTGTTGGCCAAGTGTTCGGTAACAGTCTCCCAGGCGGTTGCAGGTAACCGAAAGATCTCGTTGCGTTAGGGGATTCTTCGGGTCAACCACGGCAAGCCGCTCGAAAGTTTCCAGCGCCTGCTGGAAATGCTCCGCTGACACTTGGTAGTCGCCGAGTTGCAAGCTCACTTCGCCCAAATCCGTGAAGGCGAGCGCATGATTGCGCTGCAGTGCAGCATTTGCCGAGTCGCGTTCGACGAGAGTCTCACAGATATCGAACGATTGCCCATAATACTTCGCCGCCTCACCCGGATCTGACATTAGCAGCGCGACTTCTCCCAGCTTGTGGTATGAATTCGAGAGGTCTTGTTGGGCGTCGACATTGGCGGGATCGTCTGCGGCCAATCGCAATGCGAATTCCAAGTCCAGTTGAAAGTAGTCCAAAGCTTCGAGGAAGTTGCCTTGTCGCATGCACAGGTCACCGAGTCGATAATACGACACCCATAATCCCCGCTGCGCCTCTACATTCGTCGGGTCGTCTGCGGCCAACTGTTTTGCGATCTCCAGATCCCTCTGGAAGCAGGTATCAGCTATCTCAGTTTCACCAAGTCGCAGACAGGCTTCTCCGAGTCGACCATACGAGATCGCGAGTTTGAATTGGCCTTGATGGTCCGTTGGATCATCGTTAGCCAGTCTCTCGGCGATACCCAGGGCTTGTCGAAACAAATCCGCTGCATCCTGTGTTCGGCCGAGCTGAAGGTTCATATGACCCACGTTTATGCATGAAGTCCACTGATTCCATTGCATTCCGCGATTCGCTGGGTCAAGAGCCACCAGTCTTTCACTGAGCTCCGATCCATTTTGAAACCACTCCAGTGCTTCGCTGGTCATACCGAGTTCAGAGCTGCCGATCCCCATACATCTGTACGCGTTCGACAAATACAAGATTGCTTTAGAATTACTCGCATCTCCTGCCAGGACTCGCTCGCACAGCTCGACCGATTGCTGGTAAAGAGACAGAGCGTCGGGGGTCCGTCCAAGTTTCGAATGAACAGTTCCGAGATGGAGGCATGCAGTATCAGTTTACCGCCCGTCGCTCAGCCGTAGAGTGGGATGGGTGTGGTTGAGCAGAGGGTTTGGCGGAGGAAGTCGTAGGGTTCTTTCGCGAGTTTGCGGCAGGTGCGGGTGATGGAGGGGAGGAGTTGTTGCGTGGC
>JANNSB010000550.1:0-16764 GCA_031402175.1 Planctomycetaceae bacterium
CGCGAACGCACCGGCCAAACAAACACAAGCCACGAGATTGCGCAGAGACATGGTAATTCCCCCTTGATGTGGTTGAGTCCTATGGACTCGGGTGTGAGAAGCACCGGCCGGCGACATTGCCTTAAGCCGTTTCGAGGGGGAACGGGTCAGGAGTCATACTCCTGTTTCACCCCGTCATGTTTGTCCCTCGTTGCCAGATAGAGCGGGCTGGCGGCGGAACTTGCGCGAGAAATTAAAAAGGGGTCAGGAATCAGGATTCAGGGGGCGGAAACGAGGCGACCCGCCGCTCTTCCTGAGGCCTGTCGCCTATGGCCTTTCCCTAAAGCCCAAAGCCGAGAGCCTCGCAGCTACTCCAGCAGGTCCGATATATGCGCCACGCGCTGCACGAGTGGGATGACTTGCGGCTGATAGAACTCCAAGTAGGCCCGCTCGGTGCGATGGGCCTTCCACGCCTCCTCCGATTCCCAGCGTTCGCAGAGCATGAAGACCTTGCGGTCGGCCTGAGAATGGCAGGCCTCGTACACGAGGCAGCCTGGTTCAGTCCGCGACAGGCGGCCGCACTCCGTCAGCAGTCCGCGTACCTTGTCGATGTTGGCTTCGTCCTGAACCGTGAGAATCACATTGAGACAGAACATGTTGCTCGAAGCTGGCGGTGAGTGGGTGGTGGCGGTGGCGTCAAAAGATCATACCACGATCGCGGATGAATCTCGACGATCGGAGATGACGGAATGATCACGACTTACGGAACCAACTCGGACTCCCATTCGCTCACCGTCCGGCGGCGTAACCAGGTGGGAGTTTCCTGTTCCGGCTGTCGATGACAGAGGTACACTTCGAAGATTTCGTAGTCGTTGATCGAGACATTCTCCTTCGCAGTCTCAAACAGCCTGAGAGCCATCGCGTCGGCCCGCGCTTCGTCGAGTGTAGGGTCGAACTTGCAGTGAACGACGACTCGCAGCGTTTCGGGTTCTTCTTCTCGACCCTTCCACCTGCCGCCGATCGCCCGCGGGCTGGACTCGGGGAACTCGGCGTTGATTGCGTTCTGCAAATCGCGGAAGGGGAGTGTATAGAAGTGCCAATAGAGAGCCATCGCTCCCGTCAGCAGGACCGCGAACGCAAACATCAGCACGACGAGCCAACGCCCGGAGAGTCGCCGCCCTAACGACTCATGGTGCTTGGGGCTGGAGGACTCCTGCAATGCGCTCATGTAAGCGATGATAGCCGCATCCGCCGAACGAGTGAATGCGCCGCGATCGATGCCCCGCCAGGATCTTGAAGCCGTCCGAGCCGAAGGATCAGCGTTTCACAGGCGGACCGCGTCAGTTCGTGCCCAGAGTGGCACTGGCAGGCACCACTTCGGCGGCGGGCTGCGATTCCGGTACTGGGACTGCGGTGGCATCGAGCGAAGCATCGGTCGCCGTGAACTCAGCAGTTCGCGTTTCCGGACCGGCGACCGGATTGCTCATCTGAATGGTGTTGTACCTCCGGAGCGACGCCAGCAGCTCGATGCGCTGCTCCGGGGAGGAGCCCGTCACGAATGAAACGTCTTCCACGACCCAACGGCTTGATTCATTGCGGAGCGTCACGTCGGCTCCAAAGCTGTCGTCACCCAACTTGATGATGGTGCGGTCGGCCGAGGGGTGAATCGAAGCTACCGGTAGCAACAGGTGATCGACCATCTGGCAGCCGACATCGGGTACATGGTCGAGCTGCGTGCATGTTCGCGCCAGAGTGTGACCACATAGGCCGGCCATCAGTTCGGGATTGTTTCCATAGATCGCATAGGCCAGCCGATAGACGGGGGTCAGCAATGTGAGATTGGCCTTCAGCGAAGTGGGCCGATCCTGCATGGGGACGAGCACGTCGTCGACCTGCAGTCGATCGCTGCCCGACTTGAGGACGTAGGTCAAGGCCGATCCGCCCTGAGACACCGTGACTTCGGTGACCTTTCCATGAAAGACGGTGGAGATCACTTCGGGGATCACCATGTCGATGCCGTCGAAGGGTAATGCCTGCAGCACGTCGGCATCACACTGCGACCATACCCGAGCATTGAGGTCGGGAGAGGAGAGATACGACAGCCGCTGTGCGTCCCGCAGGATGAGGGCCTGCGCGAACAACTGCACGATCACTCGCGATGTGTAGATCGACGTGAGAGTCTTTACCTGAGCGCCGTCGGCTTCGTAAATCGTCACTTCCCGCACCAGCTTCGGGAGGTTCGTGCGGTCGCTGTCGTCTTCGAGATTGGTGACCGGCGTCGGCGCCAGCGTGACCAAATAGGTCTCTCCCTGATGCGACAGCAGGACATCAACCGCTTCGCCGTGCGCGCGGAGTTCATAGTTGCCGGCCAGAAGCTCGTTGACCGGCAGCGGGACGGCAGCGGGATTCGAGGCGCTTAGACAAG
Source organism: Planctomycetaceae bacterium (assembly GCA_031402175.1). Classification (GTDB taxonomy): domain Bacteria; phylum Planctomycetota; class Planctomycetia; order Planctomycetales; family Planctomycetaceae; genus JANNSB01. The sequence goes on from JANNSB010000550.1 coordinate 2,405, forward strand.
CGTCGTAGAATCCGGTGTGAGCCGTGCGAGCGAGTGCAGCCTTGTCTCCCTGACCATAGGCGCTGAGGAACTCCACCGCGGTGTGCAGCGTGCGGGCCAGGCGCCGCGCCGAGGGGAGCGCGTCATCGTCACGTTCGGATTCGATCGCTGCATCATTGACGAGCCAGATGCCGTCAACTTGCTTCATTTCAAGCAGGAGCTGTCCCGCTGAACGGTTGAAGATCATCGCGGCGCGTTCCCCATCGATACGGGCTTCCGGCCGGTAGTTCGTCAACAACCTGCGGTCGCTGGCGATTTGCTGGGTCAACTTGACGAGAAAGCTCGGAGGCAGTGGCTCCAGTTCGGTGCGAAAACTCTCGGTCGTCGATGACAAGACCTGATCACGAGTGCCGTCGGTCCAGGCAGACAGGAAGCGGCGTCCCGCCTGCAGGAGCTCCAACTGGGCGGTGACGGATTGCGTGATCTCGGCTCGCCCACCGCCGACCTGCTGAGTGACGAGTATGTCGTCGATCTGCATCGAGTGTGTGCGGCGATCCATGGACAGGAGGTACGTGTACTCACGCCCCGCGTCGCCGATCTGGGCCTTGACCTCAAAGCGGTCATCTTCGACCGACACGACTTCCAGGACGGTGACTTCACCCTTGGGGAGGTTGAGTAGTTTCAAGTCACTGATCGCGCCATCGTGGTTGAGCGCGGCCTGCGCGAATCGCGGAGATGCTCCCCTGCGCAGCCGATCGATGTCTTCTTCCTCCAGACCCGTGGTGAACTGTTGGATGGCGCGAGTTTCGTTTCCATGCTGCCAGCCGGCAGCCGACGAAAGCAGCGCCGATGTCTGCAAAATGGGAAGCGAGCAGCCGGTGGTGGAGGCCACCAGCGAGCAGGTGAGCAGAATCACAGCACGGGAGCAGGACATACCGCGACCTTAATGATTACGTGGTCCAGGCGAGACACGCAGTCCCTCGAAACGCTCCGAAAACTCGAACGGAACGGGATCAAACACCCAGCGCCGCGATTCCGGAATTCGAGGGGGGCTGGTTCTCCCAGAACCCCCGAAAAGCGTCAATCGCGATGCCATTCGTGGTGCCGCTCATCGGCACAACCTGCCGTGTAGCAAGGCGAAACTGCTTGAGCTGAAGGGAGTAGCAGACACGAAGGGAAGGAGGCGCGAACGAAGGTTCGTGACGTAGTGGTCTGATCGCACCTTCCCTCGATACCTCCAGCGAAAGATGGCTCAATGTCAAACTGGGCAATTTGAACCGGAATTCGTGGTTCTGTCACATGCAACGCATCTGGCTGTTGTCGTGGCTCAATCGGTCCTGAGGATCGCAGGCTTCGCTGAACAGCCGTGAGAATCGGCGTCGATACAACCGAAGTCGTCTGCCTTGGTCGGCAGAACATGCACGCCCGTGCCAACCGCTGCCAGCGTTTTAGTGACGCATGCAGCGCTCGAAATCGGCATGGACGGTCTCGCAGTCGGCGTGCTCCGATGGGCGAGGCGTTCGCAGTCATGCTCGTGGGGGGTAGTGAGAGTGAACACTCAAGAACTCGGCGCGAAGTCTTACTTCAATGGTGCCATGAACATTTCACCATCAGTGAACAGGCGAGAATCGCGTAGCGCAATGTCACGCGCGATCGTCGGCATCTCAAAAGGACTGTTGACGGGCGCACTGCTGCTGACTTCCCAGTCATTCGCGCAGGCTCAGGCACCTGTACTGCGGGAAGGCACGAACGGACAACCCGTCATGCAGTTCAAAACGGTGCCTAACTCGATCGCGGAGGCACCGGCTGCCGAAGGGGAGCGGTCTCCTCTCCAACAGGTGCCGCATGCGCCGGAACTGATGCAACTCGATCATCCGCCGATGGAGGGCAGGCAGCCACAGCAGTCCGCGCAGCAGGCGTTCAATATTCAGCCGCCGCAAACTCAGAATGTGCAGCTTGTCGCGGAGCGTCGCGGCTTCTTCGACACACTCTTCCCCTGGCGAAGGCGCGATAACGTGCCGCAGGAATACGAACAGCCCGTTGAGCCGCCGAACCAATACCAGTCGAATCCTTTGCCCCCGAACTCGGAAACCGATTACGGGCCGGCGATGAGTGGATTCAACCAGAGATACAACCGGCCGACGACGCAACCGGGCGTCGCGCCTCCGCGCACGGCCCAAGGCGGCAGGCCGACCACGAACCCGCCGACGGTGCGTCCGCCCAGTACGCCGCCCGCAGCGCCCCCTCAGGCATCAGGGACGACGACCACCGATGACGGCCGCGAACTACCCGTCTTTCAGTTCGGCACCGCTCCGCGCAGCACGGGACCGACATTGACTCCGCCTCCCGCGCCACGTCCGCAACCCAGTGCGCCGCCGCCGATCGACTCTCCGTCGAGTTTGCGGGGGACTCCCAGCGTTACGCCGTCGACTCCCATGCCGCCGATCATGCCGCTGAGGTCTCCGTCGTCGATCTTGCCACCCGTCAGCGAAAGCGGTTCAACTCGGCAGATTGACCCGCCTGCGTTCGAGGATCCCGTTGTGCCGGAGGCACCGCAGGCAGAGCCATCGCCGCTCCCCAATGATGCGAACGCCTCGGCCTTCCCGCCGCCGCCCAGCGGCGTGGGCGCCTCACAGACTCCCGTCCTGAGCGCACCAACACAGCAGCAATCAACGCCTCCGGCATTCGTACCGCCGGGGGCTCCGCGGATCGATGCGCCGGAATCGCCGGAGGACTTCGCCAACGCTGGACCTCAATTGATGGCGACGCCACCGGCATTCACCGGGCCGGCGCAGACGAACGATTCGCCCTTCTTCGTCAGCAACACACAGCAAGAAGAAACCGAAGAGGACAAGTTCGCCCGCATTCGCGAGCGGCGCGGCCAGATCGGCCTCAAGGGCTTCTGCCCCGTGATGCTCCGCGACCATCGCGAACTTGTCGATGCGAGTCCCGACTTCCAGATCGAGTACAACGGACAGACGTACTACGTATCGTCCGAAGAGGCCCTGGCCACGTTCGCGGCCGATCCGGCCAAGTACGCCCCGGCCCTGGGAGGCTCCGACGTGATCCACCGCGACCTTACGGGGGAGGAACTGCCCGGGTCGCTCGATCACGCAGTCTGGTATCGCGGCCGGCTCTACATGTTCGCCACGGCCGAAACGATGGAAACCTTCGTCGCGGCTCCAGCGGCGCATCGGACGGACATTTAGTGAGTAGTTCGCGGGAACGTCACCGCAGAAACTCGCTCGCTTCGTCCATGAACTCGGGATAGAGCTCGCGCATTTCGCCGACGGCGTCGGCCAGCGGGACGGCCACGATCTTGAGGCCCTTGAGCGCGACCATCTTGCCGAAGTCCTTCGCGATCACTAGGCGTCCCGCATGGATGCCGAGTCGTGTCGCCAGCACGCGGTCGTAGGCGCTCGGTGAGCCGCCGCGCTGCAGGTGGCCGAGGGTTACTTCGCGAGTCTCGATACCGGTCTGGGCCTGAACGATGTCTGCCACCTTCTTACCGATGCCGCCGAGTTGCACATGGCCGAAGTCATCGACCTTGCCGCTGGCGGTCACGAGACCATGTCCTTGAAGCCTGGCCCCTTCACTGACCATCACGATGCCGTAGTTCTTCCCCTCGGCGCGCCGGCGCTTCAACCGGGCGCAGATTTCGTCCAGGTTGGATTCGGTTTCCGGCACCAGGATGGCGTCGGCGGCAACGGCAATCCCCGCGAAGCAGGTGATCCAACCCGCATGGCGGCCCATCACTTCGACCACCATGATGCGGCGATGCGACTCGGCCGTCGTGCGCAGCTTGTCGACGGCTTCCATCACGGTGTTCAGGCACGTATCGAATCCGAACGTAAAGTCGGTGCTCGACAGGTCATTGTCGATCGTCTTGGGAACGCCGACCGTCGGCAGACCGTGATCGGAGTAGAGCTTGCTGGCGACGCCGAGCGTGTCGTCCCCGCCGATGGCGACGAGGGCATCAAGCTGCAGCGTCTTGAAGGTCTCGACGACCCTTTGCACGAGCGCGGGATCCTTAAACGGATTGGTCCGCGAGGAACTGAGAATCGTGCCCCCCTTGGGGAGCATCTCATCAGTCTCCATGGGATTGAGGCGGATGTAGTTTCCCTCGATGGCACCTTTCCAGCCTTGCAACAGCCCGAGAGTTTCGCCTCCGGCGTTGGCCACCGTGCGGACTACGGCCCGAATGACTGCATTCAGCCCGGGGCAGTCTCCTCCACCCGTTAAGCAGGCTACGCGAATTCCCATGGCTCCGTTCCTCCTGAAATGGCTGCGTGATCTATCGTATTATGAGCAGTTGATGCGTTAAATGCTCGTCCGACACAGTGAATCGGCGGCATCGTAGAGCCAGAGTCTGAAACGCTTCAAGGATGTCGGGAATGCGGTCTCCCGCACCCCGCACGCAAAGGCGTCTCAGGGACACGCCCGTCTGCGAGCCGCGATGGCTGCGAGAACCTCGGCTTGATTGTCTTTCAGTAATAACAGCAATCCCCGGCCTCCATCGGAGCCCCGTCGAATGCGAGGTGAGACATACACCCGTGTCGCATCGTGGCTGACATGGTTGATGCGGTCCCACTCCAGACTCCTCGTTCCCAACAGCGTGACGACCTTGATGCCGGTATCATCGATCGTGTGCGTCGAGGGAAAGAAGAAGCGGTACAGAACGAGGATGGTGCCGATCGCCGCCGCCATGCCTGCGAGGCGTGATTCGCTCGCGAGAAATGTCGCCAAAGCCAGACCGCCAATGAGATGGAGGACGACCAGTGTCTTCAGCACCGATTCGGCAGCCGGGCAGGCTTGCCACATGACTGCTGGACGGCTGCAGGCGTCGGAACTGGCTGACGGCTCGCTCACGAGACGGGACACCCAAACGCCTTCAGCACCATCCCGGCCACATCGACATCACGGACATCGCCCTGCGGCAGCATCTTTGCGTTTGAGGAGATGAGCACGCCGTGACGTGAAGGGTCATCCGCCGGATAGCCGTGTGAACCCTTCACCAGCGTCGCATCGAGCGGTATCGAACGTGTCGGCATGTCGATGTACAGCTCGACCGGGTCGTATCCTGGTTTACGGTGAATATCGACCGTGCGTGCGTACGCGGGAGCCTTCGCATCATCGAGCCACCAGTAGTAAGCGAACCAGGCGTTCGGCTTAGCGAGCAGCACGACCTCTCCGGAACGAGGGTGGTTGAGATCCACTGACTCCCGCTCGCCCCCTTCGAGTGCCCGCTCGACCGTCGGGTCAGCCTGCAGGAGGTCGGCCACTTGCTCGATGTCGGTCGCGTCCTTCACGAAGACATGCGCGAACTGATGATCGACCAGCGCCCACGCCCGTGACTTCGCGATGTTGAGTTGCTCGCGACCATCGGCATCGACATCAAGCGTGAGCAATCCTGCTTCCCGCAACAGGCGATTGGGGTAGCCGACTTGATTCACCTCATTGACGACGTACTCGCTTGCCGCCAGCCACACGGTGTCGTCCATGCCGGCTGTGGAGTAACCGTCGATCAGTCTCCCAATGGCCGCATCGAGTTCTCCCAAGGACGCAATTGACTGCGGGCAGTTGGGTCCGAACTTCTGCGAAGCGTAGTCGAGATGCGGCAGATAGATGTAACTGAAGTTAGGCCGGTACTTTTTCGCGGCGATGACGGCCGAATCGACGATCCAGTCGGTCGACTTGATGTTCGCCATCGGCCCCCAGAAGTGCATCAGCGGGAAATGGCCGATCTGGTCGCGCAGTTCGCCGTACATTTCCGTCGGCACCGTGTAGCACCAGAGCGATTCGGAACCATCCGGATTGTGAATCGGCGCCGGCGTGCAGATGTACTTCGCCTTCGCTCCCTTGCTGTGCAGAGGAAACCAGACGGCAGAGGTGATCGAAGAATCGTATTGAGCCAGCCGTTCCCAGATCTGCGGCGTGAGGATGCACTTATTCCAGGCCGTCCACATTTCGACTACACCCTTGTCGCGATAGAAGAAGCCGTTGGCGATGACTCCGTGTTGTTCGGGCGAGACGCCCGTCGTCATGTTCGCCTGGACCGGACAGGTGACGGCAGGGAACGAAGGGACGATGGCCGTCAACCCGCCGCGTTCTTTCAATGCGGACAACCTCGGCATGTGGCTCAGGTCACTTGAGCGGAGACCGGGAATGGAGAGCAGGGCGAGGTGCATTGGGGGAAAAGTGGGTAGTTGATAGTGGGCAGGACGGAAGAAGAGGCGATTATCCCAAATGGGCGTATTCAGTCACATCTTGAGGTATTTCAGGATGTCGTCGTAGACGCCGCCCTGATTCGAGTAGAGGGCGTAATTGCGGGCCGATGCGAACCATTCCTTGGTCGATGGACGCAGTCGCTTCGCGGACGCCACGAGATCGCTCGTCGTGATCGGCTTCGGAATGCCCGTTTTCATCGCTTCGGTCAGCTTCTGTTCGACGGCCTGATCGACGAGGGCCTTGAGGTCGGCCCCCGAAAAGTCGGCCGCCTTCTTCGCCACATGATCGTGATCCACGTTCTCCGTCGGCTTCCCCTTGAGTAACAGTCGTAGTATGCCTGCCCGTGCCTCTTGATCCGGCGGCGGCACGAACAGAATGCGATCGAACCGTCCCGGGCGTCGGAAGGCCGAGTCGAGATGCCACGGGGCATTGGTCGCGGCGAGTATGAGGACTCCGTCATTGCTGGCCTTGGAGCCGTCCATCTCCGCCAGGAACTGATTCACAAGATGCCGGGCCGACGTGGTCTTCATATCCGATCGCGCGGCACCGAGGGCATCGACTTCGTCGAAGAAGAGGACGCAGGGCTTATGCGATCGGGCGTGATCGAACAGTTCGTGCAGTTTCTTCTCGCTGTTCCCCAGCCACATGTCGAGCACATCATTGATCCCGATGCTGAGGAAACCCGCATGAATCTCACCCGCCGTCGCCCGCGCCAGATGCGTCTTGCCGCAGCCGGGAGGGCCGTACATCAGAATGCCTCCGCCGATCTCTTTTCCATATGCTTTGAACATCTCCTGATGCTGCAGCGGGTAGATGATCTTCATGCGGATCTCTTCCTTGAGAGTCTCCATGCCGCCCACGTCCGAGAAGTTGATCTTGGGCTTCTCGTAGTGATCACTTGCACCCTCGCTCGGCTCGTCGTCGTGCCAGCCGGCACGAATTCGGCCATCCTGGATCTCGGCGTCTTCATTCGCGTCGATACCCAGGCGGGACGCGAACTCGTCATCCTTGAGCGAGGCATCGTCAGCGATCGCGTGTTTGTACTCAGTCACCGCGAACCCAACGTCTCCCTGCTGCAGGAGCAATCGGGCGTGCAGCAGATAGGCGGCAGCCGGTGTGTCTCGCTGCTTGACGAGTTCTTCGACGATCACCAGCGCGTGCGAAAACTTCCCTTGCTGAAAGAACACATTCGCCAAGCCGAGCTTGAGGTCGGAGTTGTCGCGATCGCGAGCCAGCGCATCGCGGAACTCGGTCTCGGCCTCGTCGGGCTGGCCGTTCTTCAGCAACACATCGGCCAGATGCCTTCGTAACGGGACGTTGTCTGGCGAGTGCTGCAACGCCTCGCGAAGCGACTTGATGGTTTGTTCGTTGTTCACGAATCAGGTTCCTCGAATGGATGATGTAGCCCATTCTGATCCGGTTGGATCAGAACCTCAACTCCGTGAAAGTGCGTACCTGCGGCAGGATGCCGCCGGTACGAAGGCGTCAGAGCCGCAACCGTTAGGGAGCGGGCAAGTAGCGGCGACAACTATCCCCTCGGCCGGCGTGCATGAGGCTTCCGTTCCGCTAGGCAAGCTGCAACTTGTGGCGAGGCGCTGCTCACGGCTCCTTCGCTGACGCTTCAGGCTCAGAAGAGGAGCCTCCCCGCTCAGCCGACCTCGGCTTCCATCCGCCGCATGAAGTTGATGCTTTCGCGAGCAATATGCTCGGCTCCAGGGGAATAATCAAAGACTTCGACCGACACCCAGCCCGCATAGTCAGTTTCCAGGAGAGCGGCAACGATCGGATGGTAATCGGTCTCCCCCATTCCCGGCCCCAGCAGGTTGCTGTCGTTGACGTGGAAGTGCTTCGTGTGCGCACTGTACTCGCGAATCAGATCCGGCAAGGGGATCCCTTCGGGCAGCATGGCCTTGACATCTTGATGCAACTCGAACCGTGGATGATTCAGTCTCCGAATGAGTTCCATCGCCTGCGCACAGGTGTTGATGAAGTTCGTTTCCTTCGTCGTCAACGGTTCCATGCAGATCGTGACGTCGCGTTCGGCACACGTCGGCAGCACCTGCACGAAGACATCGCCGGCGTAGTCGAGTCCTTCGCTGAAGGACATCCCCTCGGCCAGGTTTCGCTGGAAGGGGGAGCCGAACACCATTACCTCGCCGCCCAGATCGCCGCAGAGATGTGTCAGGTCACGCAGATATTCGGCAGTCCGTTGTCTGACGGCTGCATCCGGAGATGTGAGATGCAATCCTTGTGTCTTCGCGAGCAACCAATGCAGTCCGACGATCTGCAGGCCGTACGAATCGGCCTCATAGCGCAATTGTTGACGGCGGTCGGCCGATATCTCCCGAGGATGCGACGCCAGTGTAAAGGGTGCGACCTCGATCCCACCGTACCCCGTTGCGGCGATGAAGCGACATTGGTCTGCCCAGTCCCAGCCCTCGAACAGTTCCTGGCAGATAGCGTACTTCATAGTGAAGAGGATTCAGGGGCCAGGATTCAGGATTCAGGGAAAGGAAGCCGACGAGAGATGACGGTCAGATCGCAGGATAGAAGAACATCACTTCAAATGAGAATCATCGAATGACAGAATCGACTCTCATTTCCCTGACTCCTGACCCCTGACTTCTGCCCCTCAATCTTCTTCCTTCAGCGGAATGTACTCATCCGAGGGATCTTCGCTGATGTTGTCGAGTTCACCAAACTCGCCTTCTTGAACCTGGTCCTGAGGACGGAAGATCTCTAGGGCTTCGGTGCGCTCGTGCGTCGCCACTATCGCCTGCGAATCGCCGGGACCGAGATGCACCTGGAACTTGATCTTGGCGAAGGCGAGTTCATCCCCTGGCAGCAGTGCGCCGCGAGTGACCCGCTGCCCGTTCACCTTCGTGCCGTTCGTGCTCCCCAAGTCGCGGATATAGAGCAAGCCGTCAGTCCGCGCGATGGCGCAATGCACCTTGGAGATGCTGGAATGATCCAGGTGGATGTCGCACAGCCCCTTCTTACGCCCGACGAGCGTGATCGCCTTTTGGATCACGATCGCGGGGGAACCATCAATAGGTATGAGCTTGGCGAGCATGCGCTACGAAGGGCAGGGGATCTGCAATTGCGTGAACCAGTTCCCGCGGTATGTCAGCAAGGAACCGGATCGTCCATTCTGCCCGATCGACCAGCAGTGTCAACGGGGGAGGAGGCGACAGGAAGAAATGACGCTGCTGACCTTCACTATGGCCTGTAGCCGCAGGCCTACTCTAGCGTTCGCTCCGTTGAGCGACATCACCCAGAAGGGCGTGCTGATAGTCGTGGAAGCTCAACCACCGAATCTGGTCCGAGGCGAGCATTCGCTCCCATTTGTTGATGAGTGTGCGATCTGAAGGCTGCAAGTCCCAGACATATCTGTGCTCGGCACGCAAGTGCAGCGGGGCGTCGAGGGCGGCATGCAGTTCCACGGTGAGCGGCAATTCATCGCTGGCCCGCATCTGTTCGTTCACCGACTTGCGCACTTCCGGAAACTGCGAATGCGGATGCAGGGCGAAATTGAGCTGAGCCGCCCAGTCGGCATACTCCAGATACTGCTGAGAGAACTCCGGTGCAGGCGAAGTTGTCGTGACAACGTGATAGTCAATCTGCTCTCCGACTAATTGAATCTCGGACTCCTGCCGGCTCACCTGGAACTCGGGCTGCAGTTGGAACTCGAGCGCACGCATCACCTGTTGCGAGCGTTCGTCCGAGTGGTCTCGCAGAGCCGATATGGCCGTTTCGGCTTCCGATCGCGCCACGTTGAGGATCTGCCGCAGTTCGGTGAACGATACCGACGTGGCGATCAGGCGATCATTGAGAATCACAAACCGGTAGTGCACCGGCTCGAAGATCACGACCTCTCCGATATCCTGCATGTAGTCGTACACCTTGCCGCCGTGCATCAATGTCAGGCTGCGGGCGATGATCGACCCGCCGGCGGCATCAGCCCGCAGATCGCAGACCGTGGTATAGGCCCGGGCGTCCTGAGCGTGTGCGCCTTGTGCGTTGACGAGCAGCAAGAGGGCGCACAGCGCCGGCATCAGCCAATTGCGATTGGGCATTTGAGACCCCGAAAGGAGCGATGGAGTGAGGCAGCCGTGAAGGGGGGCGAAGAATACGGACGACGATTGCGCCTCACAACCGCGATCGCAGCGAATCGACTAGGGAGGGTCATAACCCCCCGGCCGGAAGGGGTGGCACCGGCAGATTCTGCAGATTCCCTTCCACGCCCCGCGCCAGGGGCCGTGTTTGTTCACCGCTCCGATGAAGTAATGGCTGCAGCTCGGCTCGAATCGGCATTGCCCCCCGATGAAGGGGCTGAGCGTCCACTGGTAGACCCGCACCAGGGCGATCAGCACCCACGACGCCAGGGCGGAGATCCACTTGAGGGGGTGCATGACATCAGCCTGCCGCTTCAGCCTAAAGCCTTCGAGAACCTCTGCAGAGCCTCTTCGATATTCACTCTGCTATTGAAGGCGCTCAGCCGGAAATAACCTTCACCACAGGCACCGAAACCACTGCCGGGAGTGCCGACGACGTGAGCCCGGCTGAGCAGCCGATCGAAGAAGTCCCAACTCGACAAGCCGTCGGGTGTCTTGAGCCAGATATACGGGGCGTTGACGCCGCCGTGCACTTCGATGCCGGCGGTTTGCAACCCTTCGCGAAGCAGGCGGGCATTCTCCATATAGAAGTCGATCGTCGCACGGACTTGTGACTGACCCGCCGACGAGTAGACCGCTTTGGCTCCGCGCTGCACCGGGTACGAAGCGCCGTTGAACTTCGTCGAAGTCCGGCGAGACCAGAGAGCGTGCAGCGGTTTCTTCTCGCCGGAGGCTGTCTGTCCCATGAGTTCGTGAGGCACGACTGTGAACGCGCATCGCACGCCGGTGAAGCCCGCGGTCTTGCTGAAGCTGCGAAACTCGATGGCGACCTCTTTCGCGCCGGGGATCTCATAGATGGAATGCGGAATGGAAGGATCGGTGATGTAGGCTTCGTAGGCGGCATCAAACAGAATGATCGACTGATGCTCGCGGGCATATGCGACCCAGCGGGCAAGTGACTCTTTCGTCGCGACGGCTCCCGTGGGATTGTTGGGATAGCACAGATAAATAATGTCCACCGCCTCGCAGGGCAGGGCAGGGGAGAAGCCGTTCTCGGCAGTGCAGGGGAGATACGTGAGACCCGCGTATCGGCCCTCGGATGTCGCATCGCCTGTGCGGCCGGCCATCACGTTGGTATCGACGTACACGGGATAAACGGGATCCTGCACGGCGATGCGATTGTCCGATCCGAAGATGTCGAGGATGCTGCCGGTGTCGCACTTGGAGCCGTCGGAAACGAAGACCTCATCCGCATCAATATTGATCCCTCGCGACTTATAGTCGTGTTCGACGATCGCATTCCGCAGAAAGTCGTATCCCTGTTCGGGGCCATAACCGCGAAACGTCTCTCGCTTCGCGAGTTCCCCCACGGCGGCGTGCATCGCATCGATGACAGCCGGCACCAGTGGCTCGGTGACGTCGCCGATCCCCAGCCGGATGATCTTCGCATCGGCATTCGCGTCGGCAAACTGCTTGACTCGCCGGCCGATCTCGGGGAAGAGATATCCGGCCTTGAGCTTGAGATAATTGTCGTTGAGCTGCGCCATGGGGATTAGAAGGTGTGAAATTCGGCCATCCGTTGTCTCGGTTCATGTGCAACCGATGTCAGCCGCGGTAGCGGCGAAAGCATGTAGCCACAGGCGTGAGCCTGTGGTTCCGAGTTCATTGAAAGAACGAGACGCGATAGCGGCGGCAGAACCGGCTACGTGGGCGATCTTGATTCTACATCATCAGGCCTCGTTGTGATGCCATTGCCGACGCCCCGCAGCTACAACCCAGCGGCGCGCTGCCGCCGCTTCGCGGCTTGCCCTTCTCCTTTGACTATTATCCATGAGCTGGCGCTCACGGCTATTTGCTGTCGCGGCATTCGCCGCTGGGAGTCGATGTTAAGTCTTGTCGAGCAGACGTTCCAGCGACGATCGAGGTTCCGTGGCGAAGTCCTCATTCCGCATTTGCCCGGTCATGCAAGTCCGCCCAGAATCGTTCGGCGCTGTCGACGTACTCCAGCACTGCACTCCGCTGAGCTTCGTCGTCGAGAGCCTCTTCCAATGCCCCACGGCGTTCCTCGCTCCAGTCAATGAAGAACTGTGCCGACTCGCCGGAGATTCGTGGTTCGTCCTGCGATCCCACATAGAACGGCCCCGTGGAAGCGAAGCGAAATGTCTCCTCGTTGTCGGTAATGGCCCGCACGAGTAACCATCCTGGACCGTCCAGTTGTATTTCGGCCGTGAAGTGCTGTTCCAACCTCTCGCCGCAACGAATCGTGTCCACCACGGTGCCATTCTGAATGACCTCGATCACCGGCACGTGATCGAGCGACACCAAGTTGATATCGAGAGAGATCGTGCTCAATTCGTCGCCGAACTCATGCCCCGGCAGTTCACCATTCGCGGTGACGATAAGCAGCGGCCCGTTCGTGACGAAGCACCTGCCTGCTCGCAGGTTGTCCCACCACGACTCGTAGTCGAGTTGCTCGCTGTTGCGCGTATGAACATAGACGCGATTGTAGCCGACGGGGTTCGGCAGCACTCCGCTGGCGCTGCCTGCTGATGGAGGAATGCGCAGACCGCAGTTCAAGATGTGGTAGTAGATTTCCTGCGTCCAATAACCATTGCCCAGCGGATTGGGCAAACGCTCGGTATCGCGCGCCCGGCCCCAGGCTTCGTCCTCGAACATCTGCAATCGGCACATGTGATTGTTCGCGATGCCGATGGAGTCGACCTGGCCTGATGCCAGCCACAATGGCACGTCCCACCAGAACGGCTTTTCGATATCGACCCAGCAGTGCGGAAACGCCTCCTTGGCCTCGGCGAGATAGGCGAGCGATGACGGGAATTCCCGCTCTGCTTGCGTGATGTCGATGGCCATGCTCATGTTGAAGTAGAGCAATGCGCCGCCGCCGCGCTCGTCTTCACCTGCCAGAACGTGGAACGAGTGCGTGCGGTCAATGAGCTTCAATGGGTCGGACGGGAGAATGTCCGCAAGCAGGTTCTGTGTATTCCACCAGGTGATGACCTGCCCGACATGCAGGTCTTCGGCAAGGAGCAGCAGTGGAGCCTCTTCGGGCCGGCGATGGATGTGCATGTCGCCCGCATACCACTCCAGTGCCGGCATGTCGGCGATACGGCTGAGTGTGATTTCGATCTGTTGATAGTCGGCGACATCAACATCGCCCGTGATTCGTTGATGCTCTGGCCCGCGCTCAATCTCGTACTGGTAGCTTCCGGGTGCGAGTTCGATTGATACCACTCCCGCACAGACGAAATGGTCACGCCAGGCAGGCTGTCCCGCGGCGAAGACAGGTTCGCCATCGCCATCCCGAAGATGGATGCGACACGGGACCAGCTGGCCGGCATCATCGCTCACCGCGAATCGCAATTCGACTGTTGCCGCGTCATCGGCCGGCAGCGAGTGTTCTATTGTCAGAAGGAGTACAAGGCTGCAGAGCAGCCAGAGCGGACGGTTCATCACGATCTCCTCGGCAGAATGAGGGATGCAGACCTAAAGCATACCGGTTCGAGCGCTCCGCCGCACCGCAGACGAAGAGTCCGCTTGACTTTATCAGGCCGGCTGAGATACACCCAATCGATCGTCGCTCACCTGCGGATGCCCCCGATGTCGGAAACGATCGAAAACCTCACGCTCAGGGAAAAGCTCATCGAGGCGGAAAACGCCTCGCGAAGCCTGATCGATCATCTGGAACATGCCTTGATCCCCAAGGCGCATCAGTTGCGCAAGATCTGCAGGCAGGGACATGACCAGGACGAAGAAGTCACCGATATGACGGTGCGCGAACACGCACGGCAACTGATCTCCAGCGACGACTACACGCGGCAGATCGCCGAGAAGACCGAAGCGTATCTGGCATCTCTGGAAGCCGAGTTGCGCAAACTGCTGTACGGCTAGAGTCGCCTTTCGCTCCGAGGCTGACAGTTTTTCGGAGACAGGCATGGTAGACGTGGAGCGGCAGCGCTAAAAGGTCGTGTATGAAAACTCCCACGAATGCTGAGGGACTCCCGGTGCGTGTGCAGTCTCCGC
>JANNSB010000551.1:0-3939 GCA_031402175.1 Planctomycetaceae bacterium
ACATGAACCAAACTGGGTTTTGAAACTTCCTCAATCATCCGTCGATGGATACGTTGGCATCGCTGCACCGTTGGCGTCGACCTGCTCTGTCATTGGTTGAGACTTTTCAATGACTGCATTGTACGGCGTTTCCCGGTCGTCGGCACTACCCGTCGCGAGCAAAAGCAGGAAAGCGGTAGCGGTGCGTTTCACACAACGGCCTTTACCGCATGACTGTTGATTCGCTCAAGAATCCGAATTGAGAATCACCCCAGGATCTCACGCTTCTGCGACACATAGTCTCACACCAACTAGCGGTCGAGGTCGCCGCCGGACGAGATCGGTGATTCCATGGTCAAACCGTATCTCAAACGTCACTCCAGTGCTGAGGCTCGATACCGAAATAATCGAGCGCTGCTGCCTCTGCTTCCGCAAGAGTCCGATGCCAGGTATCACCAGCCTTCGGTGGATGCGCCTCTTGGCAGGTCGTCGAGGGACGGGCCGCCCAAATCAATAAGTATCCGTCTCCGCAGCTCTCAATCTGGATATCAAGCAATTCGGACTCAACAGGTGTCGGCAGCGGTATGGCCGCGCCGGGAGGCAACCATCCGCTGTGCTCCTCGCCGCCAAATATAACCGGCCATGCCTCAACCTTCTTCAGGACTTCGCTCATGGCTCACAACTCTCCTTCACCCGAGTATCTCCCGCTTCTGCGCCACGTAGTCCCACACGACGTAGCGGTCGAGGTCGCCGCCGGCGGTGAAGAAGACCCGGCCGCGAGTCGATTCGGCCAGGCGATGGGCGAAACGGATGTCTTCTTCCGACTGCGACCAGCTCGGAATGAGGAAGATGTTGATCGTGATGCCTTCCTTCTCGCACAAGCGACCTTCCCGCATCGTCGCTTCCTCGGTGAGCGGGTCGGGAGGGTAGAGCAGGTAGAGGAACTCCTCGGCGAAGTGGGCGGTCGGCAGGCCGTCGGTGATGAGAATGACTTGACGATTCGGGCTGTCCTGACTGACGAGCATCCGCCGGGCCATCTGCAGCGACTGCTGGATGTTGGTGAAGTGGGGCGGAATCTGCAGTTCTGAAACATCGGGCTTCGACATGTTCACGCGAAACCGCACGACGGGGTCATTGAGCAGCACCGGCTTGGGAAGCAGGTCGATGATGTCCCCCGACTGACAAGGCTTGGCGAATGTCGCCATTTCGACGAACCGTAGAAAGTCGCCGGGGTATTCGCTGCGAATGAGTCCATCCAGCGCGAGAGCCATGCGTTTGACGTTGATGTACTGACCGTCGTAGCGCATCGAGCCACTCATGTCCATCACCACGACCGTGGCACACTTGGGCGTGTTGCGCGTGCGATGGATTTCGATGTCCTCGGACTTGAGTCTCAGCGGCAGGCTGGTGCCGGAACGCAGCATCGCATTGATCAGCGTCTGCGGAATGTCCATCTGCGTGATCGAGTCGCCGAACTCGTAGGGCTTGGTCTGCTGCATCTCGACCGCTCCCTCGCCGACGATCGCATTCTGATGCCGCCCGCTGCGCGATGCCTGCAGATCGGAAAAGATTCTCTCCAGCAGCTTTGACTGAAAGATGCGATACGCCTTGGGGGTCAGTTCCAGAAAACCGCCCTCGCGCGACAACCCCTGTTGTTCGGCCATTTCACGGAGCTGGTTCTCCATCATCTTCTGCATCTCGCGCAACTGCTCCATGTCGCCGGGCTCGACGAACTCCGAGAGCTCATCAAGGTCGATGATCGCGAGCTGCGCCGTTTCCATGGCTTCCTCAAGCTGCTTGATCAGCTCGTCGATCTTCGCCAGCTCTTCCTTCACTTCCAGTGCCTGAGACACCGTCAGTGGCGTGCGCCCCGTGAAGTCGTATTTCGCGATCAGTTCCTCGACCTGGTACTTCTCGCCGAGACTCTCCATAAGCTGCACAAGTCCGCGGGAGAAGGGAGACCGCTCATCGTCCTGCGCATACCACAGCCGTTCGAGGTCGTAGATTTGCTCTTCCTCAATCGCCCGGTGCAGTCGCTGCTTCGCGTCCTTGGGGGCGGCCGCTCGCACAGACTTCGCCTGCTGCTGGAAGTTCTGTTTCGCGTCCTGCATCGCCGGATGCGGATCGTACTCTCCCAGGATCTTGCGTTTTCGTTCTCTCAGAATCGCCAGGAGCGCATCGAGACTCGGACCGAGTCCGGCAAACTGGCTGGGGTCGAAGCGAATCGCCTTGGCGAGTTCTTCCTCGGTGAACTTTCGCCGCCGGCCGTACATCAACATGTGCTCGAACGCCGGCGACACGGCATCGGGCGGCGTCGCCGTCGGACTCGGGAACTTCCCCGGGTCGTACTTCTGGTACGTGTGAATGATGCCGCCGATGGGCTTGTCGCGTTCCATGACCTATTCCCGGAATTGATAGGTGATGCGTCCATGCTTCTGCGAACGCGAGATGCGATCGGTCGCATGCAGCCCGGCCAGCACGAACTCGATGCACGAGGCGCGGACGGCCAGATCCTGCGACGCGTTTACTTCGAACGCCTTGTCCCACACGGCCGGCACCCGCTGCAGGCGCTCGGCGTAATGCGACGACGGGAGCATGTCGCCGACTTCGAGTTTGACTCCCTTGCTGAATATCTCGCAGATCTCGGCGAGTCCGTGGGCGCTCACGTATTCTTCGAAGACGATCTTCACTGCCTCGGCCAGCAGGGCATCCAGAAGTTGCCGCTCTCCCATCTGGTGGCTCCCCATCAGGTCGAGCTCGAGCTTGCCGAGTGATGAAGAATAGAGATGCCCGAGGTCCGACATTCGCGGCACTGCATTCGGCTCGCCCAGCACGATTGCCCGTTGTCGGGCGCTGGCGATCATCGTGCGATAGTTCGCGATGCTGAAGCGCGCACTCACGCCCGACTGCTGATCGATGTACTTCGACTTGCGGGCCTGAATCGTGAGCTGCTCGATGATCTCCCGCATGAAGTAGGGAATCACGACCGGGTACGGCCCGTTCTGGGGAACTGCCGCCTCCTGCTCCATGATCTGAATGCCCTGATCCCGCTGCAGCGGATAGTGCGTGTGCACGATCGAGCCGATGCGGTCCTTGAGCTGCGGAATGACCTTGCCGCTGCGGTTGTAGGTCGCGGGGTTCGCCGAGAAGAGCAGCAGCAGGTCGATGTCGAAGCGGATCGGATAGCCACGAATCTGCACATCCCGCTCTTCGAGGATGTTGAACAGACCGACCTGCACGAGTTCATCCAGTTCGGGAAGTTCGTTCATCGCGAAGATGCCGCGATGCATGCGCGGGATCAGTCCGAAGTGCAGGGCCTGCTCGGCCGACATGCTCACGCCCCCCGCCAGTTTCGCGGGATCGATCTCGCCGATGATGTCGGCGAATTTCGTCCCCGGCGACAATCGCTCCGCATACCGGTCCTCGCGCGGCCACCACTTCACCGGTATATGAGTTTCCGCATGCTCCGCGACGAAATCCTTGGCCAACTGCGAGATCGGCGCGTAAGGATCCTCGTGCAGGGGACAACCGGGAATGTCGAGATACGGAAGCTCTTTATCCAGAAATTGCACGATGCCGCGCATCAGCCGGCTCTTCGCCTGGCCTTTCTCACCCAGGAACAGCAGGTCGTGGCCGGCAATGAGCGCGATGCTGATTTCGGGGACGACGGTGTCGTCGTAGCCGACGATGCCGGGGAATAATTCCTCGCCAGCAGCCAGTCGGGCGACGAAGTTATCGTAGATCTCCTGCCGAATCGGCTTGCTCTGCCAGCCGGAATCCCGGAGTTGCTGGAGAGTTGCGGGTCTTGATTCCATGAATAGTCGCCTTTCGCTCCGAGGCTGACAGTTTTTCGGAGACAGGCATGGTAGACGTGGAGCGGCAGCGCTAAAAGGTCGTGTATGAAAACTCCCACGAATGCTGAGGGACTCCCGGTGCGTGTGCAGTCTCCGCAGCGGCGGC
>JANNSB010000552.1:0-4812 GCA_031402175.1 Planctomycetaceae bacterium
CGTTCGTGCTGGGCGAGAGCCTCTCGCCGCTGGCCTGGATCGGAGTGCTCGCGGTGACCGCGGGGGTCTTGCTGGTCGGCCTGTCCCAGCCCGGCGAAGCGCTGCATCACCGGCGCGCCCTGGGCGCGCAGCCGAAGTGCACTTTGCCACAAAGGTAAGGTTGACCGAGACGGAGCTGAACGACGTTGAGTCGAGTGTGAGGGCATCTCTCGAAGCCAGCTTGAAACGGCTGCGTGTCGATCATGTAACGCTGCTGCAATTGCATAATTCGATCACCGCCGGGCGCGGCGATGAGACGGCATCGATCACGCCGCAGGACGTGCTGGGGCCGCGCGGCGTGCTTGCCGCATTCGAGAGACTGCGGCAAGCAGGGCTGGTGCATCACATCGGACTTACGGGAATCGGACAGCCGGAGTCGTTACGAACCGTCGTCCGCTCGGGAGCCTTCGACACGATCCAGATCCCGTACAACATCTTGAATCCCAGCGCGGGACTGCTGATGCCGGCGAAGTTCTCCGAAGTGAACTACGGCAACGTGATCGAGGATTGTACCCGCGCGAACATGGGCGTCTTTGCGATTCGGGTCTATGCGGGGGGCGCGCTGCTTGGAAACCCGCCGAGCGCGCACACGCTCCAGACGAAGTTCTTTCCTCTCGATCTCTATCAGCGAGACTGCGAGCGGGCCGGCCGGCTCGAGGACCAATTACCGGCGGGCCTGGGACTCAAGGCAGCGGCCATGCGCTTCGTCCTGAGTCACTCGGCGGTGAGTTCCGCGATCGTGGGATTCAGCGAACCGGCGCACATCAGTGAGGCCCTGCAGTACCTGACTGCGGGGCCACTTCCGGCGAATGTCCTCGACACCATCAACCGCCGCCATCACGGCGGGGAGTGAAGTGTCGGTGGGTCGTAACTACTTGACCTGCAGACTGGCGACTTGCCGCAGCGCGGCCAGTGCGTCGTCCGAATTGCCGGCGGCGGCCAACAGGTTCCTCGCGGCCTGCAGGAGGTCGAGATTCAGTGCACGAGCCTTCTTGACAGCCATCATCGATCGCGGCTTGCGGACCTTGCGACGCTTCCTGGCAATACCCATCTTGCGGCGTTCATTGGAGAAGGCGACCTTGGCAGAGGCTTCGTTGAACTTCTCGCCCGGATTTTCCTTGCGGATGATTTCCACGACCTGAGTCGCCTTGAGCGTGGGATCCTTCTTCAAGATGTCACGCACGGCCACCGTCAATACAAATGCTCCGGCAGGTTTCTTCTTCGCCATGTTGCGTCGTCCTAGTATGCACTTAGTGTGAGTCTTAACCCCGCAGGTGGAGAAAATAGCAACTTGCAATGGTGAATCAAACCGTGCGTCGTCGCAGCGATTGAACAGCGGACGTGTTGACAATCCGAAGAAACGACGCGAGCACGCCGTTATCCGCAACCGCAGGCCATAAAAAACGCCTCGCCGCGAGTGGCGGCAAGGCGTGTGCGATTCAGATTCAAGAGATCAAATTAGCCCAGTACACTGGTAATGCCGGGCACCGCGATCGGATACTCGCCGTTCTCATTGGGAAGCGTCGGCGGTTCGGCGTCCCAGTCGTAGCGCTCGGGCATGATGTTCGACCCGTTGTTGAGAGCCTCATCCCATTGCAGTTCCTTGCCGGAATAGGTGCACATGCGGCCCAGAATGGCAACCATCGAGCTGTAGGCTCCGTTTTCGGCCTCGTTGTACTCGGTGTTCTCGCGTATCGCCCGAAACATGTCGTCGTGCTCGATCTGGTAAGGGTTGTCGTTTTCGCCGCTGAAGCGTTCTATCGTGCCGTCGGTGCGCGCGATGGTGCACTGACGGTGGTTGTTCGTCAGATGCACGATGCCCCCCGTGCAGTGCGCCCATTCATCGACGCTCCCCCACGTGTTGCCGATATGGCAGCACTGGCTGGTCATCACGCTGCCGTCGTCGAACGTGTATTCGACGGCGTGATGGTCATAGATCTCGCCGTACTTCTTATCGGTACGAACCTGACGGCCTCCCAGTCCGTGCGCGCTGACCGGCCACTTGTTCTTGACCCAGCAGCCGACGTCGAGATTATGAATATGCTGTTCGACGATATGGTCGCCGCAGAGCCAGGTGTAGTAGTACCAATTGCGAATCTGGTACTCCATTTCCGAGCGGCATTCCTCACGAGTCTTGCGGGGATCCCACACGCCGCCACTGTTCCAATAAACCCGCATCGCGAGGATTTCACCGACGTCTCCCTGATGAATGCGGTCGACGTATTCGAGATAACAGTTCTGATGCCGCCGCTGCAGGCCGACGCCGACTTTGAGGTTTCGTTCCTTGGCTTTCTTCGCCGCCTCCAGCACGCGGCGGACTCCGGGTGCATCGGTGGCCACGGGCTTTTCCATGAAGACATGCTTGCCTGCATTGACGGCGGCTTCGAAATGGATCGGACGGAAACCCGGCGGCGTTGCCAGAACGACCAAGTCGATGTCACTAGCGAGGACTTTTTCGTAGGCGTCGAGTCCGACGAACTTGCTCTCTTCAGGGACGTCGATCTCCGCGGTCTCGATGTTGGCTGTCTGGGCCGAGATTTCGTTGATCGAGCGATCGAGTTCATCACGGAACGCATCACCCATGGCCACGAGTTTCACTTTGCCCGAATTGCTGGACAGAGCCTGGATGGCGGCTCCTGTACCGCGTCCGCCGCAGCCGACCAGCCCGACGCGAACTGTATCGTCGACGCCCGCAAACAGGCGTGATGATGTTGCGCCCAGCAATCCCGCGCTGATCGCGGTGGTCGTAGAGGCCTTCAAGAAACTGCGCCGATTGGTATGGGGCATGGGAGCGTCTCCAACCTTGTTGAAAAAGTGAGGGCTGTCTGCCTCCCATCAGACCCTTATCGGTCCTACTTTTCAAGTGAGCGTGGTATCGTCCGCACGTCCCCATTTTTCATCGTCCGGACCGATTCCAAAACCATTCTGTATGCCCGGAGATCAAGTTGTTATCGGTTTGATGGCTGCCGGCCTGTGCGCCCTCGGGATTTGGAAGCGGGAATGGTTCTTGGCCGAGACCTCAAAGGGCCGTAGGCTGGTCGAGCGGTGCGGCAAGCCCAAGGCGGTGCGAATTGTGACGGTCGCATTGACCATCGGGGTCGTAGCAGGCTTGCTGCTGGCCTGCAACATATTGCGCCCGCTGCGCTGGTAAGTCTCGCGCCTGCATGGATCTAGGACGCCAGGCACGCGTCATTCGGCTTGGGTTGGCCAGGTTCGACGTTGCCCTCTTGCAACATTTTCTCGATCGGCAATCTCGCGGTTCGCATTCGTGACCTAACGTAGAACAGAGACTCCGCACATTCCGCGCGGGCCTCCTGGCCAGTCGGTCCGCATACATCTCCAGCAATTCAAGGTCGATCAACTCCATGCCTCCGTTTCCCAGTCATACTCGGCCAGGGCGAACCGAATCCCACAGCGATTTCGAAACGCTCAAGCGGCTGATTCACGGCAAACTTGTCGACAAACTCGACTTGTCGAAGATCGGCGGGCTTCAGGGGGACACGCTGCGGCGCGAAATCCGGCTCGTCGTGGAACACCTCTGCGATACCGAGAATCCTCTGCTCAATCGCTCGGAACGAGAACGCCTCATCGAAGAGGTTCTCGATGAGACCTTCGGCTTCGGCCCCCTGGAGATCCTGATGAAGGAAGAAGGGGTCGCCGACATCATGATCAACGGCCCCAAGCACGTCTTCGTGGAAAAGAACGGACGCATTCAAAAGTCCGATGTCACATTCCGCGACAACGACCATTTATTGCAGATTCTCGACCGTATCGTTTCCAAGGTCGGTCGACGCGTGGATGAAACGTCGCCGATGGTCGACGCCCGCCTGCCGGATGGGTCGCGTCTCAATGCGATCATCCCGCCGTTGGCACTCGATGGACCCTCGATCACCATTCGTAAATTCGGTTCGAAGCCTTTGGGACTGGAAGACCTGCTCAAGTTCGGCGCCTTCACGCCGGAAATGGTGATGGTGCTCGAAGGCGCGATCAAGGCGCGGCTGAACATCATCATCAGCGGCGGTACCGGCTCTGGTAAGACGACGCTGCTCAACACGCTGTCGAGCTTCATTCCCCAAGATCAGCGCGTGATCACGATTGAAGATGCGGCCGAACTCCAGCTGCAACAGGAACACGTCCTGCGGCTGGAAACACGTCCGGCGAACATCGAAGGTAAGGGTCGCGTGAACGCCACCGACCTCGTCAAGAACGCCCTGCGTATGCGGCCTGACCGCATCATCATCGGCGAGTGCCGCGGTCCGGAAACCCTCGACATGCTGCAGGCCATGAACACCGGCCACGAAGGCTCGATGACAACCGTGCACGCCAACAACCCGCGCGACGCCGTCTCTCGTATCGAGACGATGGTCACAATGGGCGGCGTGGAACTGCCGCTCAAGGCGATCCGGCATCAGTTCGCGTCGGCGGTCGACATGATCATCCAGGCCTCGCGACTGCAAGGCGGGCCGAGAAAGATCACATACATCACCGAAGTCATGAACATGGAACAGGACACGATCATCATGCAGGACATTTTCAGATTCGTGCAGGACGGCATCGACGAGAAGGGTCGCGCCCACGGGCACTTTGAATCCACGGGCGTGCGGCCCAGTTTCATGGACCGACTGGAATCAAGCGGCGTGCGGCTCCCCGCGAACCTGTTCGCTGCCCGGCGACTGGGAGGCTGATCGCCGTCTCGCATCACCAAGGATTGAACGACCCCACGCAGAACTGATTGCCGGAGAGGATCAATGGATCCACAACTACTCGCCATCG
>JANNSB010000553.1:0-1545 GCA_031402175.1 Planctomycetaceae bacterium
ATCTGAATGCTTGCACGGGCTGTTCCGCGTGTTTGATCGCCTGCCAGTCGGAGAACAATGTTCCGGTGGTGGGTAAGGATGAAGTTCGCCGGCAGCGGGAAATGCACTGGATTCGCATTGACCGTTACTATTCCGGCAGGGACGACGACTTGGACGTGTCACATCAACCCATGATGTGCCAGCACTGCGATAACGCGCCGTGTGAAACGGTCTGCCCGGTGCTGGCCACGGTCCACAGTGACGAGGGGCTCAACGAACAGGTCTACAATCGCTGCGTCGGCACGCGGTATTGCGCGAACAACTGCCCCTATAAAGTCCGGCGCTTCAATTGGTTCACGTACCAACACGAAGATCAACTCCAAAATCTGGCGCTGAATCCCGACGTGACGGTTCGAACTCGCGGGGTGATGGAAAAGTGCTCTCTCTGCGTGCAGCGTATCGAGGAAGGAAAGATCGCAGCCCGGCAGCGCGGAGAACGAGCAACCGATGGTGATATTCAAACCGCCTGCCAGCAGTCATGCCCGGCCCAGGCCATTGTCTTCGGCGACATGAACGATCCCCGCAGCCGCGTGCAGGCCGCTCTGAAGGATCCCCGCCGCTATCGCGTGCTGGAAGAGCTGAACGTTCGGCCGTCGGTGGCCTACCTGCGCGTCGTGAGAAACCGAGACGATGAGAATCGGGAGGAATCGAAACATGGCTCATGATTCTCCCGCACTCCGGCCGCCGCTCGTCTCCGGTGACAAGACGCTAGGCGATGTCACCCGCGATATCTGCGGGCCGATGGATTGCCGGCCGACAGCCCTATGGTGGGGCGCGTTCGCACTGTCGCTCACGGCGCTGCTCGTGGGCGTGGCCGCCGTGTGGTATCAGATTGCCACAGGGATCGGCACCTGGGGACTCAATAAGACGGTCGGTTGGGCCTTCGATATCACGAACTTCGTGTTCTGGGTCGGAATCGGACATGCGGGGACGCTGATCTCCGCCGTGCTGTTCCTGTTCCGCCAGAAATGGCGCACAGCCGTGAATCGATCGGCGGAGGCCATGACCCTCTTTGCCGTAATGTGCGCCGGTATTTTCCCCTTGATTCACATGGGCCGTCCATGGCTGGCTTTCTGGATGGTCCCTTATCCCAATACCCGAGGTCCCTTGTGGGTAAACTTCAAATCCCCCCTGCTGTGGGACGTCTTTGCCATCTCCACCTACCTGCTCATCTCGGCAGTCTTCTGGTATGTCGGCTTGCTTCCTGACCTGGCGACCATTCGGGACCGCAGCGAACCAGGTTGGCGGCGGCGCATCTGCTCGTTTCTTTGCCTCGGCTGGAACGGCTCCGCGCGCACCTGGCACCGGTACGAAACCGTATATATGCTGCTTGCCGGACTGGCAACTCCGCTGGTGTTCTCCGTGCATACGATCGTGAGCATGGATTTTGCCACGGCCGTAATTCCTGGCTGGCATACCACGGTTTTTCCACCCTATTTCGTGGCGGGAGCCATCTTCAGCGGATTGGCGATGGTGTTAACTCTGATGCTGATCGCTCGCAAGGTG
>JANNSB010000554.1:0-7070 GCA_031402175.1 Planctomycetaceae bacterium
GCTTGCTGTAGGCTTCGTCAGCACGGATGGTCCCTGCCGACGGATGGTTGGATGCGCGCATAGATTGAGTCCCTCTGTCTGTCACGAACAGAATCAGGACTCTGCGGTTCGTCGCCTCGTGGAGAGAGGCGGCGCGCGTCACTGTCCAATAAATCGAGACCGCTCGATTGGGGTCTCGCCAAACCAATTGTCTTGCCGAGAGATCGGCGTCACCTGTTCGATAGACCGAAACAGGCGAGGAAGGTGACCCAGCCGAGGCCGACCGGCTGGGTGAAAAATTGGCAACGCGGCAGCGTTCGCCGGGGGAGTTATACGCCAGAGGACCATAAGGGGTCTGTAGGCGGTTGGGTTGATCGCAACCCGTATTCCTCCATTGGGCGATGCTGTCTCGTGCGTGCAGTCAGGCAGCTCGTCGTGGCTGATGTAGCCGGTGACGGGGCTATCTGACCGACACGTTACCGGGAGGTTCGTCGGGTTGGCCTCCTGGCGGGTGATTGCGCTTCCGTGAAGTTGCGTTCTCGGCGGGATCGACTTCCCGCGTTGGCCGCTCGCGGGTCTCCCGCGTTCGGCCTGGCGCGGATTGTCGGATCCGCGTCCCCGATAGATCTGGTTTAGACGATGCCTCTCGCGGCTTCAAGACAGAATCCCGAATTGCGTCGTCAGCGGAGGATGAACGATCGCCAGGTCGCATCGATTCTGGGTGCCGTAGATCCCGTACTGGAGAAACTCGGTGTGTGCGCTGCCATGTCGTCGGTCAGGCTGTTCGTCTGAGGGCGGCAGAGAAATGATCAACAGCTAGACCGACAGACGAACGCTGCGACAATTCGGTCTTGTTCCGCTTCTGACGAGGCGGTACAGCAGATGACGGCTGCCGTTTCAGCAAGACCATCACCGTCGACGAGTTTGGGCGAGCGCGGTTGTTAAGAACCAAATGGCAGCTTTCCGGTCCACCTGTGATGCGAAGGACTACTGCCGCACACTCCCACCGAGCAGGTACATGTTGTAGCAGCCACACGACGAGACGCGCGTGCATCCGCGACGTTCAGTTTGATGTGCCGAGCCGTAGCCGGGTATGTCGGTGACTGAATGACCTTATTCCTCTAAGAACTTTTGGAATTCAACAGTGCAACCTACGAACTTCTTCCAACTCGACGTCCATAGAAACAACCTGGATATCCATGACAGTTTTGTGGCTCAGTTTGGCGATTTCAGGACATACAGGCATGTGCCCGTCGTCGACGAGGGCGTCATCACGATCCGGCGCGAACCCGAGTACTTGCTGCAGCACCGTATCAAGCGGGGGCCAGCGAATGAAAAAGCCGTCCTGGCCAACGCCGGCCTGGTACTGCATCTCGTGCACTTGGCCCAGCGTAGGGGCATCCAGTTGAAATTTCGTCGGATGTATGGCGAAGACGAGGCAAAGTTGTATCGGAGAGCTCCTCACTTCGACGTCGCCAATGCCAAGATGCTGCATCTTGGATTGGACTATGACCCAGCCTGGCTGGCCCTGGTCTTGAACGAAAAACGTGCCTGCATTCAGCTGCGCTCCTGTGTCCGCGAGTCGTGGCTGATCGCCCAGCTCTGCCTTGCTTGGCCACAAGCCAAGGTCCTCGTGCTGGGTACCCGCGAGCCCGCCCTGCAGCGTCTTGCTGAAGATCTGGAGGAGGAGAGGGTGAAGCGAGCCCTGCCACACATTCCTGTGCATCGACCGCCCCTCGTTGTTCCACAATCGGGGATTACATTCAGCACATGGGTAGATACGAAGCAAATCGAGTTTGAACGAGGCTATGACTTCGTCATTGTCCCCGACGCGACGCAGGTCGAGCACCAGAACGCAAGGTGGCCGCTTTCGGGAATCGATGCACGGCTGGGGGTTTTCGGCTTCATTCGGGAGACAACACGTCTCGCCCCACGTACCGAGGCATACGTCTCGGCCGCGTTCGGGCCGATTGGTCTCGATATTCCGCGGCACGGCATGACCAAGCCACGGATCCAGGTGGCCTGGCTCACGATCAACAAGGGGCTGTTGACTACCCGCGGTGAACTTCGCCCGAATCTCTTTCGCGATGGAATTGAGAGCCACCGCTACCGTAATGAAAAGATCATCCGGTTGTCCCAAGCTGAAAGAGCACCTCGGCTCGGTGGTTGCGATCATGGAGTTGAGCAACAACTGGGACGACTTTATGTACAAGCTGAACCAGCTTCGGCCAAGGCTAGGCGAAACCCGGATGCTCCCATTCGGGGACTACGATCAATCCGAAGACGACGGGAAGGGGCTTTGACGACACAACCCCTGCTGTGGTTGGGGATTGTGGCGCAAGTTCATCGAGTTTTCGAGCATATTAAAAGATAAGGGTGCCGTTGACATGTGTCAACGGCCGATTAGAATTCCTAACGAGCGCAGCGAGCCATGGCCCGACCCCGTCACCCCAATAAGCACATTGAGAAGGCGGTCGCGTATGCTGAAAGCCTCGGTTGGCGAGCGGAGGTTCCCGGTGCCTATGCGTGGGGCCGTCTATTCTGCCCCGAGCACAGCCGGGAAGGCTGTATCGTTTCCGTGTGGTCGACTCCCAAAGTCCCTGAGAACCACGCGAGGCACATAAGGAGGGAAATTGACTTGTGCGACCATTGTGATGGAGGATCGCCTTGTGAGTGATCACGTCTGCCAGGAAGAGTTCGATTTCACTTTGGTTCTCGGAGGAGTTTCCGAGATCACAGAGGAGATGGAGCGCGCCCTGTTTGAATCTGGCTGTGATGATGCCACGTTGAGCGCTCGGTCAGGCCGACTTTACGTCACGTTTTCTCGTATGGCAGCATCCTACAAGGATGCTGTGATCAGCGCGATCAAGGATGTTCGGCGCTCCAATATCGGCGCAACAGTGTTGCGAGTCGACCAGTGCGATCTCATTACTCAATCTGAAATTGCTCGACGCATTGGACGAAGCCGACAGCTAGTCAACCAGTACATCACTGGCGACCGTGGCCCCGGCTTGTTCCCGCCCCCTGCATGCAACATCACTGAGAAAGTGCCTCTTTGGTATTGGTGCGAAGTCGCGTATTGGTTGGAATCCAACAACCTGATCAAAGAAGAAGAGCTTCGCGAGGCTCAGGATATCACTGTGATCAATAGCGTGCTTGAGCTAGAGCACCAAAAGCTGGTCGCGCCCGACCTCACAAAGGACATCATGCGAGAGCTTTGTCTCTGTTGATTGTCAATTGCCCCAGCGCGCCGCCGCCGCCTTCTTCGCAATCGCCTTGCGCTTCGCCGCGCTGAGCTTGTCGGCCCGCGCCTTGCCGCCCTTCTGACCACCCTTGCGCCCGGCAGCCGCCTTGGCGGATTCCTCGACCGGTTGATCCTCACCGGTCGCGATGCGCCCGATAGCGTGCGCCCGCTGGTTCATGTCGGCAGGTAGCTTCCGTTTCTTTGCCATGTCCATGTAATTGGGCGATGAAGTCATTGCGCTGGGATAGGCCCTGGGATGGTCTCGTACTGCTCCGCGCGCTCTCGAAAAGCCTCATGCGCCCGCTCTTGTTGGGTGGCGCGAGCCTCGGCCTCTCTCGCGCGCTGATCGTGATACTCTTGAGGATCAGGCGAGTCGCATCCACAGATTGCGACCAATAGCAGCGTCGACACTAAGCGGCCAACGCGGATTCGATGAGAAGTCTCTCGATTGTCCATCATGCGAGCATGCTGGAAAAGGGCGGATGCTGTCAAGGTTCAGCCCTCGATTCCGCGACCGGGCCGGGATTAGACTGACCCACTACCGATTATTGGCCAATGATTATTCGCGATTATTCCCGAGCGGGATTATTCGCGAATAATCCGACATTTCGAAGTACACATCTCCCCCAAGCGAAAGCGCATCAAAAATTACGCACACGACCTACCCGAACTGAAGAAGCGGGCCTGCGGTTTTCAAGGCAGCCCTTCGAATTGAGGCATTGGCCCATTGGCTGGACGTCTACGACGAGCCCCCCCGGCCATGACCTGCTCCCGTTCCCCGCGGAACTGCAATACATACTGGCGAGGCATCCCAATGACGACCATCGCGGATCGATCCAGCTAGACGACCAACGACTGCATGCTGTGGCAGGCGAGACGAGAATCACGGATTCAGCGCGCGCCTCGGATCGCGAATGGCGATTGCAGGGTTGGCGGTTCGCAAATCGTACACAGGGAGCTGGCCCGCACCTGCGAGAGTTGCGAACCGCCGTTTTCCATTCTGCCGCCGCGACTTCTGATATGTCGGGCAAAAATCCAACCGCCCTTCGCGGAGGGAGCGATGCAAGCAGACGGATTTGACGAACCCGAACTGGCGGGTGATGTTGATGAGTTCGGTTTCCCAGCTGAGCTGACTACCGCTCAGGCCGCCAAGGCTTTGGGAGTCAGCACCGACACTGTGCTTCGGCCAAGCGTGCGGGGCTCCTGGAGTATCGCGACGCGGCCGCGCCGGGGCAGAGATCGCGATACCGCTTCACGTTTGAGTCTGTGCGACAGTTGCGTACCGCTTACACGCGAGACATACCGGCCTACCGCGAAGAAGCACGTGCCGGTGTCGTCTCTCGCCGTCGGAGACTAGATGGGCGTAAAGGACGACACATCACGATCCATGACGACTCAAGACCGAGGTAACAGGTTCGTTCGCCATCGGTAACCTCTCGCGTATCCGGCTGATTGCAGTAGCCGCAACGCTACTGCTCGACCCGCGTCAGGAGGCCAGAATCCTGCAGATCCTTCGCAACCGGCGCGATTGGGGCCAGTCGCCGCCTTACGTGATTATTGCCTACCACAACGCAACTGAGGAAAAGGCTGCCGGGCGCTTCGCTGCTGGGCCGGCCGCAGGACTTGCTGCCTGCGAGGTTCTGCGCGAAGAGAAACACAATGAATTGATGGGAAAGGCGATCAACTTTTTCAAAGAGACGATCGATCCCTCGGCGGACGACTTCGAGGCCAAGCGTCAAATCCTCTGTCTGGCTCGACGCGGAGGAAAAGGTAAGCCCGAGTTCGTCGACTCATTTACTAAAGGTGCGGGCACCACCTGCGGTGAGTGGACTCGTCCGATGATTCGGCACAAGGACGGCACGGTCACAAAGGGCTTCATGAAGGCTGCCGTCGCCGTAGGCTTCTGCCCGGTCGAATGCCCGTTCTGTTATCTCCAGATGCCATACACCGACGGCATGACCATCAATCTCAACCTGGAGGACCTCGCGACCGAGTTGAAGAAGAAGTGGATGGGGTACGATTAACTTCGGCGAGACGAGCGGGCTCGTGGAGTATGACGAGTGGTTTGCGGCCGAAGACGGCGAAGGATCGATCATCCAGTTCGTCATCGACGCCTGCGCCGAAGCGAATGTCACGCCGTTTTTTCTGACGAAGATTCGGTACCCGCGGTATCTGCGTTTCAACGGCAAGGTCCAAACCGGAATCTCGTTGATGCCGGAGGTCGTCAGAAAGTGGCTGGCCCCGTTCGGATCACCATCAGACGAGTTGCTCGAGAGTCTGGCCTGGTCCGCCCAAGCCGGCGCACGCGACCCGGTGATTCGATTGACGGCGGTCTGGCAGCAGATCGACGAATACCCCAAGCTGTTGCAGCAGTGTCGCGACCTGCTGGGTACCACCGGCTGGCGACTCACTCTCGACATCTTGCGGTTCACTCCGACGAAAGCGGTAACGATCGGAAATCGATATCAGGAGGCGGCCGCGATTTTTGCGCGCGAGATGGCGGGTGGCGAGAATGCCTCCCTCATCGAACTCGGCAAACAAGCCCAGTCGAGTGACGAGAAGGTGAAGAAGATTCGTCCCTCGGAAGAACGGCAGGCGGACATCTACCGTTGGTTTCGGCAGCAGCTTGACGTTCTCGGCTGCTCCAACGTGATGATCACGCCCTGCAAGGGAGATCCGGCGGAGCTGCTTCCCCTTGTGATGGATGGAACGATCAAAGCGATGCCATGTGCCTGTTTCAACGTGTCGTCCTGCGGCAAACGCGATGAAATCGTGCCGTTGGACGTTATGGGAGCGGCGCAGGAGCAGTTGGCACTGGTGAAGGCAGCCTGCAAGCCGGGCATCGCCACCAAATCGTCAATCACGACGTAGTAGCCGAACTGCAGCGTTACGTGATCGTCATGAACCGGCCGGGTGGCCGATCGGGGTTGCCCGGCCCGGTTCTTTTGATTTGCATGCACAGCTGCCTGATCTCCACCACCCGCCACTGCGACTGCGGGCATGCCGCAACAAGGCGTGATGGCAAACGTCGACACCAGCATGCGAAGATTAGTTCCTATTTACCGATCGAGCTTTCAATTACCGCCGACGCTCCGGTCGTACCCACCGAGGCAGGTTGGGATTCGTCAATCCTGCGCAGAATCAGGCTCGGTTGGCATGGGCAGCAGGGCTTGGAACTCCCGCAGGTCGCGAAGGACGGCGAGGTCGGGATCCTGCTGTATGTGCTCGAAGTCACTCCAGCCGGCGGCAATGGATTCGCGAAGGCAGGCCGTCGCCAGGTCGATGTACTCTTGCCGCTGTGATTGCTGTTCTGGCGTAAGTTCTTCTCCCTCGGCTGCTGCGATCACATTCGCACACAGGGCGTAGCCGCAGGCTGCGTTGTAAAGATTCTCGGCGCTCGCGGCATCGAGGGAGCGCAGCATCGCGGCCGATTGGGGGATCTCGTCGAAGCGTCCGGCGCGGGCGAGAAGTAAGACGCGAAGTGACAACAGGGACTCGTGCTCCGGCTGGCTGATGAACGTCTCCCAGTCGGCGAGCGCGGCGCGGGCCCGCGAAGCACCGCGTTCGCTGGTACGCAACTCATTCGCCGTGATCTCGCGTTCCTGCTGCGACTGCTCGACGTTTTGGCCATTCTCAATCATGCGGTCAAGAACGGCGATTGCAGATTTGTAGTGTTGGGCGGCGGTGTCGTAGTCCAACACCGCGTCAGCCACGTGCGCGAGCATGTAATGTGAGACCATCAGATCACGCTGCGATAGGCTATTCGTGGGATCGACTGCCGCCAGACGCTCGCGGATTTCGAGCGACTTTAGTACGAAGCCTTGCGCCGACTCCATATCGCCCTGCA
>JANNSB010000555.1:0-1814 GCA_031402175.1 Planctomycetaceae bacterium
GAACGTGATCGCCAGGATTTCGTGGGGTGCGATCCCGGCCTGGATCATCCGGGCGATGCGGCGCGTGACGACGCGGGTCTTGCCGTAGCCTGGACCCGCCACAACCAAGAGGGGTCCATCCAGATGTTCGACGGCTGCGCGCTGTGCGGGGGTGAGGTCATCCATGGTGCTGCGGATCCATCATCACGCCTGCGGGCCGCGCCGGCAAGAGTGCAAGAGCACTGCACCCGTTCGTTCAACTCCCGTTGCGGGTGCTCTCGATCGGAGAGCCATCATAAATCGCCGGTACAACGTCGCTCCCGCGAAAGGCGAATTCAAGCGTTGTTCTCTGGACATTTCCGGCATAGCACGTGCGCACGCCGACTGTGCTACGGGTGGGACCGTTTCGCTTCTACTTTTACGCTGGCGACGGAGGCAAGCCGCCACACGTCCATGTCGAGCGCGACGACTGTGAGGCAAAGTTCTGGCTTGTTCCTGTCCGCCTGGAGCGTAGCCGCGGCTTCCGCAGAAAAGATCTCAACCGCGTAAAAGAGTTAGTCGCCGAGCACCGAGAACAGTTGTTGGAGAGTTGGAATGAATTCTTCCGTGGTTGAAACCAGAGAGGCCCTGGCCACCGTCGTCGAGGCGAACATCGATACCCTGACGGTTGAATTGGCCGATGGTCGAACGATCGCCGTACCGCTGGCGTGGTTTCCTCGCTTGGCGCATGCCCCGGCCGAGGAACGGAATTCATGGCGGCTGATCGGCGGCGGACGGGGCATTCACTGGCCGGCGATCGACGAGGACATCAGTGTCGCAAATCTATTGGCCGGGCAGCCGTCGATGGAAAGTCAAAGCTCGTTCAAGAAGTGGCTGGCAACTCGAGCGAAACCAACCCGCGGTCGGAAACGATCATAGACATCCTGAACCACGATTCCGCAGGTAGGGTGCGTTAGCGTCCGGGACAATTCAAGGCCGGGTCACGGCTTCGTCGAGACTGAACAGGGCGCGGGCGGCGAGCGTCCAGACAGCGTGAGACTCGACGGCATTGCGATCGACGGGGGCCGATGCTTCCGCGGGGTTTTCTGCGGGTGTAGCGACTCCCGTAATGACGAAAGGATCGAGTTCACCGGTTGCGATGCGTGCCCGCTGCTGAGTAACGAACTCGATCAGCCGCGCCACTTCCTCCTCCGACGCAGGCCGCGTCAAAATTCGCCGCCAGACGATGGCCGCGCGTTCGGCAGCATCGACTTCCAGCACGCTCACTTCGCCGCCCAGTGCCCGGGCGGCCTCCATGAACATCACATCATTCAACATCGTCAGCGCCTGCAACGGCGTGTTCGAGACGTCTCGCCGGGCGATGCAGTCCTCACCGGTCGGAGCGTCGAACGTATTGTACATCGCGAACGGGGCGGTGCGTTTGATGAACGTGTAGATGCTGCGCCGGTAACGGTCGTCGCCGGTGCTCGCATCCCAGCTCGCGCCGCCGTAGGCGGTTTCGGTGACCCCTTCCGGCTGCGGCGGCCGCACGGGCGGTCCGCCGATACGTTCGACAAGCAGGCCCGCCGACTGCAGCGTGCTGTCGCGAATGATCTCCGCCTCCAGTCGAAAACGCGATGCCCTGCTGAGCCAGCGGTTGTCGGGATCCGCATGCAGCCGGTCCGGTGAAACGTGTGACGATTGGCGGTACGTCGAACTCGTTACCAGCAGTCGATGGATGTGTTTCATCGACCAACCGTTCTCCATGAATTCGACCGCCAGCCAGTCGAGCAATGCGGGATGACTGGGCGTCTCGCCCTGCATGCCGAAGTCGTTGAGCGTTCGCACCAGCCCCT
>JANNSB010000556.1:0-2956 GCA_031402175.1 Planctomycetaceae bacterium
GTGATCACTTCGTCGGTGTCGCCTGCGGCTTGCCGTTAAACTACTTCGCCGGCAGCGTCACCACGCCGTCCCAGCCGGGTGGCGCCACGCGGCCGGTGCGGGCGATTTCGAGAGTGAGAAAGTCCTGCGCCCGGTCCGAACTCGGAATCTGGTGCAGCATGCGGTATGCGGACTCCCAGTCTCCTTGGAGGAACGCGTCCACCGCCTGATCGTACGATCGCAAGTGCTCGTCGGTGAGTTCTCTGCAAACCGACAGTGGCGGCACCAGTTCGCTCACTAGCACCGGCGTTTCCATGCCGTAGGGCACCACCTTGGCGAGTTTGCGGATGCGACCCACTTGAGCGGGCATCCGCTGCCGCACGATGTCGGCGAGCGGCTCGTCGAGTAGAATTGGCACTCGCAGATGTTTCGTCATGTGTTCGAGCCGGCTGGCAAGATTGACCACGGGGCCGAAGACCGTCACCGTCACGCGGTCGCTGGTGCCGATCTTGCCGGCGACCGCCCGTCCGTGAGCGAGGCCGATGCCGACCTGAAAGCCCGCGAGTGCCTCCTGCTCCAGGCTGCGCGTGGCGAACGCTTCGCGAATGGCAAGGGCAGCCCGACACGCCGCCAGCGGGGCTTCGTCCGATGGAAACGGCCAACCCCAGAAGCCGAGGACGGCATCACCCAGAAAATCCCCGGTCACACCGCCGTGCTTCAAAATCTGCTGCGTCATCATTTCCAACGCGAGGCCCACGCGGTCGAGCAGTTCGTGCAAGTTCTGCGCGCCTGCCTCTGACTGCTGACTGAAGCCCCGCAGGTCGCAGAACATCACCGTCACGTTGCACTCGCGCGGTTCGAGGATGCCGCTGTTGAGTCCGTGCGGGTCTCCCGTCTTCTTGAGAGCAGTCAGGATCGACGGCGACAGGAATTGCCGCAGCACCGACACCTCGCCTTCGAGCCGTTTGAGACGTTCGACGGAGCCGAGAACCTCGGTGATCAGTTCACTGAACTTGATGTCGGCCGACAGCGCGGCCACCACGCCCGATTCGCTGGGGAGATACATCTCGTCGAACCGGCCGGCAACATACAGGCCCCACCGGCTGGTGCCGGCATGCTCCATCGGAATGCAGAACGCCCAGTCGAGCTCGGCGGTGGCGGTGAACCGCGATTCGGCCTGCACTGCGGGATCCCACACATGCAGCACCGGCCGTTTCTGGCTGACGAGGGCCTCGTGCACCAGGCGCGTGCTGGGGCGGATCCGGCCATCGGATTCGTTCCGCCGATCCCAGTGGGCGATCTTCACCGCGTTGTCGGCTTCGAGCGAGATGACGGCCACCGCCTCGGCGTAGCGAATGCCCTCCAGCACCAGGCTCGTCAGCGGAGCAAAAAGGTGAGCGGAATCGCGAGCGCCCGCGATCACGCTTGGCAGGCGCAACAGGGCTTCGAGCCGGCGGTCGGCATCCTCGAAGCGAACGTCGCGCAACTGTCCCGGCAAGAAGGTGACGCTCTCCAGCGGGGTGACGATCTGCTCATCGGTGGCGGTCTCGGTTTCCAACACCTGAAAGCGTGTTTCTCCGACGACGATCGACTCGCCGGGCTTCAGGAAGCCTTCGGTCACGACATCCCCGTTCTGAAAGACTGGATTCTTCTCCCCTTCCAGCACCTGAAACTTCACGCCGTCGCGCTGCACCGAAATCGTCATGTGCTTGCGCGACAGAAACCGTTCCCAGGGAACGAACAGGTCGGCTTCACTGTCCCGGCCGAGCACGTACTTTCCCCCCTCGCGGAGGGGCTTATGCCACCGCTGGCGAGATTCTCGGCCTTCTGCGAGTAACGACAACACGTCCGCACCTTGGGTGAATGTCCGCATGGCGACTATCTCACTGAGCGTAAAGGGGAGGCCGAAGGTGACATGGTAGCTGGGAGCAGGGAGCCTGGAGCAGGGAAGATTGCAACTCCTTCTCCCCGCGCACGGCGTCAATTGCCGGAGTATTAACCAGCGGGGAGAAGGTGGCCGCAGGCCGGATGAGGGGCGATCGTGTCGGCACAATCTATCGAGAAACCATCGGAAGCTGGATCCGGTCATTCTCCCCGGCGCATACTACGGCAGCAGCAACATCAGCCAGCAGAACCCCAATGTGGGAATCCCGGTCGCCCACGTGATCGCGGCAAGTGTCGTCGCACTCAGTAGCACCAAAGCGGATGCAACAACCCGCTCGATCGTTTCTCCAAGAAAGACAAGAAGGTCGGCAAGCGCGTCATCGTTGACCAATTGTGGCCCCTCCCACGGCTGAGCGACTTCGGCGAGTTCATTCATTGCCGAGACCATCATCAGCAGCGTGCACACGATGCCCGTCCCGGCAACGACCGCGAGGACGATGCCTCCGGCCAGCGTGCTGATCTCGAAGCGGGCCTTGCGTTCGGCCAGTTGCGCCTCGATCGCCGCCAGGCGCATGGCGTTTTGTTCGTTCTTCGACGGCTGGGTATTGTCATCCGACATGGCGCACGCTTCGCGGTGATATCACACCTTCTCAATTGAGGAGAACCAGATGTGGCGGGCGATATTCCGACAATCGCAAGATCCCCTCTCCCCCGCCACGTGCTATCCACCAGATTAGACGAACCAGCGGGGGAGAGGGTGAGGGTGAGGGGCGAACGCAGCGGCTACCCCTCACCCCGGCCCTCTCCCCCACATTGGCACGCTGTCACGAATCAAGCTCTTCAGTGGGGGAGAGGGAGAAACTGTTTCCACCGACTTTCTCGACGCACACACAACTCTGGCTTCGGCTCGGCGGGAGCCTCGCCCTCCCGCCTTGGCACTTGTACCTTGTGCGCATGCTCGTCCGCGACATCATCACGTTTCTGGAGTCGTTCGCTCCCCCTTCGCTGGCGGAAGAGTGGGACAACGTCGGGCTGCTGGTTGGCCGGCGGGGCAGGGGAGTGGCCCGTGTGATGACTTGTTTGACCGTGACCG
>JANNSB010000557.1:0-4418 GCA_031402175.1 Planctomycetaceae bacterium
CCGCTCCGACCCTGGGCGTCGCTGAATCCGACAACGACCTCATCGCCATTGGGACTGAACGCCACGTCGTCGACCGTGTCCTCGCGACCGTAGAGGACGCCGATCAGTGAACCCGTCGCCACGTCCCACATTTGAACCAGATTGAGACAGACCGTCACGAGACGTTGGCCGTCGGGGCTGAATGCCACGGCGCTGACCGATCCCGAATGCTTCCACGGTTCTCCAATGATGGTTTCCGACTCGATGTCCCACAGTCGGGCAAAACCGTCCACACTTCCTGTCGCGGCAAAGCGGCCGTCGAAACTGAAGGCGGTGGAGACGACCGGCCCGTTGTGCTTCCAGGGATCACCGACGGCGACTCCGGTTTCGGTGTCCCAGAGCTGTGCGAAGCCCGCGGGATTCACCGCCGAGCCACATCCGGTGAGCACATGACGGTTGTCGGGACTGAACGCGACGCAGCGAACCCATTCGGAGTGTTGCCAGGGTTCTCCAATCTTGGCCCCCGTACCGACATCCCACAACTGAGCTGAACCGATCCAACTTCCCGTGACGACCTTTTGTCCATCGGGGCTGAACGCGATCGCGTTAACCGGCCCGTCGTGAACCCACGGACTACCGATCGAAGTTCCTGATTCCAAGTCCCACAGTCTCACCATGCCGTCGAGACTGCCGGTGATCGCGCTGAGGCCGTCGGGACTGAACGCGACCGCCTCGACCGGCCCATCGTGTTGCCACGGCTCTCCGACAATCTGCCCGGAGGAGATACTCCACAGTCGCGCAAAGCCGTCGGTGCTCCCCGTGAGCACACGGTCCCCATCGCGATGATAGGCCACCGCGCGCACGGGGCCGTCGTGTTTCCAGGGCTCGTTGATCGCGGTCGCGGCATCGAGATCCCACAATCGGACCATGCCGTCATCACTGCCCGTGGCGACGAATCGGCCCTCGTGGTTGAAAGCCACCGCTCTGACGGGGCTATGGTGCATCCAGTGCTCCCCGATGACGGTGCCCGTATCAACATCCCATAACCAGGCAGAGTCGACGAAATTCGCGGCCGCGACGTATCTGCCATCGGGACTGAAGGCGACCGCATTGACCGGACCCTCGTGCTTCCACGGCTCTCCGACAACCGTGCCTGAATCGACATCCCACAACCATGCGGAACCGTCGCCACTACCGGTGACGGCTATGCTTCCATCGGGACTGAAGGCCGCGGAGTTGACCGGGCCGTCATGTTGCCACGGATCACCCACCGCCATTCCCGACGCCACCTTCCACAATCGCGCGGCTCCATACAGGTTTCCGGTCAGGACATACTCGCCGTCGGGACTGAAGGCCACCGCACGCACAGGGCTGTCGTGTGGCCAGAGATCGCCGATCGGCGTGCCTGTATCGGCATCCCACAATTGAGCCGCGTCAGCGTCGCAGCCCGTGACGACATAGAGACCATCGGGACTGAAGGCGGCCGCTCCGACGGGGCCAGCGTGTCCCCAAGGTTCGCCGATCAGCTCGCCCGACTCGACATTCCACAACCGGGCGAAACCATCATCACAACCGGTGATGATCGTGTCGCCATCCGGACTGAAAGCGACCGAGCGCACCGGTCCAGGATGTTTCAAGGGTTCGCCTACACGAGTGCCGGTCGCTACATCCCAGCGCTGAAGATCCCCTTCCGAATTTCCGGTGACGAGAACGTCACCTATGGGAGCGACGGCCACCGCATACACTTCGCCCCCCACCTGAATCACTGAAACCAATGGGCTCTGCGGAACGCTCCAATAGTTCGCGATCGTCTGGTGTAACACGCTGTCGGGCGGAATCTCGCGTGCTGCCTGAGAAATGAAGGCCCAGCCATCTTCAATTCGATCATCGCGAAGCTCTCGATGACCACGTTCGAGATCGAGGCGGCCCAAGCGCTCGTTCAGGAGCAATCCGGCGGTGACCAATTCCTGGTTTCTTGTGTCCAGTGAACTGTTCAAACCTGCCAGCTCTGTATTCTTCGAGGACACCACCGCCACCAGGGCAGTGAGCATGGCCACCGCCATTACGACCGCGGCTGCAGTCGATCCGACGATTGTTTGATGATGCTTCACCCAGCGTCGGGCCCGCACCAGCAACGGCTCCCGCCAGGCAGTGACGGGCTCATCAGCGAGCCACCGACCAACGTCGGCTGCCAAATCGTTCGCTGTCGCGTACCGATCCGAGGGAGAATTCGACAACGCCTTCAAGCAAATCGCTTCGAGGGGTTTGGGTGTATCACCTCTTAGTGCGGAAGGCGGCTGGATGGTGCCGGCCTGCGCGATCTCCAGCAGTTTCGTGATCGGCATGTCCGACCTGGGCGCTTTGCCCGTGAGGATCGCATACAGGATTCCACCCAGGCTGTAGATGTCAGCCGCCGGCCCGAGCTGATCGACCTTGCCACTGGCCTGCTCGGGAGGCATGTAAGCCAAGGTTCCGCTGACCGTCCCCACTCGCGTCACGGTGCCATGCGTGGCCTCGTCGGGTGACAACCGCAGTGAATCGACCGAAGTCGACTCCGCGTACTCTTCACTATGTCCTATGACCTTGGCCAGGCCCCAGTCGACAACGAGCGTTTCGCCGAACTCACCCAGCATTACGTTCTGGGGCTTGAGGTCACGATGGATGACTCCTCGGCTGTGGGCGTAGCCCATCGCGTTGCAGATATCGATGAAGCGGTTCAGCAGTTCGCGGAACTCGGAATTCGATCGACCAGCCTCTTGAAACGCCTGAATGGCATCTTGCAGGCTGCTGCCCGATTTATCGGTCGCATCAGCGCGAAACGCCGTGATCGCGGCCTGCAATTGCCGATCGCATTCCTGTGAGTCATCGAAATCGAAGCGTTCGATTGCCTTGTCGAGCCGCTTCTCGTTCGCGTCATTGCGCTTCTCGTGAAGCGCTTTGAGTGCGTCGAGGAGGCCCACTTCCTGGGAATGTCGCGGGCGGGCAAAAAACGCCGTGATGGCTTGCAGTAGATGCCGATTTCCAAAGACCCGCATCGCGTAATAGGTCGCGCCGGCGGATGATCCCTGCTCGCCGCGGCCGCTTTCGGCTGCATAGACCGGCACGATGTTGGGATGCTCCAGCTTACCGGTCAGTTCGGCTTCGCGCCAGAACCTTGCCACCGTTCCCTGGGACTTCCGCTCGGACGGCTTGATGATCTTGAGCGCTACAAAGCGGTCCAATTCAGGATCGTGTGCCAGCCAGACTTCGCCCTGTCCGCCGACCCCCAGTCGGTAACGGGGGACGAAACGGCTGATTGTTCCCAATCTCTTGGCACCGTCCGTCTTCTCCTGCGATTCCGACTGATCGGATTGACCTCCGATAAAGGTCTGATCGGCTGACGTCGCGTCGATCTCCGCGCCGAGCAGTGTCCCATGTTCCGTGAACCGCGATGAGACAAAGGTCTGTTCTCCTGTCGTCGCGTGCTCTTCTATCTCCTCGAGTTGCATTTGCTGAGTCTGTTCGGTCGCGTCGACGAGCCGAACGAATGTGTGATTCAGGCCCTTGTCTGCGAGTTTCTGAAAGATGCTGGTCAGTTCGTTCAGACTGCTGAGGGTGGCCAGACTCTGTTGCGCGCTGTTGCCGTTCTTCTGAATATGCAACTCCACTATCGGCTCGATCGAGTCGCAAGTGTCGAGCGAGATGGATCCTTGCCGCCGCAGGATCTCCGCCAGCGGCCGCGATTGATCGGGCATCCATTGTTCGATCGCTGCAATGAGCGCCTCGCGCGTGACGCTGTGGTTTTGCAGCGCCAACATTCCAAATAAGAGTTCACGTTCGGCGCTCATTTGGACTTTCGCACGGGAGATTCACCGAATCGCAACCCAGGAATAATGCACGCAAGGAGCAGACTCTCGACACGGAGGCAATTCGCCCGATATGCCGCGTGTGTCAAACATACAGCTTATGAGACGCATCCACGATGGACAAACCTTGCCATCGAATTCTGTGAAACACATGTCGCCCGTTCTGATGACGAAACCAACGTGAGAGGCGGCCCGGCACCCTTGGCAACTGGTTTTTCGGTGACTCGCCCATTTCCCGTCGAGAGGCAGGGCAAGACAGTCAAGATTGAACGGTTGTAGCGTCAGTCTTGCATTTCAGATTGATCCTCCAGGCCCGTGCAGACGGACGAGGCGAAAGAGATTTACAAGGAGCGGGCCTCGACGGCCGAGTTCCCCAACGCCGGCTGCCGCAACCGCGGCCGGCAGCAGTTCAAACTGCGGGGACTGAAGAAGGTCAGAATCATCGCCGTGTGGCAGGCCCTCGCGCACAACCTGCAGATGATTCGCCATCACGGCTGGCTGCCGAAGTTCTGTCCCACAAGTTGAAGCCCCGGCGGCCGAACACGCCGCATCGAACACCCCACCTTCCATCGCGACCCCTTCCCTCCGCCGTCG
>JANNSB010000558.1:0-5287 GCA_031402175.1 Planctomycetaceae bacterium
AATTCTAATTTGGGAAATAGGCTGCTGCAACTTGCCCCGCGGCTCAAGCATGCAGCAAAAGTCCCGTTTCACCAGAAAGTACGCCCGCCTGATGGCGGCGTTGCGCTCCGCTCGGCTCCGCGCGGGACTGACTCAGACCGACGTCGCCAAGCGGTTCGGCGCGCATGCGCCGTTCGTGTCGAAGTGCGAAACGGGAGAGCGGCGGATCGATGTGATCGAACTGGCTGAGTACTGTCGCATCTATGGCGTCAGGCTCTCAGAGTTTCTGAGGGAAGCGGGGATTGAGTAGGTGGCTGGAGGATCATCTCCGGTCGAGCCCTTTGGCGATCATGAACACCGGAATCACCGCGAGCATGATCCAGAATACTCCGCTGCTGCCGGTCACCAGCGCAATGCAGCAGGTTCCTGCAAAGAGAATGACGCCAAAACTGGCGGCGTCCTGACGAGCAGATCGACTCATGTAGTGGTTGTCCTTTGCTTTGTTGAGTGCCAGGGTGAACGTTGGTTGCGGAGTGTCAGCGTGATTGTCACGGTTTGGGCTGAGGCGCAGTAGACGCCAAGTGACACCGCGGCCTGCGGCTTCAAATCGCAACAGCTATGATCACATCACCTGATATGCATCAATAATGCCCTGACTTTAGATGTCGCTGGAGGCGGCGATTGTGCCATCGCGGTGAGTAGACCTCGGATTCGCGGGCTGCCGAAAGGCGCCGCAATCGCCGCGACAGAGACCGGGGCGAGGCGAATTCAAGCATGGCTCCATCATGCAATCCAGCTTAGACGCGCGGTCGACTCGTTCGGCAGGCGGCACACCGCCGCCGGCACCACGAGGATTCGGTAACTAACAACCGAAGCTCCAGCGCGTGGGGTGCGAAGTCGATGGTGGGTGTGGAGGGTTGGAGGCTTCGTCCATGTTTCAACTTCATGAAGTGTTTCGAAGCAAACAATGGGTAACAAGTCACCATCCTTCCAACCCCTCCACCCTTTGGGGGGGCTGGAATGTCAAATCAGCCGAATCAGAACTCATATCGTGGCGGTTGTTATTTACCGTTTCCGTTCGCCTGTAAGATCGCCGCACCGAGCGTCGCTTGGAGTCGCTACCCAATCCCGATCCACACACATGGCCGAGCTCACTCTCTTCGTCTGCGAAGCCTGCGGCCGCTCCGTCGAGGCCTGGAGCGATGGCAACCCATACTTCGTCGACGAGTCCGGGAACAAGCAGTATGCCTACCATCCTGATCACGAGGGGTTGAGTCGCTGCATCGGCAATGACATGGAACATGTCTGCCTCAGCTGTGGCGCGGAATTCTGTATTGATTCGCGAGTTCCCCGCGACACATGCACCAAGTGTGACTCGCCCGATCATGTGCCCGCGTTGGAGCTGGAAGGCAAACCGTGCCCTTGGTGCAAGACCGGACGAATTGCCATCGACCCCGATGGTGGGGCCATCTCGTGATCTGCGAGTCATTCAGCGTAGTCACCGCTGACTGGAACCGAGCACTGAAGGGCGAATTCGTTCCACGACACACCGGCTGCGATTGACGGAGTAGGGCGATCCAGGACAATGACCGCGGAAGCAGTTGTGTCACGCGTGGTAACGCTGATGGCCTGGAAGGGCACGCTGAGCATGCGCAATCAATCCTGTCGACTGGCTCATCCACGCTTCGATCGTCGCACCGCCATACAGGCGGGTGCGATCGGGCTGCTGGGACTCGGCATGAACCATGTCGCTGGATTGCGGGAGTTGGCCGCGGCGGAATCCATTGTGCCACCGCCACGGCACAAGGCCGTCATCTACATCTTTCTCTCTGGCGGCCTGGCCCAACACGACAGCTTTGACCCGAAACCCAATGCCCCGGACACGATTCGCGGCGAATTTGCACCGATCGCCACGCGCACTCCCGGCATTCAGATTTGCGAGCATCTGCCGCTGTTGGCGGCATGCAGCGATCAGTGGGCTCTCGTGCGGTCGCTGACGCATCCCTACAACGAGCATTCCGTCGGACACCACGTCATGCTGACTGGGCGGACGCCGATGCCGGTGGGGTTCGACGGCAATCGCCCGACCGCACAGGACTTTCCGTCGATGGCTTCCGTT
This sequence comes from Planctomycetaceae bacterium, assembly GCA_031402175.1. Lineage (GTDB taxonomy): Bacteria > Planctomycetota > Planctomycetia > Planctomycetales > Planctomycetaceae > JANNSB01. The sequence continues at coordinate 2,099 of JANNSB010000558.1, forward strand.
GTTTCCAGGATAGTGCCACACCGCGACAATCTGCCCCCGGCAGCCGTCTTGCCGGAGAAGCTGATCCATGTCACCGGGCGGACGATTCCAGGTCAGTTCGCGGGCGAAATGGGAGAAAGCTTCGATCCCTGGTTTATCGAGGCGAGCAACTATCGCGATACGAACTACACCCACGGCGCATTCCCCGAGTATGGGTTTCAGCGACAGGCGGGGCATGTCACTCCTGCCGACTATCGCTTCGAGGCTCCCCGACTCGAACTCGCTGCGGGAATGCTGCGAAATCAATTCGACGCCCGGCTATCGCTGCTGGAATCAATCGAAGCACAACAACGGGCGCTCGATGCCGGCGCGCGAGATCGGGAGTTCGACCGGCATCGCGAGTCGGCGATTTCGATGCTGCTGGAAGGGCGCGTCCATCGCGCGCTGGATGTCCATGCCGCGGACGACCGCCTGCAGGATCGGTATGGGCGTAACTCGTTCGGCTGGTCGCTGCTGATGGCCCGGCAACTCGTGGAGGCCGGCGTCAGCCTGGTGCAGGTGAACCTGGGGAACGACGAGTCATGGGACACGCACGAGGCGGCATTCTCCGTGCTGAGAGACTTTCTGCTGCCGCCGACAGACCGTGCGGTGTCGGGGCTGATTGAAGATCTGTCAGAACGCGGTCTGCTCGATGACGTGCTGGTGGTGATGGCGGGTGACGGAGGTGGCCTCCTCGTTCGATCCCTGGCGAGCGGGACAGTTCTGTGAGCCTCATTCACAGGGGCGGCAGATCGAAAGGTGAATCAGCATGGCAATCGACCCCATTTGCGGCATGACCGTGGATGAAGCGACCGCCCGGAGCGCAGAGCATGACGGCCAGACCGTCTACTTTTGCAGCGAGCATTGCCGCCAGAAGTTTCTCGGCAGCGATTCAAAAGAAAGCCCGCACGCTGCCCACGATCACAAGAGTCACGGTCACAAGCCTGCTTCCGAGGGTCAGGCATCAGGGAAATATACCTGCCCGATGCACCCGGAAGTGCAGAGCGACAAGCCGGGCAGTTGCCCGAAGTGCGGCATGGCCCTGGAACTTTCCCGGCCTGCGGCCCAAAAGCAGAAGGTCATCTATACCTGTCCGATGCACCCACAGATCGAGCAAGAGGGACCGGGGCAATGCCCGATCTGCGGCATGGCTCTGGAGCCGAAGACTGTCCAGCCAGAGCAAGAAGAGGATGACTCTGAACTACGGAGCATGACGCTCCGGCTTTGGGTGTCCGCCGCCTTAACCGTGCCGGTTCTATTGATGTCGATGCTGCCAATGATCGGCGTCCCTGTAGACCGATGGCTCGGAAGCACGCTGCACTTGTGGCTGCAACTCCTGCTCAGTACGCCGGTGGTTCTCTGGGGAGGTTGGCCGTTTTTCGAGCGGGGATGGCGGTCGGTCGTCACCTGGAACCTCAATATGTTCACGCTCATCGCAATCGGCACGGGGGCGGCATACCTTTACAGCCTCGTGGCCGTCTTGTTCCCGTCGCTCATCCCTGACGCCTTCCGGCATCAGGGGATGGTGCATGTCTACTTCGAGGCAGCAGCGGTGATCGTCACATTGGTCCTGCTCGGACAAGTGCTGGAGCTACGAGCCAGACGCCGCACAGGAGCCGCCATCCGGGAGTTGCTGTCCCTGGCACCGCCCACCGCCCGGATCGTGCAAGACGGCCAGGAACGGGAAGTCTCGCTGGAAGAAGTCCACGAGGGCGACATCCTGCGTGTTCGCCCCGGCGAGAAAATCCCGGTGGATGGCAAAATCACGGACGGTAAGAGTACGGTCGATGAGGCGATGATTACTGGCGAACCGATGCCGGTTACGAAACAAAAGGACGATCCGGTGATCGGCGGGACGGTCAATCAGACCGGCTCGTTCCTGATGTTGGCCGAGAAGGTGGGCGGCGACACGGTGCTGTCCCGAATCGTGAACATGGTCGCCGACGCCCAGCGGAGCCGAGCGCCAATCCAAAAAGTCGCCGACACCGTGGCGGGTTACTTCGTGCCTGCGGTCCTGGTGAGCGCCATCATCACGTTCCTCGTATGGGCCATTGTGCAGCCGGAGCAGCCCGCCCTCGCCTACGCCTTCGTGAACGCCGTGGCGGTTCTGATTATCGCCTGTCCGTGCGCATTGGGCCTCGCCACTCCCATGTCGATCATGGTCGGCATCGGGCGGGGAGCGAAAGAAGGCGTTCTCATCAAGAACGCTGAAGTGCTGGAAACACTGGAGAAGGTCGATACGGTCGTGGTCGATAAGACCGGCACGCTGACGGAAGGGCGACCGAAGCTGACCGAGTGCATTCCCGCTGGCTCCGTCTCTGAAGAAGACCTGCTTCGGTTTGCAGCCAGTGTTGAACAGAACAGCGAGCATCCCTTGGCCCATGCCATCGTGGTCGGGGCCAAGGACAGGAAACTGTCAGTCCCAACTGTGGACGAGTTCAACTCGGTGACGGGCGGCGGCGTTCACGGGACCGTCGAGGGGAAGAAGGTTCTCATCGGTAAGCGGTCACTCCTCGAAGAAAAGAACGTGCAGAACCTCGCCGCCTTGGACAGCCGGGCCGACGAGTTACAGAAGCAAGGTCGCACGGTGATGTACGTCGCTGTGGATGGGCAATTTGCCGGTTTGGTCGCCGTCTCCGATCCGATCAAGGAATCGACTGCCGAGGCAGTGAAAAGCCTACATGACCTGGGATTGCGGATCATCATGCTCACCGGCGACAACGAGAAGACTGCCAAGACGGTGGCCGAGGAGTTGGGGATTGATGAATTTCACGCTGGGGTCCGACCGGAAGACAAGCACGAACGGATCAAAGCGTTGAAAGCCGAGGGTCGCAAAGTGGCAATGGCTGGCGACGGCATCAATGATGCCCCCGCCCTGGCCGAAGCTGATGTGGGAATTGCGATGGGGACCGGGACCGACGTGGCGATGGAATCGGCAGGGGTCACGCTGGTCAAAGGCGACCTGCGGGGCATTGTGAAAGCCCTGAAGCTCAGTCGCCACACGATGCGGAACATTCGGCAAAACCTCTTCTTCGCCCTGATCTACAACGCCCTGGGCGTGCCGATTGCGGCGGGCGTGCTATATCCGATCTCGGCCCATCTACTCCTCAACCCGATGATCGCCGCTGCTGCGATGAGCTTCAGTTCGGTTTCAGTCGTGGCGAATGCGTT
>JANNSB010000559.1:0-7849 GCA_031402175.1 Planctomycetaceae bacterium
CCAGGGAACGAAGCGGTCGATCTGCATCGCCGCGGTGGCCAGCAACCACAGCATGGCCACACCGATCAGGAGCGGTTCGGCCATGCGCTCGCTTCGCGCCAGCGCGGGCGCGCCGCTCACATCGGGCGGAGAGATTCGTTCCGGCACCAGCATCGATCAGGTGCTGGCTCAGACGTATGGACGCGGCACGAAGGTGCCGAGCCTCGTGCTCGGCTGCGAGCAGTCGAACCCCTCGGTCCACAAGAATTACTCGATGATCTATAGCTCCCACATCTCGTGGAGCTCGCCGACCACGCCGACGCCGCTGGAGGTGTATCCCGCGCTGGCGTTCGATCGGCTCTTCAAGGAAGGGGGCGACATCGGCGACACCAGCGTGCTCGACGCCGTGCTGGAAGACGCAGCCGACCTGCGGCGCACAATCAGCCGGACCGATCAGCAGCGACTGGATGAGTATCTGAATTCCGTGCGCGAAGTCGAACAGCGGATCGAGCAGGCCGGCCAGCGCGGCGAGCTGCAGGGCTGGCGGCCCACGCTGGAGGAGCCGAACATTCCGCGCCCGGCCGACGGCATCCCGCAGGACGTCGGCGAGCACATGCGGCTGATGTGCGACATTCTCGTGCTCGGGTTCCAGACCGACACGACCAGAGTCTGCACGCTCAAGCTCAACAACGATCACTCATCGCTCAGGTTTAGCAATCTCGGCATCGACTACATGATCCATCACCTCCTCTCGCACCAGGAGTCGGACGACTGGCTGACGGTGAACAAGTTCTTCATGCAGCAGTACGCCTACATCGCGCAGCGGCTCGACGAGATTCAGGAAGGAGAAACGACCTGTCTCGACAACAGCCTGTTGATGTACTGCTCGAGCATGCTCACCGGCAGCCACGATGCGACGCAGTTGCCGGTGGTGATGGTCGGCGGCGCCGGCGGCCGCATCGAAATGGGCCGCACCCTCGACTACCTCGGCCAGGAAAACCGCAAGATGTGCAGCCTGTATCTGTCGCTGTTCGACAAGTTCGGATTGCCGATGGAGACGTTCGGGGACTCGACGGAGCGGTTGGCGGAGGTGTGAGTGACCGGGCAGGAGGCCAGGTATGAAGAACCAATACTTCGGTGATGTGAACGACTACCGCAAGTATGGGCTGCTTCGTCTTCTTGCGGGCGGTGGTGGATTCCGTATCGGCGTGTGCTGGATGCTGACGCCGAATGATACCGGGCCGGATGGAGAGAAAACGCAATACGTCGAAGATGAGCGGCGGGGAGAATGGCGTCACTACGATCCAGAGTTGTACGACTTCCTTCGTCGCAAGGTGCATGGCCACGAAACTGAGCAACGGTCACGGGACGTTGCAAATCTTACAGCCGTTCACCTCCCACGCGGGGACTTCTACCCGGCAATTCTTTCTGACTCGAAGAATGATCGGGAAAAGTATTTTGAAGGAATGTGGAAGCAATTCACCGACACGAAGATCGAATTGATATTCTTCGATCCCGATGATGGTCTGGCCAACAACGGCGTATCCCAATCGCCAATGAAAAAAGGCCACAGGAATTCGGCCAAGAAGCTCTTTCGTGACGAAGTTCAGGATTCATTGGCCAAAGGTTTCTCCGTCATTCTTTACCAGCATTTCGACCGGACGAGCCGGGAAGGACTCGTCTCTCGCATTGGCATCGAGTTGGCGAAAATGACAGCGGCCAAGCAAAGTTATTCCTTTTGGACGCCGCACGTTGCTTTCTTCCTTGTGCCGCATCACAAGCACTCTGATCAGGTCAAAGCAGCGGTTGAACGAGTTCGCTCAAGTGTATGGGCACAGCGGAACGGTTGCCCAACAAGTCACACGAATGACAAGCGTCACATTCTCGTTGGTGAGCACAAAGCAACGTAGTAGGGTAGCACCGGTTGCCCTCAACCGGTGCGGGCCATGCCCGCAAGAAGCCATAGAGTAGAATCGCCCATACCCACGAGGGATCAGTTCTTTGGATCTGCACTCCTCGTGAGGGAGCTTCTATCGGGCTGCCGCCCGCACCGGTTGAGGACAACCGGTGCTACCCGTCTGATCTCCCCTGCCAAAGGCTCCTCACTCAACCCACGAAATTGGCACGCCGACCGGCTTGTGCAGGTAGTACCACCGCGCCGAACTCCAACGCCAATCGATGGCACGTTCCACGAGTGCCTTCCGCACCGGATTCAGGTGCATGTATTCCAGCTTCTCCTCGATCTTGCGCGTCGTCTCCAGTTCAAATGCATGATACTTCGGCTGCCAGAACCTCCCGGCGTCCTCGAAGGTTCGGAAGTAGTTCATGTCCTGAGCCGAGTACCATTCGCGAATCTGTCGGCTGGAAAACCGTTTCCACTCATGCATGAATCCACTCAGCCGTCCCGGATCGGGAAACCATACGATCGCGTGCACATGGTCTGGCATGATGACAAAGCCGATGCACTTGCCGTCAACACGCTCCAATTCCTGATTCAATACGCCAAGGACGATCTTCTTGGGATGATCGAGTGAAAGTAGTTGTCGGCGATGGTCGCAACAGAACGTCACGAAGTGAGCGTAGAGCTGGTCGTCAATGATGCGCCGCCGGTTCATGATGAAATCATTGATTGAGGATCGTCCTCTCACAAGTGATCTCGCTCGTCAGGGGCTTCTTGCGGGCTATCGCCCGCACCGGTTGAGGGCAACCGGTGCTACCCCGGTTCGCGATCATTGAGATCTGCCTCGCAAACCATTCAAATCACCGCATTGGCTGACGCGTTGAATGACACCGCGACTTTCCTCCCGTGCGCTCTTCGAATCGAGGTGAGTGATGCTGCAACGATCCCTGCTGTCGGCGTTGGTCCTGTTGCTCGCGCTGCAATCCGCCTCGGCCCAGGTGCCCGACGGCCCGCAACTGCCGGACACCACGTTCCTCGACCTCGAAGAGCCGCTCGACGTGGCGATGGCGCGGGGCATCAACCTGTTCGCCGAACGCGAACTGGAAGCCTCGCCGGCGCTGCGGGACGCCGCGTGGAAAAGGGACTTCAGCAGCATCGAGGCATACGTGGCGAGCGTTGCTCCGCATCGAGAGCGGCTGGCGGAGATCATCGGAGCGGCCGATGAACGGATCGCGAATCCTCGCATGTATCGGCAGGACGGCTCGCTCTACATGGCCGAATACAACAGCAAGCTGTGGATCGCCAATGCCGTCCGCATGGAGGTGCTCCCCGGAGTGCATCTTGAGGGGATGTTGGCCGTTCCGGAGTTCGGCGGCCCCGCTCCCGTGTGCGTCATCCTTATTCCCGATGCCGATACGACGCCCGAGGCGCTGTTGGGCGTTAGCGACGACTTGCCAGCCGAAGGCCAGATCGGGGCGAGGCTCGTCGAGGCCGGGGCGATGGTGTTCATTCCCGATCTCATCAACCGGGACATCGAGTTTTCGGGCCATCCGAATACGCGGTTCACGAACATGACGCACCGCGAGTACGTCTACCGCGTCTGCTTCGAACTAGGCAGTCACGTCGTCGGGCTGGAAGTTCAAAAGCTGCGGAGCGCGCTCGACTATGTGAAATCGGGTTCGCTGATCGGACTGGCGGCGGGCGCGCCGGTCGTCGTCTGGGGCGTCGGCGAGGGAGGCCTGCTGGCCATGCTGACGTCAGCCCTCGACGATCGCGTCGACATCACCGTCGTGTCCGGCTACTTCCAGCAGCGCGAGCAGGTCTGGCGCGAGCCGATTTATCGCAACATCTGGGACCAGCTCAGCGAGTTCGGGGATGCCGAGATCGCGGGGCTGATCGCTCCGCGCCGGCTCATCATCGACACGCAGGCCGCTCCCGAGGACGACGGGATTCGAGAAGCCATCGATGGACGCGCGGCCATTGCCGCGCCCGGCCGCATCGTGCAGCCTTCGGATGCAGCGGTCCAGGCCGAGTTCGAGCGCGCTGTGGCGATCTTTGAAGAAGCCGACGCCTCGGCTGCCCTGGCGCTGACCACGGATTTCATTGAAATCGCCGATCATCTGCGGGATTGGACTGACGTTGCCTATTCGCCCTCCCTGGAAACACGGAGCCAATTACTCACCAGCACTGAGTTCGAGGATCCCCACATCCGCCAGGCGCGGCAGATTGGCGAACTGGTGCGCTACTCGCAGGACTTGCTCCAGTTCTGCGACAAGGTCCGCGATCAACTCTGGAGCGGGGCCGATCGGACTTCGGTCGACACCTGGGCGGCCACGTCGCGGCAGTATCGCGATCTCGTGCATGACGAGATGATCGGCCGGCTGGCGGTGCCCGATTGTCCGCTCAATCCCCGGTCACGGCAGGTGATCGATACGCCGACGCATGTGGGGTACGAAGTCGTCCTCGACGTTTATCCCGCGCCGGCTGATGCGGCCAACGAACCGATTCCGGAAGGGGAGCCGACGGGCATCGCGAACGGACGCAACGATCTCGATCACACCGTCGGTCCCGACTGGGGCGTGATCGCCGGCGGCATCTTGCTCATTCCGAAAGACCTGCAGCCGGGCGAACAGCGCCCGGTCGTCGTCTGCCAGCACGGACTCGAAGGCCGGCCGATGTCGACGATCACGACTGATGAGACCTCCGGCGACTGGGGGCCGTACAAGGGATTCAGCACGGCCCTCGTCGAGCGCGGGTTCATCGTCTACGCGCCGCAGAACCCGTATCGCGGCACGGACGACTTTCGCGTCATTCAGCGCAAGAGCAACCCGCTGGGTCGGTCGCTGTTCAGTTACATCATCGAGCAACACCGGCAGACGCTCCGCTGGCTGGGGGCGCTGCCGTATGTCGATCGCGACCGCATCGGGTTCTATGGATTGTCCTACGGCGGCAAGACGGCGGTCCGCGTGCCGCCACTGCTGGTTGCGCCCGAAGGAAGTAACGATCCCGAATACTGCCTGTCGATCTGCTCGGCCGACTTCAACGAATGGGTCCGCAAGAACTGCTCAGCCGAAGACCGCTACTCGTATGTCTACACGCCCGAGTACGAAATCTTCGAATGGAACATGGGGCACGTCGCGAACTATGCCGAGCTGTCCAACTTGATGACGCCCCGCCCCTTCATGGTGGAGCGGGGTCACTTCGACGGCGTCGCCCCCGATGAGTGGGTCGGCTGGGAGTTCGCCAAGGTCCAGCGGCACTACGACCTGCTGGGGATCGGCGAGAATGCGGAAATCGAATGGTTCACGGGGCCGCATACCATTAACGGCGTCGGAACCTACGACTTTCTGCACCGGCACCTGAATTGGCCGGTTCGTGACGCAGAGTGACGCTGGTTCTTAACGAGCGGGACGAAAATGCCGACGACTCACCTGGTTCGATTGCACAAGCGAGGGAACTCTCGCCGTGACTACTTTTACGCGGCCATCAATCAGAAGGAGTTCCAAGAGTGCCTCGTGGACACCGGTTCGGAGTTCATCGCAGCGCCGCATGCGCTCCTTGACGAACTCCAACTCGCCTCCGCAGCCTGGATCGGTCCGACGATGGTTCAAGGCGTGACCGGAGCTCGAATGTTGGGTCACATCTATGAAGTGGAGCTAGCCATCCCGGCAAGGCCCGGCCCATTGATCTGGCGCGCTCAGGTAACCTTTACCGATGTGGCGACGGTGATCTTCGGCCATCGCGACGGATTCGAGAAATGGAGATCCTACGCGGTGGACAATGCTTCGCGCCAATTAACGGCCGTGGTCGAATAGCATTCGGGGGATCTCAGACACTTCTGAGTCCAAAACAGAAGGTCGCATCATCGCCGCCGATCTGCTTGATGCGGGCCTGTTCAGGGGCCACTCCCAGGTCTGCAAGCTTTTCAAGCAGTTCTTTTTCCGAGTGGGCCATCGCATACACGCCCGACCGGTCAATCTTCCAGGCGACAAACTGGAATTCGTGCTCATCGAGCAATTCCAGAGCCTCCAAAGGAGACAGCTCCTGAAGCGGGGATTTCCCCCGTACGAGCGTTTCTTCTTTCATGTCCGGAATCGATTCGTGTGACGGTAACCTGACAATTGGAGATCATAGGTATCATACGCAACTCCTGACCACGGGAAAAGATGCTTCTTCCCACCTTGAGCCCCGCGTATGGCTTTTCCCTGCTCGAATCGTTCCCTATCATCAATTCATGCGATGTCATTTATTCTTTCTTGCCGCGGTTCTCTGGTGCGCAGGGTGCGGACTGGCCAAGTACGAGCAGCGGCTGGATCAGACCGCCGAATACTTTGAGTATCAAAACATGCTCAATGCCAGTCTGGCCTCGCCAGCGTGGACAGGCTCGGTGTTGTTTGACGGAAAGTCGGTTCCCGTCGGCATGTCGATGCGAATTCCTAAAATGCCGCAGGCGTTCACCAAGATGCCCGGCCCGCAGCCGATTCTGGACGAGAATGAAAACCTGGTCGCCTATACAGAGGAGACGCGGCAGCCGTCTCGCCTTGGAATTCAACTACCGGGCATCGTCGAGGCCTGGGAGATGGAGAGGCCCTCGGGAAATGTTCGGCTGTACGTGCTCGGTAACTATGACTTGCTCCTGCAGCAGGCTGCTGAAGCCGGAGCGGTGGATCCGACGCTCTATTTCGAGCAATTGGAGTACGCGTTGCAGCAAGGGCTGCAAGTCGGGTTCGTCAAGGAAACCGGATCGCCCGCGGATGACAATCGAATCTATACCGCGAGTTTCCCTGCAACTGAGCGGTTTCAGTTGGTCAAGAACTTCAATGTCTACAATATCGCCCCTCCTCAACCGATCGAGGGGATAGAATGGCGGGCGCAACTTTATGAAGTGTATGAGGGAGACACCGGTCCCGTGCGAGTCGCGATTCTGTGCATCTTCCCGGCGGCAGAACTCAGCACAATCGTCGGCCCGTTGGAACTGGCCCTGGAAACGCTCTCCGTGAGCGATCAGGCGCCCAAGAAACCGGACGACACGGGCGCCTCGGGCGGGTCGTTCTGAGACGACCGTTGCCATCAAACATGCGTCCGGCGCGGCCGGCATTCGTTAAGCCATTGACATTGAACTGAATCATGCGAGTACAAGCTTCCATCCTCTGGACTGGTCTGTTTGGCGTTGTCTCGCTGTTCCCCGCCGTGTCGATTGGCGATGACGGCGCGGCACCGGCACAAACTCTGGCTTACAATCGCGATATCCTGCCGATCCTGGCGGCCAACTGCTTTGCCTGCCACGGTCCCGACAGCGCCGCCCGACAGGCGGAATTGCGGCTCGATCGCCGTGACGACGCCATCGAACGCGGAGTGCTGCTCCCGGGAGATCCCGACAACAGTGAATTGGTGCGACGTGTCGAGTCGACCAATCCCGACGAAATGATGCCTCCACCGGCATCCCACAAGGTGCTCACTCCCGAGCAGATCGCCAAATTGCGGCAATGGGTCGCCGAGGGCGCGGAGTATCAGCCGCACTGGTCGTTCATCGCGCCGACGCGCCCGGAAGCTCCTGCCGTGCAACAAGCCGACTGGGTGCGGAATCCGATCGATGCCTTCATCCTGCAACGGCTGGAAGCGGAAGGACTGACGCCGGCCCCCGAAGCCGACCGCAGGACGCTCGCGCGCCGCGTCAGCCTCGACCTGACGGGTCTGCCTCCCTCACCTGAACTCGTCGAAGCGTTCGTTCAGGATCAGTCGCCCAATGCCTACGAAATGCTCGTGGATCAACTGCTCGCATCGCCGGACTGGGGTGAGCACCGCGCCCGCTATTGGCTCGATGCCGCGCGTTATGCAGACACGCACGGACTGCACTTCGACAACTACCGCGAAATGTGGAGTTATCGCGAGTGGGTGATTGGCGCGTTTAATCGTAATCTGCCGTTCGACCAGTTCACGATCGAGCAGTTGGCGGGTGACCTGTTGCAG
>JANNSB010000560.1:0-4550 GCA_031402175.1 Planctomycetaceae bacterium
CAAAACGCCTGACGACAACGTCAGGCGTTTTTTTGTTTCTTCCCCTATTCGCACTCGCAATTCGCTGCCCCGCTTCACGCCAACCCGCACTGCTTGAGCAGCGCATCGGGCGATGGATCGCGCCCGCGGAAATCGCGAAAGACATCCATCGGATGCCTGCCGCCGCCAAGAGCCAGCACGGTGTCGCGAAACTTTCGTCCGATGCGGCGGACGGCAACATCGTCATCCAGGCCCGCCTCGACGAACGCCGCGAAGGCGTCCGCGCTCAGCACCTCGGCCCACTTGTAACTGTAGTAACCGGCCGCGTAGCCGCCCGCGAAGATGTGCTGGAACGAGCAGAGCGTCCTGTTCCCCGGATGCATGGGCAGCACCGACGACTTGGCCAGAATCCGCCGCTGCACGTCGAGGATCGATTCGCTGCCGTTGGGGTCGAACGTCGTGTGGAGTTCCATGTCGACCATGCCGAATGCGATTTGCCGCAGCATCATGCTTGCCGCCTGAAAGTTGCGGGCGGCGTGCAGTTTGTCGAACAGTTCTTCCGGCAGCGGCTCGCCCGTCTCGTAGTGAGCCGTCATGCCGAGCAGCGTCGGACGGTCGTAACACCAGTTTTCCATGAACTGGCTGGGCAGTTCGACAGCGTCCCACTCGACGCCGTTGATGCCGGAAGCATCGACGTAGTCGACCTTCGTCAGCATGTGCTGCAGGCCGTGGCCGAACTCGTGGAACAGTGTCTCGACTTCGCGAAACGACATCAGTGACGGCACATCACCCGCGGCCGGCGTCGCATTGCAGACGAGATGGGCCACCGGATACGTCAGGCCTTTCGCCGTGATGCGGCGCGACAGGCAATCACCCATCCAGGCACCGCCCCGCTTGTCTTCCGGACGCGAAAACGGGTCGTAATAGAAGCCGGCAATCACCTGACCGGCTTCGTCCTGAATTTGAAAGAACCGCACGTCGTCGTTCCATTTCGGAGCGGCGTCATCGGCAGCCACGACCGACACGCCGAACAACCTGTTCACCACGCCGAAGAGTCCTGCGAGCACGCGTTCGTGAGGGAAGTAGGGCCTGAGTTCATCTTCGCGGAAACCGAAAGTCATCTCCCGCAGCCGCTCCGACCAGAAGGGGACGTCCCAATGTGCCAGCGGGCCGAGTTGGCCGCCGGCGAGGGCGAGTTCGTGCACTTCCTGCAGTTCGGCGTTGGCGGGATCCCACGAAGCGTCCAGCAGTTCGTCGAACATCTGCTGCACGGCCGCGACGGTTCCCGCCATCTTCTCCGACAAACTGACGGCCGCATGATGCTCGAACCCCAACAGGCGCGCCTGTTCGCGGCGGAGCCTCAAGATTTCGACACACGCCGCGCTGTTGTCGAACTCTCCCTGCGACGCCCGGCTGATGAAGGCTTCGTAGACCTCTCGTCGCAGCGCGCGGTTGCGGCAATGCTGCATGAAGGGGACGAACGACGGGGCCTCGAGCGTGATTCGCCACGGGCCGTCGTTGACGCTCGATGCCGCCGTCTCATCGGGGTACTTCTTCTGAAACGACTGCGCGGCAATCTGCTTGAGCGACTGCGGCCACCCCTCAGCATCCGCGAGATCGCGCACGATCAGTTCATACGCCTTGGTGGCATCAAGCACGCGGTTGGAGAACTCGGTGTTGAGCATCGACAACCGCTGTGCGATCTCATTGAAGCGTTCCCGCTTCTCTCCCGTGAGCGCGATGCCCGCCAGTTCGGCCGAGCGGATGCGATGTTCGATGATCCGCCGCTGAGCTTCCGCAAGATTCTTCCACTCCGGCCCCTGTTGAATCGACTTGAGCGCATGATAGATCGGTTCGCTTTGACTCATCCGCAGTCCGAACTCGACGACTTGTGGCAACGCCGCTTCATACGCTTCGCGCAGTTCCTGCGAGTTCTTCACCGAAAACAGATGCGACACGGGGGACCAGCCGTGCTCGAAGCGTTCGCCGATCTCATCGAGGATGGGGAAGATCGCATGCCATGTGGGCTTCAAATTCGCTTCGAGCTGAGTGAGTCTTACCTCGCATTCCCGCAGGTTGTGTTCGACCGCGGGGACGATATGTTCGGGGCGAATGCGATCAAACGGCGGCAGCCCTTTATGCAGCAGCAATGGATTGTCCGTGGCAGCGGCTTCTCCCAATGAGTCATTCACAAGTCAACTCCTGTTTGTCGAGAGAGTGGTTCCATCCTGACGCACCGGGCACGGTGCTGGTCATTCATCGGTGTGGGATGAGTGCAGCAGAATTTGCGCCCCCTGGTTCCCCGACAGCCGCATGGCGTCGAACAGCCGCTGTGCGTCAGCGCTCATCTGGCCGTTCGTCAGTTCGACCACGATGGCGATGGTGCCTTCCGACCCGGAGCGTCGGCGATTCGCTTCCTGAATGTTCGAGGCCTCGCGGCGATTGCCCATCGCCAGCACGCGAAAGGGGCCGAGGATTTCCGTCGCGCCGGCTGGCGCCGCGGGTGCTGTCCCTTCGGGAGTCGGCTCACCCGCGCCAATCCGCTGCACTTCGAACGAGACAAGGTCGCCAGGATTGATCTGTTCCGCCACCACGCTGCGGGCATCGATCGGCACCCAGCGAGCGACTTCATTCTCCTGCAGGGTCTCTGCCAGATCTTGATACGCGGGCCGCTGCAGATCGCTGTCGAGCAGGATCTCGCCGCCGTTAAAGTTGCGAATCGCGGGATTGCCGGCGACTGCGTTACGGCTCTCCCACAGGGGAGCGATCTGTTCGAGATTGCCGACACCGCTTCGTGGAATCGAGACATCCATCAGGTGCTCGGGCATGATGATGTCGCCGATCTCGAGTTCGACGTTGTCCTTGATCGCGATGAACACGACCTGCTCCTGATGCCTGGCCAACTGCTCCAGGTAATACCAGTTGCAGATCGCGCCGGCAATACCCAACCCCGCGGCCACTATGAGTCCGACGGCACCCTTCATACGATCACCTGTTTGCGAATTTCGAGAAGCCCTGAGAACTGACTTGGATACTGTAGTTGAATCCGAAAATGTCGCCAGTTGATGCGTGTTCTAAGCGTGAACAACTGCGTTCCGGAAGCCACGTTGACGAGAACTCACTCACCTGCTACATCGCGCCCCCTTCTCTCATTTCTCCTGGACCATCGGCGTTGCATGCTCCGTTTTTGCCTGGTGGCGAACTTGCTCTGCATGGGCTGCTCGTGGCTACCGCGAGCGCCTGTCACAGAGAACGCCCGCGCGCAGAGCGAAGTGCAGTTGGCCTCATATGAAGTGCCGGCGATGAGGACTGTGTACGTCACCAGCAACGGTTTTCACACCGGGCTTGTTGTCAGGCGGGCCGAAGTGTCGCCGGACGCATGGCCCGAGATCGAAAACGGGTCGACTCAGCCCTGGGTGGAGGTCGGCTGGGGGAGCGAAGTCTTCTACCGAGCCAAAATGATCACGCCGCTCGTCGTGGCGAGGGCTCTCGCGCCCAACGCGAGCGTGCTGCATGTGGTCAACTGGCCTCAGCCGCCGGATGAAATCTTCGCGGGCCGAATCGTGAAACTCGAAGTCGACCCCGACAAGTTCGATGCGATGTGCCGATTCATCCACGAGACCTATGCCCATGAAGATGGTTCGTCCGAGTTTCTCGGACCAGGGATCTACGGTGAGAGCGCCTTCTATCGGGGACGGGTCCGCTACTTCGTCCCGAACACCTGCAACGTCTGGACCGCCCGCGCCCTGGAAGAAGCCGGCGTGGCCATCATCCCCGAACTCTGCGCGAGTGCGCAAGCGGTGATGTTGTCAGTCGCAAATTCGGAACAGGCAGTCGAACGGTGAGATTGAAACAGGAGTCAGTGTAATGGAATGCAGACGACTGATTCGCAGTTCGTGGATGTTGGCAATCCTGCTCGTGAAGCTCGGATGTGCTCGTGACGGAGCTGACGAACCGACATCGGTTGCCCAGGAGTCGGTCACGGAAGCAGCAGTTGCACCATCGGCGCCCGCTGTTGAAACGACTTCCCAAGTCGTTCAGGCTTCCGCCGTCGCCCACGAGCCTGTGGGAGACGACGGCGGCCTCGCCGCCACGAAATCAATCGACGAACTCTCGCTGCGCGATGCCAGCGCGGCGACGCGGATGATTGCGCAATACTTTCCGATACGAAACCTGGAATTGAAGTATTTCGGAGTCTTGTCAGATCTCGATCACTACGTCCGCGCGGAAACGGATTCCCCCACCACGCCCGAACGCTGTTGGTGGGTGATGACTCGCGAGGAACCCGAAGAGTCCCGAATCACCATTCACTTTGAATTGCTGGCCGCTCCAAGGTCCGAGTACGACATTCCGTTGCAGGCTGGTATCGATCGAGTGGTGTCCGTCCATCTCATGCGCTGTTGGGACGGCAATCTAGGATTTGTCCCCTGCGAGGAGTTCAGAGTCGATGGTGTTGAGATTGTCGAACTCTTCCGACGATGTGACGAAGAAGCCATCTGGCATTGGGCACGGGAGGAACAAAACCTACTTGCCTGGCAAAGAATCCAAGAAAGAGAGAGATTGCAGACTGC
>JANNSB010000561.1:0-2795 GCA_031402175.1 Planctomycetaceae bacterium
GCTCATCGATGCCGTCCGCTCCGCGACGGCGCGCAGCAAGGAACTCGGCAAGTAGTGGCGACCGATCGTAACCCGACGCGTCAGCTAACGCGTCGGGTTAGGATTGGCTCACTCCACGCCGAAGATCGTCTCGACGTTGCCTCACAGAATCTGCTTGCCGAACTCGAAGACCCGCGTCATCCGCCCAATCCGCGGCCTCTCGTCTGCCACAGAATCGCAGACGCTACAGTCAATCGAGCATCGCTCTAGACGCCGAAGATCGTCTCGACGTTGCCTCTCAGGATCTGTTTGCCGAACTCGATGGCCTGCGTCTCGCTCCAGCCGCGCGCGATCACGAAATCCTCGGCCAGCACCTTGGCGAGAATCCGCTGATACATGCGGAATTTCGGCAGCGCGAATTCCAGTTTGTACATGTCGCTATAGTAGCCGATCTGCTTGGTGCGCGGGATCGCCTCCAGCCGGCTGCGGGTGTCGAGTTCGATGTACGAGGGGATGTTCGAGTACCACCAATGCCCGTGAGCGATGACGTTGGGGAAGATCCAGCAGTAGCTGACGAGCTCCTGGTTGCTCGTCTGCGCCAAGACCGACACCGGAAACTTCACCTGCGGAAACGCATTGAACAGTTCCTTGTACTGAATCAGCGACACTCGCTGATCAAACAAGTCCTGCCCTTGATGCACGCCAGCCGGATACACCTGCCGGTTGACGCCGATCATCAGGTCAAAAGGCAGTTTGTGGTCGGCACAGTGTTCGGCGAGCGTCCAGAAGGCGTACTGGCTGAGGACGCGACGTTGTTTCTCATCAATGCTTCCCACCCACGCCGCGCTCAGCGCCTTCGCAGCCGCGGCGGTCTCGACCTGTCGAGGCTCGAACCAGGGCGGCAACGAAATGGCGCACGCTTTCGCTCCGTTCCTGGTGAAGTGCTGGAACAGTTTCCACACAGCCATGTGGAACTTTTCCAGGTCGGTCGCCTCGATCCCCGTCGCTTTGGTGAGTCTGGCGCGAACTTCCGGCTTCGCGAAATGAAAGACCAAGTCGTCCGTCCGCAGGCAGGGGACGTAACGCTGCGTGTCGAACCCCGTCAGCGGGTCGTCGAAGTCGTTCGTCAGAAAGACCCGCTCAAGCTTGCTCTGCTTGAGGCATTGCTCCTCCCAGTCTGGCTCGGACATCTTTCGTTCGGCGGCGTCATAGAGCGATTCCCAATTGGCGGGCGTGATGCGGTCATCATCGAAGCCGAAGAACTCGCGGCACATTTCGACGAGCCAGTTCAACTGAATGGTGTTGTCGAGGTCGCCGAGCCTTTCGACGAGCCGTCCTACCTTCTCCTTGGGCGAGATGCTTGGTTCCTCGATCCGCGACTTCGGCAGGCCCGCCGAGTGAGCCAGTTCGGTGTAGTAGTGATACCCCAGGATGTCGGCCAGCGTCTTCGAGGCCGGCGCGTGCGGATTGATATGCGTGTGCGGATCGATCAGCACCAGGCTGGAGAGTTCCTCGAACAGTCGTTGTCTCAGATCGTGATTCATGTCGGCAAATTCGTTGTCGAAGAACATCTCGGCATCCGGTGCGAAATCACTCCAGATTCCTCATTCCTGGGCGTCTGGCCCTGAATTCCCGCTTCTGGCCCCTCGATTTGCAGAGTTGCCAGCCATGGGGAATTGACAATAATAGTTCACAGAGAATGAGACCACGATCCCGTCCGGTCTCCATCTCGTTCGGCACGCCCGCAGGCACTACGCCGCGGAGTGCTCCCGCCTGCACACCACATCTGCGGAGGTTCGAATGACCCGGTTGACCTGCCTGTTGGCATTTCTGTTCTTGTTGAGCGCCTTGGTCCCCGCGCACGCTCAATGGGGCAATCTCGAAGGCCAGTTCATCGTCGGCGGAGACGTTCCCGAGATCGATCCATTGATCGCCCAGGGGGACGCGACGGTGAAGGATGCCGCCGTGTGTGCCGCCGCCGACGTGCCGGACGAATCGCGGATGTTCGACCCAGCCACAGGCGGCGTGGGACACGTCTTCATCTACTTGCGGCAGGCGCCGGACAGCATTCATCCCGACCTCGCTGAAAGCATCGAAGCCGAAGTGATGTTCGATCAGAAGGGCTGCCGATTCATGCCGCATTCGATGATTGTGCGAAACGACCAGGCCGTGCGGCTCATCTCCAGCGACCAAGTCGCCCACAACGTGCACACGTATCCGTTCCGCAATCAGGCCTTCAACAGCATTCTGCAGCCCAACGATCAGACGGGAATCGCGCTCCAGATGCCGCAGGCCGAGTCGCTGCCGGTGAAAGTCAGTTGCGACATCCACCCGCACATGGGTGCCTTTTGGGTCGTCGTCGACCATCCTTACGCCGCGATCAGTGATGCCGAAGGGCGGTTCAGTATCCCGAACCTGCCCGCGGGAACGCACGAGTTCCGGGTCTGGCACGAACGGGTTGGCTACGTGGAGCGCTCGCTCGAAGTCGAAATCGTCGACGGCGAGACCAATACGCTCGAGCCGATCGAAATTCCGATCAGTGAGTTCTTCGAGAACTGAGTCTTTCGTCGCGGCGTCTGTCCCCAGACGCTGGGCGATCAGGTGGCGCGTTCACTGGTCGCCATGTGTCAACAAAGAGTCCCGTCGCCTTCTTTGTTAGCGGCGTCTCGGAGAGCCGCCGCTACGCTTCTTTCGCGGAGCGAAAGGCGACTATTCATCGAGCGTTCGGCGAATCACTCGTAAGAGCGATGTCGCTTCCTCGGGCGAGTCCTGCGCGAGTTCCCAGACCATGAGGCCGGCGAGGCCGCGATCGATCG
>JANNSB010000562.1:0-9059 GCA_031402175.1 Planctomycetaceae bacterium
GGTTGACGATGCCGGAATTCAGTTCGGCGATATAGATACCGCCCAGCGCGGGCGTGCTGCCCGCGGTTCCGCGCAACGACACAAAGCCGGGTACCATGACGTACTCGGCATCGTCACCGGCATTGAAGTCGGCAGCCACATTCTGAATCCACGACTGCGTGAACGCACCGTTCTGTGTGTTGTGCGCCGCCCCGACCAATCGGCCGGTCACAAAGTCCAGAACGAAGACGGCTTCACTGTTCCCGATGGTGGTTTGCGCCGTGCAGACCGCAAACTTGCCCGCGCTCTCGGTCGAGTCGGCAAAGGCGGGTTCATGAGGCAGGTAGTACGAACAGGCCATGCCGATCAGGATGCCCGCCAACAGATAGTACTTGCGACTGCGAGGTTGCGACGAACTCACGGGATCCTCCGGGGAATCGATGAGTGACTGGATGGGTGAATCGAATCGAGACGGGACTCGACTCCTCCTACATCCTACACAACCAGTTCCCGGTCGGCCAGAGGTTGCCGAATGCGAGTCGATGAATCAGCGACGGACTCTAGGAAAACAGTTCCTGCACGACGGTTCCGCCATCCACAATCTTGAGGGGTCTGCCCAGGGTAGCGATGTTTTCGTGAGTGGGATCCACTTCGAGCGCATGGCAGAGCGATGCGAACAGATCGGTGACGCCGACCGGTCTTTCGGCGACCTCGGCGCCGTCGGCCGTGGACGAACCGATGACCTGTCCGCCGCGCACGCCGCCGCCCGCGATCGCGGCGTTGAACACCCGCGGATAGTGGTCGCGTCCCGCTCGCGCGTTGACCTTGGGCGTGCGCCCGAATTCACCCAGCCAAAGCACGACCGTGTTTTCGAGCATGCCCCGTTCCTTGAGGTCGGTGACGAGTGTCGCGAACCCGGGATCGACCTGAGCCGCGAGTTCTGTCGTTCGGGTGTTGTTTTCGTTATGCGTGTCCCAGCCGTTCATGCGGACCTCGACGAACGTCACGCCCACCTCGACGAGTCGCCGGGCCAACAGGCAGCCTTGGCCGAAGTTGTTCTCGCCGTACTGCGCGCGGATTTCGGCGGACTCCTCGCTCAAGTCGAAGGCCCGAGTCCGCTCGCTGAAGACGAGGCTCGAAGCCTTGGCGTAGAGTTCACGCTGATTTCTCACGGCCGCGACCGCACCGCGATCGGCGAAACCCTGCTCCAATTGATTGAACAGAGCCAGCCGCTGCTGGAGTCTGTCGGCTCCCATTGTCGCCGTAATGTTCGCCGGCATCTGATTCGGGTTGTCGACGACGAACGGTTCGTAGTTCACTCCCAGGAAGCCCGCGCCGATGGTGCGGCCCACCGAGACAACCGACGGCAGATCGAGTTCGGCATCGCCGATGCGCTCGGCCACGCAGCATCCGAATGAAGGGTGCTTCACACCACCCGCGGGGATGTAGCCGGTATGCAATTGATAGGTCGCCCGCTGGTGGTTCCCTTCGCGATTGGTCATCGAACGGATGAGAGCGATGTCGTCCATCATCGCAGCCGTCTGTTCCCAGCCGGCGGCGATCTGAATGCCGGGGACCGCGGTGTCGATGACGGCCGTGCCTCCGCCGTTCTCATGTCCGAGTTTGGGATCGAAGGTCTCGAGCTGACTGGGGCCGCCGTCCATCCACAGCAGGATGAGGGACTTGCCCTGCCGGCGCAGGTCATCGGCATACAGGCTCATCAAATCCGTGAAACCCAACGAGCCCGACGCGATCGCCCCAGCGGAGACTCCCCGCAGGAAACTGCGCCTCGAAACAACGCCGCGTTCAATCCGTGCATGTGTCAGCTTCATATTTCACCGTTCACGACGAATAAGCTCTGTCCTAATTTAGTGGCGGCACCCGGTGAAACAGCCGAGCGCCCTCACCTCCGGCCCCTCTCCCGGCGGGAGAGGGGAGTAAATCTCTCAACGCTTCGTCAAGAACTCTGTCGAATTGAGTAGGCTCCAGAAGATGTCCTCGAAGGCTTCTTCGCGATCAGAGACCTGCTCGAGGTGTGCCAGACAAATCGTTCGTTCGTCGCCTGTGGGTTGGCGTGAATGCACCAGCAGGTAGAGTTCTTCGAGGGCGTCTTCGTCGTTGTCGAAGTCGCTCAACAACCGTCGCAGCCGCGTGTCGCGGGCCGAGTCGATCAGGTTTTCGACCTGCCTGCTGTTCATCAACAATAGAGCCTGCGGAATCGTCCCCAGCAGGTCGGATTGCGGCGTCGACGGATCGAAACCAAACAACTGCGAGAAGGCCAGGCGTCCGACATCGACTTCGGGACTGAATTGCCCGAATTGCCGGCGCGGTACATTGCGGGCCGTGAAGGTGTTCGTCCCCAGCACCTGTGTGAGGGCGTTGTACAACTGGTCGGCCCTCAATCTTGTCGGGGAAGCGGCGGCAAACGGCGGCATTGTTTCGGCGGGGTCGCGATATCGCATCTCGCGTTGATAGGCGTCCGTTAGCGCGATCGTGCGGAACAGCCATTGCACGTCGTAGCCACTGTCGATGAAGCCTTGAGATAACAACTCCAGAGCCTCGGCATGCACCGGGGTCCGCTCGGGCCCCATGTCATCAACCAGTGGGAAGAAACCCTCTCCGAGCATCTCAGTCCACATACGGTTCACGAAGGCCTTCGCGAACCAGGGATTGTCGGGCGAGGTGATGAAGTCGGCCAGTTGCTCTCGCCGCTCCAGGTCGGTATCGCCAATCTCAGCCGCTTCGCTGTTGACGAAAAACACTGGCTGCATCTGCGTGCCGCGTTCCTGCGGATTTTCCAGGTTCGGCATGTAATGCTCGGGAGTGCCACGACCGGGTTGGTTCATGGGAGGCCGAATTTCCTGCGCCTCTTCCAGCGTGAGCATGCCGTCCCTGTCGGCGTCACCCAGTTCGAACAGCCGCTCGACCAGGAAGCGATCCTGTGCGGCGGCCTCGTCGCGAGTCAAATGTCCATCGCGATCGGCATCGAGGGTCGCATAGACTCGACTGAAGTCGCCCATGCCGCGGCCACGACGTGCTTCGGCGTCATTCGACGCGACGATAAAGGTCCGTCGGTCGGTACTCATCTCCTGACGGACCTGCACCCTCGGGAAGAACGCCGCGAGTTCGTGAAACTGTTCTCGCTTCCATGAGTCATACGGATGGTTATGGCAGTTGGCGCAACTGATCTGAATACCGAGAAAGATCCGCGCCGTTTCTCCCGCCAGCTCCGAGGCATCGCCGAAGTGGGCGAACATGAAACCGGTTTGACCTTCCTGAGTCACATCGCCCGAGGCGGTCAGAATCGCCCGAGCCGTTTCATCCCAGGGGCGGTTCTCGGCCAGTTGCTGCTTGAGCCAGGTTTCGAAGCTGGTCTGAGCCAGACGTGCCCGCATGTCGGTGGCCCGCGCCAGGAAAACCTCGCGGAGGTAGGCCGACCAGTTCGCGGCAAAGCCTTCACTCGTCAACAGGCGTTCGATGAGTTCAGCGCGCTTGTCGGGATTGGCATCGAGACAGAAGAGCGTTACATCACTCGACGTCGGGATCGTGCCCGCCAGATCGAGATAGACTCGCCGGAGGAAATCTTCATCACCCGCGGCGGGGGCGATGCTCACCTGTTGCTCGTGGAGAACGCGAACGATCGCGTTATCCACGCCGGCAGCAATCGCCGGCTCGGCGGGTCGATCGTCTGCAACAACGCCAAAAGTTGCCGCCAGACACCCGACCAAGACGGCCCAAAGAAAAGTGCAATTCCGACAGAGCGAGTTGCCCATAGTCGCCTCGTGCTGCAGAGAGTGAAATCTGTGAAGAGTACATTCAACGTGTCACACCATCAATAAACCGCCGCGCGAACGGCGGGTTTCGACAATTCCCACGTTATTTTCGACAATTCCCACGTTATACCGGCCGGCCGGCGGGTTGACGAACGGATTTTCGGAGAATCCAGCAAAAAGCGACCGCCGAAAGGCTCGGCGATCGCCTGGAACGTGTCGGACTGGCGTGCGATCAGTTGGCAGCCGCATCGCCGGTCGTACTGCCAGCTTCGGGAACCTCGGGCTCGTCGGCCCCGTCGCCAGTCGGTTCGTCTTCCGATTCGGCATCGTCGTGCATGGAATTGGGATCGCTCGATCCCTCGCCGAGGCCGTCCCCTTCCGACTCGGTCGAGTTGTAGCCGCTGCCGGTGTCGTCGGTTCCATCAGTTCCATCGGCACCCTCGTCGCCAGCACAGCCCAGCATGAGCGCGATTGCGAAGCAACTCCACCACATGATCTTTTGCATGTCGATTCTCCTCTTTACGATTGCCCTTGTTTCGTGACGGTGATGGCAACTTACCTGTTTCCGCGAAACGAGTGCAACCATCAGGATCAGTGCACGTTGGCCTCGCGCAGCACGCGGGCCGCTTCCTCGGGTGGAATCGGATTGATGAAGAATCCGCTCCCCCACTCGAAGCCGGCGATGCCCGTCAGCCTCGGGATGATTTCAATATGCCAGTGATAATGCTTGAGTTCCTGGCTGTCGAACGGCGCGGTATGCACGACATAGTTGTAAGGGGGGTCGTCAACCGCTTCGTGGAGGCGCATCAACGCCTCTTTCAGCACCTTGCCCAATTCCTCGATCCCCTGCCGCTGAATGTTCTCGAAGTGGCTCGAGTGCATCTTCGGCAGGATCCAAGTCTCGAAAGGAAACCGGCTGGCGTACGGACAGATCACCACGAAGTTCGGCGAATCGATCACGACCCGTGTTTCGGAAGAAAGCTCCTGCTGCAGCATGTCGTCGAAGATGCAGCGGCCGCGATAGCGATAGAACGCCTCGGCCCCCTTGAGTTCTTCCTCGATCGCGATCGGCACGATGGGACTGGCGATGAGCTGCGAATGGCTGTGATCGAGCGAGGCGCCCGCCATTGCCCCCTTGTTCTTGAAGATCAGGCAATGGATGAGCCGCGAGTCGCGTTTCAGATCAACCAGGCGATCGCGATAGACCCAGAGAACCTCCTGAATGTTTTCCACACTCAGACGAGACATGCTCGTTTCTCGATGCGGGCATTCGATGATGACCTCGTGCGCCCCGACGCCCGAGATCATGTCGTAAATGCCTTCGCCCCGCTTGTTCATCGGCTCTTCGACCTTGAGCGCGGGGAACTTGTTGGGAATCACCCGCACTCGCCAGCCGGGGCCGTTCGGAGTCGACCCGGGATTGCGGTACGCGATGATCTCATAAGGCGTGGCGTCTTCGTTCCCCTCGAGAAACGGGTCAAACAGCGTGCCGTCGAGCGGGGCCGGCGACTCGAGAAGTTGCGGACGGGTGATGCGCTCGGGTGCGATAATCACCCAGCGACCGACCACGGGATCCTTGCGGAGTTCAGGCATGTTTCATGCGGTTTGTGTTGGGTGACAGATTGCTAAACCTGCCACAGCCTCCGTTCGAAGTCCGGCGAGGGAGTCGTCAGATGAACGTATCCCTCACTGGGAGCGCGGTCTCGGCTGAATCGGTCGTCGATCAACTCCACATAGAACTGGACGGGGTCGCCAATCTGCCGCGTGATCAGGTTCAACGGCATGCGCATCTCCAGCGAGCGATTGACGACGCATTCGATTCCGTCGACCGGCGTGCGCACGTTCTCATGGATTACGTGTGAGGTTGTCGCGTGTCCCAACAGGTTCGAGATCACAACGTCGGTGTCCGCGGGCGAGATAAATCGCAGGCGGACTTCGTCAATCACGGCCAGATCCTTAGTCGCTTCGCCGAACGTGTCGAGCCGCAGATAGAGGTGAGTGGGGTCGAAGCCGAAATAGAGTGACTTGATGAGACCCTGCGCGACGAGCGTCATGGTGCCGCGCTCGCTCCCCGCGGAATACCTCCCGGCGTTGAGCCATTCGATATAGCTGGGATTGCCGTCGATCCGCACCTTGAGGAACCCTCGCGGCTGCGAATGCGGAATCTTCGGACGCGACTTGGTGATCGGCTTCGAGAGCACCACAGGTGGAGACTCGCCGAGCACCAGATACACGTTCTGCAGATGCTTGCGGAACAACTGGTCGAACAAGGCGTCGAGGGCTGAGGAATGGTCGTCGCCATACCACCAGAACCAGTCACTCCCCTCGGCAATGTGAATCTCACGCCATGCCCGCTGCACGGACTCGTGTTGCGCCCCCAAACGTCGCTCGGCTTCGACGAGGTATTGCCTCGTCTCATGGAGCAAGTCCCAGGCGTCGCGGTCTTCGCGATGGCCGATCCAGATTGCGAAGTCATGAAAGATCCAGCTTCCCGCGAAAAGCTGACCGATCTTTTCCGATGCCGGATGCGCCGCGAGATGATCACGGACACGAACGGGGTTGCACTCCGGTTGCTGGACCGCCTCGCGGTACAACGTCCGCAGGAAGGTCACACCGCCATCGGGATAGTGTTCCCAGCAGTTTTCTCCATCGAGAATGATCGGCACCAGGGCAGGGCGATCGCCGCGAACGCGTTCGACCGAGCGGCCAATGCTCTTCACACGTTCCAAAAGGTCGCGAGCCGACCAGACTGGGTCGCTGCGCTGATAGTGAAACCCGATCTGGTCGCTCAGTCCGTGATCGCGAAAAATGATCTGCAACGCCTGACCCTGCTCCTCGATCCTCCAGGGTTGGAACAACCGGTCAGGATGCATCGCGTGTCCCAGGGAATCGCGTCCGACGATTCCGCCGGTCGAGTGGGTGAGGATTTCCTCGTCGGTGGCGATCCATTGGATGCCCGCATTCGCGATCGCGGCAATGATCGCCTGCGAGACTGATCCCTCCGACGGCCACATCCCCACCGGCTTCTCGCCGAACAGTTTCGCGTGGTACTCGACCGCCTGTGACAGGTGCGCGGCGATGTCTTCGGGGTAGGAGTCGAGATGCCGCGGCAGGTCGCATTGCGGCATTGCCTGGCGTGCCGACCGCTTGTCCATCAAGAGCGGCAGGATCGGGTGGTAGAACGGCGTCGTGGTTAGTTCGACCTGCCCGCGCTGGGCCAGCCTTTTGTGCAGCGGGATGATCTGCCCCATCACCTCCCGCTGGCGTTCCAGCAGCCACCGCTTTTCGGACTCGTTGAAACCGCGCCCCTTCGCCCGAAGTTCCCGCAGATCGACATCCTGCTCGAACAACAGTTCGTGAAACCACGCCAGGTTGTTCCAGACCTGCAGGTCACGAATATCCTGCGCCGTGAACCGCGACGCCGCCCGCGAGGCGGAATCGATGTTCATCGCCCGCTTTAGATACAGCTCGTTATACCGCGGAAACGGCCGGATCATCGTCTCCGCATTCGCCATGAAGAAGTTGTCGAGCAGGTACTCGGCATCCGCTTCGGTCAGGTCGTCCGCCGGCATCCGAGAAATGTCGAGGTGCCGATCGGAGCCGCCGGCCGCATAGCGCTCGATCTGCACCAGCAGGCTGGGAACCAGATTGATCGTGCAGTGGAACTCCGGCACTTCCTCAAGATGCAGCGCCATCCCGATGTAGTCCTTGGTGCCATGCAGGCGCACCCAGGGCATCAGAACTTCGTCTGCAACGTCATCAGGATAGTACGGCTGGTGCTGGTGCCAGAGAATCGCCAGTGAGACGGGAGGCATCGTGTCGGTGAGGGTGTCGGCGGCAATCAGGGAATGCGCGTCGAAAGCGTGCAACTTAGTCGAGGCGAATACCTAAGTCATCCATGATGCCCGAAATGCCAGTGGAGAATGAACTGGGCAGTTCGCCATCGCACGCAGAAAACCCATGTTGACCAGATTCACAATATCCATATAATTCCCAGTGTTACACAGCATGGTTTCCACAATGATGCAGAAACGTGCTGGGAGACAACGGCTCAGGCCGGGTCTCAGTCGAGGATGATTCGCTGCAGCGGCGACTGTCCGTTCGTCATGTGAACGGCCCCCGCCACTCGGTGAATTCTGGTCCGAGGTTTTCGTTCAGGGATGAATCAAGGTGCCGCGGCCGACCTGGTCGGTCGTTTCAAGGAATGGAGCGCACATGAAAACCGTATTCACAACCGGTGAAGCTGCAAAGATTTGTAACGTTTCTCAACAGACCATCATCCGGTGCTTCGACTCCGGACAGCTCAAGGGGTTTCGCGTCCCCGGCTCCCGCTTCCGCCGCATTCCGCGCGACATCCTGTATAAGTTCATGAAGGACAACGGCATCCCCACCGATGCCCTCGAAAGCGGAAAACGCAAGGCGCTCATCGTCGACGACGATCTCGATCTAGTCGACCTGATCACCGACGGCATGAAGGCCGACGGGCGATTCGACGTTCGCATGGCCAATAACGGCTTCGATGCCGGCATGCTCGTGCGGGAATACCGGCCCGACGTGATCGTGTTGGACGTGATGCTGCCCGACATCAATGGCAAGGAAGTCTGTCAGCGGGTCCGCAACGATGGAACGCTCGATGCCGTCAAGATCATCTGCATCAGCGGCATGGTCGAGGCGGACAAGATCGAGGAACTCTACGCGGCCGGCGCGGACGATTTCGTGCAGAAACCATTCGAGATCGAGGCCTTGATCAATCGCGTCTGCCGGCATCTCGAATTGGAAGTGTGAACGATCGGAGTCCAGGCTTTAGCCTGTCCGGCAGCCTGTCCGGCAGCCTGTCCGGCAGCCTGAAGGCTGGACTCCCTTGCATCTCTAAGACAATCGCAATGACGCGATTTCCCTTCACGCTGCTCTGTTGGTTGGCATTCGCCGCGAACGTCGCGGCGGAGTCCCCGGAGCCGATTGATGTACTCGAGTTTGAGATGCTGGGCGCGGCCGGGATGGTCCACCAGGTTCAGATCGTCAGCGTGGCCGACACGGGGATCACGAGTTGCAGCGCGGGCCAAGACGGCATGGCAGGCCCGTTCGGAGGTTTAGCCCGCTGGTTCCACGAGCCGTTGTTGACATACCATTCGAGAGAAGTGGGGCAAATCGCCATTGTGCAGTATTACGAGGGGGGTGGGACCGGCCTTTCCCGAAAGCGTTACTTCGCCTTCTGCTGCACAGAGCACGGCTGTCAGGTGCTACACGAAGGCTTCGCCCAGCATTCTGAGGTGTGCTTTATAGACCCAGACATTTCATTCATCATTG
>JANNSB010000563.1:0-1767 GCA_031402175.1 Planctomycetaceae bacterium
GGGCGCATTCTGATCGACGGTCGCGACCTCGCCACGATCAACAGTGACGAACTGCATCGACACATGGGCATTGTGCTGCAGCATAACTTTTTGTTCTTCGGCAGCGTGGCCGACAACATCCGCGTTGGGAAATCAACGGCCACTGATGCAGAGATTCACACCGTGCTGGTTCAGCTTGACTGCGAAGACTTGCTGGAAAACCTGCCCCACGGACTGGCGACGCCAGTGGGCGAACGCGGCGGAAATCTGTCAGCGGGACAAAGACAGCTCATCTGCTTTGCGCGAGCCTTGCTGGCGAACCCCAGCCTGCTCATTCTTGACGAAGCGACCAGCAGCATCGACAGCCGGACTGAGGCCCGACTGCAGTCGGCTCTGGAAGTACTGCTGCAGAACCGCACGAGCTTCGTGGTCGCCCATCGCCTGAGCACGATTCGCAGAGCCGACCTCATCCTCGTGCTGGATCACGGCCGAATCGTCGAGCGCGGCCGTCACGATCAACTGCTGGCGCAGTCAGGCGTCTATGCCGGGCTGTACGAGAAGTTCGTGCAATGAGGCCGGGAGACAGAGACTACTTGCCGTCGAGAGTCGCCAGCGGGCTGACCCGGAAGGCCTTGTCGCGGAGGACGCTCTTCTCTGTTTCGGTCTTAGCCGCCTCGAACCGGGTGCGGAGCCTCTTCATCTTTACGCGGCGAGATCGCCTGCGGGCCAGTTCGCGTTGTCGCTCAATTCGTCCCATATCAGTCCCAAAGTCAACTAGTACATGTGGTTGAGTTGGGAACGGTAACAGAGCGTTCGCGAATGGTCAACGAAGGACGAAATGAATTGAGTCGCCCTCTGCCCGCCTTACATCGCCCCGACGGCTTCGGGTTCCAGCGCGAGCGGCTGCTCGACTCCCTCGGTGAACAGGGTCTCCACGAACCCTCGCAGGTGTTCGGCACGAGACTGGTGCTGCAGCTTGCGGAGGGCCTTCGATTCGATCTGCCGGATGCGTTCCCGCGTGACCTTGAAGATGCGGCCGGTCTCTTCCAGCGTGTAGCTGTAGCCATCGCCCAGGCCGTACCGGAGCTTGATGATCTCGCGTTCGCGATAAGTCAAACTCTTGAGGACGTGGTTGATCTTGTCCCGCAGCATCTGATGCATCGCGGAATCGGCCGGCGTCCCTTCGCTGGAGTCTTCCAGGAAGTCGCCGTAGCTCGAGTCTTCGCTTTCGCCGACGGGCGTATCGAGGCTAATCGGGTGCTTCCAGGTCTTGATGATGCGTTCGGTTTCCTCGACCGACAGCCCGACTGCCTGGGCGAGTTCCTCGGTGGTGGGCTCGCGTCCGGTGTTCTGGCGAATCTCCTCGCTCTTGGCCTTGAGCGTGGAGATGCTCTGGAACATGTGGACCGGAATACGAATCGTGCGGGCATGGTCCGCCACCGCCCGCGTGATCGCCTGTCGAATCCACCATGTCGCGTAGGTCGAGAACTTGTAGCCGCGGCGGTATTCGTACTTCTCGACGCCGCGCATCAGGCCGGCGTTCCCTTCCTGAATGAGGTCGAGGAAGGAGAGTCCGCGGTTGCGGTACTTCTTGGCGATCGAGACGACGAGACGCAGGTTGCCGCCCGAAAGTTGCTGCTTGGCATGCGTCCAGGCATCGAAGCGCGCCTCGACATCCTGCATGCGCGTGCGGAACTGAGCGGGCGTTTCCAGCGTCATCTGCACGAGTTCATCCAGCTCGCGTTGCATCATTTCGACTTCATTCGCAGCGGCCGGCCGGCCTGAAAG
>JANNSB010000564.1:0-1548 GCA_031402175.1 Planctomycetaceae bacterium
TGGATCATTTCAGACAGAGGGCGTCTTGTGAATCCGCATGCAGTCGGAATAATGGTGCCTGCGGACCTGAACGACACTGCATGAGGAACGGATGGACGACGGTTTTCAGCGATCGGAAGGTCAAACCGCGGCGCAAGCCCCCGCCGTCCCAGCGCGAAAGGGGCGCAAACTGCTGTCGGGCTGCCTGGTTCTCATTCTGAGCGCACTGGTCGGCGCGGGTTACATGCTCTGGACCGTACAGCAGGTGCCAGACTTTTACCGCCGGGCGGCTGCTCAGGTCGCCGATCCGGAAGAAAGAGCCGCGGCCGCGGCCGAGTTCGCGAACAAGATCGAGACGCTGCAAGAGACGGGGCTGCAGTCAGCCGAGTGGAGCGAGACCTTCTCCCAGGATGAAATCAATTCCTGGCTGGAGCACGAGGCCCAGCGGAATCCGGAGATCCTCCCCGAAGGCGTTCATCGTCCACTCATCGTCGTCGACGATGGCAGGTTTCACCTCGGCGTCGAAGTGAACTGGGAAGACTGGCGGGGGATTATCAGCCTCGAAGCCGTCGCGAGTGTGACCGGACCGAGAGAGATCCAGTTCCGACTGCTTCACGTTCGGCTCGGTAAACTCGATATTGCCATGGACGAAGTCCGCAGTCGAGTGCAGCCGCAGATCGAGGCCAACGAGTCCGATGACTACCGCGCCACCTGGGTCGAAACGCCCGAGGGGCCGGTCATTCAAGTGGAACTGACCAACGAAGAATCGACTCATCTCGGCCTGAGCGCGATCAAGCTGTCACAAGGACGCCTAACCGTGCAGGGTGTCAACACACGAGCGGAGGCAGCGGGCGATGACGCCGATCAGCGACCGTAGATGTACTGCTGAATCGGCGTCTGCTGCGTCGGAGCGATATATCCCGCCGGGTACTGGTAGTTGATCGGCGTGTAGATCGGGGCCTGCTGCACGGGAACCCAACTGTTGTTCTGCGGAACCTCGACGGGAACAGGAGCAGGTGTCGGCATGGTTCCGACGCCTCCCCCTTGCGACAGGTCGATCTGATACTGGTAGCGATGCCAGAACTGCTGCGAGTAGGGCATTGTCGAGGGAATGCCCCAACCAGCGGCGGTCTGTGACTGCGAGAAGACCTGCTTGTAGTTGTACGGCCGGTACGAGTGATACCCGCCGTAGTAGGGCATCTCCTGGAGATAGCCGTGCTTCCAGGGATCCTGATCGTCGTAGGGGAAGAGGGGTTCGCTGCTGCCGACAGAGCCATCCCCCAGATACATTTCCTGGGCCTGGAGGGAACCGGACACGATCAAGCAAACGACGAGGCTCAAGGTCCAACGAATCATGCTCACTCCCTGATTGAATTGAAGGCCTCTCCAGGCCTCCGCCGGTCCATGTCGGATCGATTCTCGCGCCGCCACGAAGTTGAACTGGGGCTTGAAAACGATGTGTCTCGTCAACAGATCGGACGAATGCCGCCAGTTGGAAGGAACCATTCTGGCCGATCAATCAGCAGATTCCGCAGATTCAGACAGTCCTGAGGATTGCGCGGGCCGAAT
>JANNSB010000565.1:0-6008 GCA_031402175.1 Planctomycetaceae bacterium
ATCTCCCCTACGACCAGTTTCTGATTGAGCAGATCGCCGGCGATTTGCTGCCCGATGCAACTCAGGACCAGATCGTGGCCACCGGCTTCCTGCGGAATTCGATGCTGAATGAAGAAGGGGGGATCGATCCCGAGCAGTTCCGCATGGAGGCGATGTTCGACCGCATGGATGCCGTCGGCAAGGCGATGTTGGGGCTGACGGTGCAGTGCGCTCAATGCCATTCACATAAGTACGATCCCTTCACACACTCCGAGTACTACCGGATGTTCGCCTGCCTCAACAACGCGCACGAGGCCTGCGTCAACGTCTATTCGGACGAGGAACTAGCCGTCCGTGATCAGTTGCTGGCGTCGATCAGCGACATCGAATCACGACTCAAAGTAGAGATGCCCGATTGGGAAGACAAAGTACACGGCTGGGAATTGGAATTGGACGAAGCACAACCCGAATGGACTGTGCTCGAACTGGAACATCAGGGAGAGAACAGCCAGCGGTACTACTACCTCGAAGATGGTTCGGTGCTGGCACAGGGTTACGCCCCCACACGCTTCGAGTCGGTGTTCGTCGCGAAGACTGATTTGCCAGATATTCGCCAGATACGCATTGAGCTGCTCAACGATCGCGACCTGCCCGCTGGCGGGCCGGGTCGCTCGATTGACGGACTGTGCGCACTCACCGAGTTCCGCGTCGAAGTCGCGAGCCAGGCCACGCCGGAGGAGCGCACCGCCGTCACTTTCCATCAAGCGGCTGCCGACTTTGGCAACGAGCGCACACAACTCGCCGAACTCTACGCTGATGCCGAAGGCAACCGCCGCTGGACTGGGCCGATCGAGTATGCAATCGACGGCGATCAGGAAACCGCCTGGGGCATTGATGGCGGTCCGGGACTCCGAAATGAACCGCGTCAGGCGGTGTTCGCGACGACCGACAGCATCGCGGCAGACGGCGGCATGGTGCTGACGTTTCATCTGGAACAGAAGCACGGCGGCTGGAACAGCGATGACAATCAGAACATGAATCTCGGTCGGTTTCGGATCTCGGTGTCGTCCACGCCGCTCGATGCAGAGTCTGGGAATGTGGCCGAGATCATTCCCGCCGTCGAATCTCCCGCGGACACTGCGGAGGCCGAGGAAGGAACCGTCGAAGAAGTCGCTGCTTCGCCGACGATGCGGCTGATTCCCGAACGCGCTTTGCTGATCTCAGAAGTGCCGCCGCCGGTGCGCAGCATCGACGACTTTCACCGCATGTTTTCCTTCTGGAGAACTACAATTCCGGAGTGGGAAAGCGCCAACGACGAGATCGAAGCCCTCTGGCGGCAGCATCCGGCTGGCTCCACGCAACTCGTAATGCTGGAGCGCTCGCCGCGGCGCAGCACTCATCGTCTCGATCGCGGTGACTTTCTCAAGCCGGAAGAAGAAGTGACGCCCGGTGTGCCGGAGTTCTTACATGAGAATACTCCGGCCGACTTTGAACATCGACCGCGCCTCGCCTTCGCCCGCTGGTTGGCGGATGAACGCTCGCCGACCACGGCACGTACGATCGTCAATCGCATCTGGCAGGCTTACTTCGGCACCGGCCTCGTCGCCACCGCCGAAGACTTCGGTTTCCAGGGCGAGTTCCCCAGTCATCCTGAGTTGCTCGACTGGCTGGCCTGTGAGCTGATGGAGCACAACTGGAGCCTCAAGCACATTCATCGGCTCATCGTCGACTCGGCCACGTATCGGCAATTGTCACGCGTAACTCCCGAACTGTATGAGCGCGATCCCGACAATCGGCTCCTGGCGCGAGGGCCTCGGTTCCGCATTGATGCCGAACTCGTGCGTGATGTGGCGTTGTCGGCCAGCGGATTGCTCAACCCCATCGTTGGCGGACCGAGTGTGTATCCGCCCGCGCCTGAGTTTCTCTTCACGCCGCCGGTGAGCTATGGGCCGAAGACCTGGGAGCTGCAGACCGGTCCCGACATCTATCGTCGGGCGATCTACACATTCCGCTTTCGTTCGGTCCCCTATCCGATGTTGACGGCGTTCGATGCCCCCAATGGAGACTTCGCCTGTGTCCGCCGTTCGAGGTCGAATACCCCGCTGCAATCGCTGGTCACTCTGAATGAGCCGTTGTTTGTCGAGTGCGCCAATGCGTTGTCCCGGCGCACTCTCGATGAGGGAGGCGATACGACGGACTCGCGGATTGAATACGCGTTTCGCTGTTGCCTCACTCGATATCCGACTCAGGCCGAGGTCGATGTCCTCACCGAGTTTCTCGATGCGGCTCAGGCCGAGTTCGACACGAACACCGAGGCGGCGCTGGCTTTCGCCGGCGGGGAGAATGCTCAGCGCGCGGGCGAAATCGCAGCGTGGTCGGCCGTGGCGCGAGTCATCCTCAACCTCGAAGCCGCGATGACTAAGGAGTGATACCGCATGCGGTTGTTGTTGGCAGAGATGTCCGAACCCTCTCCCTCCGGGAGAGGGCAGGGTGAGGGGCCTGCGAGCGACACAAAATGCCTTCACTCCCAACCCCTCTCCCGACGGGAGAGGGGAGTACTGAAACTGGTGCTCCTCACCCTGACAGTCACTTCGATCGTCACCAGTTTCGCAAGCGCGGATGATTCGCAAACCGATGAGAGCTTCGCTCACGGCGTCGTGGCCGCCGACCATCAGTTGGCCAGCGCGGCTGGCCTGGAGATCCTCCAACAAGGAGGCAATGTCGTCGACGCCGCGGTGGCGACGGCCTTCGCGCTGTCGGTACTTCGGCCCGAAAGCTGCGGCATCGGCGGCGGGGGCTTCATGCTCATCTATGATGCCTCCACAGGCGAGACTGTCGCAATCGACTATCGCGAACAAGCGCCGTCAGCCGCCCACCGTGACATGTTTCTGGATGCGAATGGCGAGCCGATCGCGGAACTCAGTCGGCACGGCGGTCTGGCTGTGGCAACGCCTTGTGAGATCAAGGGCCTCTGCCTGGCGCTCGAGCAATACGGCACTCTCGACTTGGCAACTGTGCTGGCGCCCGCCATCCGAATTGCACAAGACGGCGTCGCTGCGGACGAGTCGCATTGCTCGTCGCAGCAGCTTGTGATTGATGACTTGCAGGAAGATCCGGCGGTACGAGAGGCGTTCGCATCACTGGAGCAGTATTACCTGAATGGCGGTCAAGCCAGTGAAGTTGGCGAGTCATTTCATTCTCCATTGGGCGAGGTTCTGGCGAGAATCGCCGACGAAGGAAGTAACGGCTTCTATCGCGGCGATGTGGCCCACGCCATCATCAATGCCGTGCACAACGCCGGCGGCGTGATGACGCTCGATGATCTGGCCTCCGTGCAGCCTGTCATCCGCAAACCGTTGAGCGCGTCGTATGAGGGCACGACGCTCCTGACAATGCCGCCATCATCCAGCGGCGGCGTGGCCCTCATCGAGATACTGCAGATTCTCTCTGCTTACGAATCCCAGCATGCGGGCCTGCGTCTCGAAGACTTGGGACACAATTCACCGGAGTATGCACACATCGTCATCGAGGCCATGCAGCACGCCTTTGCCGACCGGGCCGCTTATCTGGGCGACGCCGACTTCGCCGCCGTGCCGGTGGAGCGATTGCTCAGTGAGGAACATGCAGCGGAACTCGCGAGCCGGATCGACGACACCGTTCATCCTCGCGAGTATTACGGCCGATTCGCCCCGGTCGATGACGCGGGCACGAGCCATTTCTCGGTGATGGATGCCGAGGGGAATGCCGTGGCCTGCACGGGGACGATCAACACGCTGTACGGCAGCTACGTCGTCGTCCCGGAGTTCGGCATCGTCCTCAACAACGAAATGGACGACTTCGCCGCATTGCCCGGCCGGCCTAACGCCTTTCGCCTGGTCCAGAGCGAAGCGAACGCGATCGAGCCGGGAAAGCGTCCGCTATCGAGCATGACGCCGACGATACTCGTGCAGGACGGGCGGGCCGTGTTTGCTGCGGGAGCCAGTGGAGGGCCTCGAATCATCACGACCACATTGCAGGTACTGCTCAACGTGACGCGGTTCGACATGCCGATCAGCAAGGCTGTCACTGCACCGAGGTTCCACCATCAGTGGTTGCCGGAGGAACTCGAACTGGAACCTGAATTGTTAAACGAATTGCAAGCGCCCCTGGAATCGAGAGGTCATGAACTGGTCGAACGTGATGCGCTCGGCGTCTGCCAGGCCGTGCTGCGTCTGCCCGATGGCCGACTGCAAGGGATGAGCGACCCCCGCAAGGGTGGCGAGGCTCGGGGCTTTTGATCACAAATGAGCTATCGTGAACTTGTTGGCGCGGCGACAGTGTGACAGAATCCCGCATCACACTTGCCGACTCTCCTTTCGATGCGCTCATCATGGCATTCAAGTACTCGCTCAATTCCAGTACTGTGCGCACGACGCCGCTGCTCAAGAAGATTGAGGTCGCCGCAAAGGCGGGTTACACGGGGATCGAACTGTGGCACGATGACCTCGAAGACTTCGTCTCCAAAGGGGGGCGGCTGCAGGATGTCCGTAAGGCCCTCGATGACAACGGCCTCGTCGCACCGACGACGATCTACCTCAGGGGCTGGTGCGAACCCGATGGACCCGCTCACAAGGCCGGCATCGAGGAGTGTAAGTTGCGTCTGGAACAAGCCGTAGTCGTCGGCGCGCCCCATACCATCGCCGGCCCGCCGCCAGGCATGGTCGATTACGAACTGGCGGGGCGCCGGTATGCCGAACTTCTGGCCATCGGGCGCGGCATCGGAGTGCTCCCCTCGATGGAGTACCTCGGCTTCGTCGAGGATGTGAACAGCATCGCCAAGGCCTTGCGCATCATGGAAAACTCGCGCCAATCGGATGCCACGATCGTGCTCGACCCGTTTCACGACTTTCGCGGCGGCGCGGGCTGCAGCGACATCGCCAGGCTGCGCGGTTCGCAGATCGCAGTCTGCCATTTCGACGACGCCCCGGCATCGCCTCCATCGCACACGCAGCACGACGGCGACCGCGTGATGCCGGGCGAGGGAGTGATCGACCTCCAGAAGTTCGTCCGGCTATTGAAGCAGGTCGGATACAACGGGTTCGTTTCGCTGGAACTGTTTCGCGAGGACTTGTGGCAGTCGGACCCGCTGACCGCGGCGCGGACCGGACTGGAAAAGATGCGGGCCATTTGCGAAGCCGTGTGACCATATGAGCGGCGGCTCCGATTGGATCGACGTCGACAAGCTGCTGCTCGCAGCCGGCTGGCTGGGGTCGTGCGAAGTGCTCGAAGTCGTCGACTCCACGAACACCTTCGCGATGCAGCGCTCGCAACGCGCCGAAGTTCGCGAGTTGCCGTTGCTCGTTATCGCCCGCCTGCAGACTGCCGGTCGCGGTCGCGGTGCGAATACCTGGTGGTCCGAGTCTGGATCCATCACCTGTTCGCTGCTGATTGCACCGTCCCTCTACCAAGTCCGCAGTGAGCAATGGCCGATACTGTCAGTGCTGGCCGGGTCGGCGGTGTGTTCGGCTCTGGCGGAGTTCGCGAATGGTTGCGTGCCGAGGCTCAAGTGGCCGAACGACGTCTATCTGCGGGAACGAAAGGTCTGCGGAATTCTGGTCGAGGCGCCGAGCGTCAGTGACGACCGCGTCGTGATCGGACTGGGCATCAACGCAAACAATTCCTTCGCCGAATGCCCCGACGATCTCGCGGAAATCGGGACGTCGCTGGCGGATGCGACGGGAACCCAAGTGAATTGTCTTGAACTGCTGAGCCGAGTGCTCCACCACCTGCGCGGCGATCTGGAGCGACTGGGCGCGAATGACCGCAGATTGATCGATACATGGCGTGCCCAGTGCCTGCTGACAGGCAGACACATCGTCCTCGACGACCACCAGCGGCGCATCGAAGGCACATGCCTGGGGATCGACGACGATGGCGCTCTGCGCATCCAGACGAGCTTCGGTCCTCAGCGCGTGTTGAGCGGAGTCGTTGTCGAGTTCTAATTCAACACTCTCCCCTCTCCCGCCGGGAGAGGGGCCGGGGGTGAGGGC
>JANNSB010000566.1:0-17183 GCA_031402175.1 Planctomycetaceae bacterium
CTGCTGCATCTCTGCGGCTACGACGATCACAGCGACATCGATCGCAGCGCGATGCGGCAGAGAGAACAGGCGATACTATCACAGTTTGGGATCCTGCCGATGTACGATTGACGCAGCATCACTGCAGCGACCATTTCAACGCAGAGCGACTCATGGAAAAGCCGGTTTCAGATCGCGACGAAGGCATCGTATTGAGCATGGCTGCCGGTGTTTGCCGCATCATGCTCAATCGTCCGGAGCGCAGGAACGCATTGTCGTTGTCATTGATGGAGGCGCTCGATGCTGCATTCACTCGAATTGCCGACGATCCGAGCATCCGGGTCGTCGTGATCTCAGGCGCGGGACCGGTGTTTTGCGCGGGACATGACCTGAGCGAAATGACCGGCCTCGGCGAGGATGAATATCAACAGCTCTTTTCGCTCTGCTCCCGGATGATGCAGGCGATCCGCCGGCTGCCGCAGCCCGTCATCGCCCAGGTGCACGGTATTGCGACGGCTGCCGGCTGCCAGCTTGTCGCCGCCTGCGATCTGGCCGTCGCCGCAAGTGATGCGAAGTTCGCCACGCCCGGCGTCAAGATCGGCCTCTTCTGCACGACGCCCATGGTGCCGCTCGTGCGCAGCGTGCCGCCGAAAGTCGCGATGGAAATGCTGCTGACGGGCCAACCCATCTCAGCCGACCGTGCTCTTGCGGCGGGGTTGGTCAATCAGGTCGTCCCTGCATCCGAACTCGATTCTGCCGTGGAACGCATCGTGCAAGCGATCCTGGCGACAAGCCCGCTCGTGGTCCGGATGGGCAAGCAGGCGTTCTACCGACAACTTCACTGGTCAGAGGCCGACGCCTACGACGATGCCGTCGTTGTGATGACGCGGAATTCGTTGTGCAACGACGCGCAGGAAGGGATGACGGCCTTCCTGCAGAAGCGACCGCCGCAATGGACAGGAACGTGATCCCGCAATCGGTCCGTTCCCTACAGCATTGTTGGGTAGATCATGTCGTAGACAACAACTGCCGCCGCAGAAGGTCGACCGCCACCTTTGCCAGCCGGCTGTGCTGAATGTCCGGTGATCCGAGCATGGGTGGGTGATCGTAGATGTGGATCCCCCTTCCTATCACGGCCACAACCGCGTCGCGGTTCGAATTCGATTCGTCCAAACGGGGATAGGCAACCGCGAGACAAATGTCGGCCTGCGCTAGTCGCCGATACGTCTCCGCCAAAGCTGCCATTCGGCGTCCGAAATCACCGGCAGAAATCGGAGGAGTCGGCGTCATGTTGAGACTGTCGAGCTGAGCGATCGCTGCATCGCTGGAGCCGAAACAAAAGGATCCCCGAATCAGACCTCGGGCGATTCCAGACTGATCGGCTGCTCGCAGCAATCGCGAGGCCAGCCAGGCGGACGGTCCGCATTCCAATGAGGCAATGCTCCAGCCGCGCTGAAACAGTTGCTGGAGCACGACATCCTCAATCTCCGTCTGACCCGAACCGAACACGCGGTCTCCGAGCGAGGCGTGAATGACCTCCGAAGCTGCGTCAATCTGCAATTGGCACTCCGCTTCTGTTGTCCCCCTTGCGACGATTCGCAGTGAGATCGTTGCCTCATGAGCGGTGATCCCGACTTCAGGCTGTCGGCCGCGAGCGGTCAGGTCGCCCAAGCGTTGTTCCACATCCGACTCACCCAGCCCGAAGCAGTGCCAGACATGTTTGCGAATCAGCAGCGACGACTTCGGCAGCCGTGGACACACCTGCTCGTGAAACATCCGTTTCATTTCCGAGGGAACCCCTGGCAATGAAGCGAGTAGGCATTGTCCTCCTGACTGCCGAGTGTGGACGTACCAGATACCCGGCGCGGTTCCGATGGGGTTGGGCAGCGGTTCGGTGCAGCGAGGAAACATGGCCTGAATGCGGTTGCGTTCCGGCATCGCTCGACCGCGCGAAGCAAAAAACGCTTCGATCTCCGCGAGTGAGGCCGGATCGAGAAAGAGTTCCTCACCGATAGCTCCCACGATCGCATCGCGGGCGAGGTCATCCAGAGTCGGCCCCAGTCCGCCGGTCATAATGACCAGTTCACTGCGTTCCATCGCGCGCCGTATGGTCGTCACCTGATCGTCGAGGTTGTCCGCCACCGTCGTATGAAAGGCGACCGGATGCCCCAAGTCCTCCAGTTCCCGGCTGAGCCATTGGCTGTTCGTGTCGAGCTTCGCGCCATTGGTCAACTCAGTCCCGACCGCGATAATCTCGGCATTCAGCGACATGGAGCGTGTTGTTTCGGAAGTCTGCGGGATTTTTGAGAGGCGTTGTCTGGTCGCGAGCTTGGCTTGGCACGTACATTACAGTTTATTGAGGTTTGTTCCCATTCGCAGCCTGCGACAACTGCCGCCTGCGATGTATGAATACTAACGAATCGACTTGCCGGACGGTTTCGGCAATCACGAGGTGCGATACATGGCAAAACTGATCCTGCTCCAAGACGGACAGGCGATCCCCTTCGAGCTCGATAAAGAGAGCATGATCATCGGGCGCTTGCCGGAATGCGACATTCAGCTCAACTCCAACATGGTCTCCCGCCAGCATGCGAAGGTGTCGCTGGTCAACGGCAAGTTTTTCCTCGAAGACCTCGTCAGCGGCAACGGCAGCTTCGTCAACGGCAAGAAGATCGAGAAGCCGACGATTCTCGAGCACGACACCCGCGTCAAGATCGGCCCGCTCAAACTGAGGTTCGACGCCGACGATGGGACGCAGTCCAGTTCCGCGGAGGCCATCCGGCAGGCCACGTCGCTGGATGTCGTCTTCTCCACGGAGGGTTTGTCCACGATCGTGGGCACAACGGAAGCCGGAGGGTTTGGACTCCTCGATGTGCAGCCTCAGGCGAAGCTCAAGGCGATTCTCGAGATCAGCCGCTCGCTGGCGGGCACGCACGATGCCGACACGCTGCTTCCGAAGATCCTGGATACGCTGTTCACGATTTTCCCGCACGCGGACCGAGGGGTCATCTTGTTGCAGGACGGCGCCGGCGAGTTGCGCCCCAAGGCGATGAAGTCCCGACGGGAGGACGATGACGATTCGGTCAAGCTCAGCCGCACGGTGCTCAAGCAGGTCACGGAAAGCAAGCAGGCGATTCTGTCGGCCGATGCCGCGAGCGACGCCCGTTTTCAGGCGAGCGAATCGCTGGCGTCGCTGACCATCCGATCGATGATGTGCGTGCCCATGCTGTCGCTGCAGAACGAAGTCATGGGCCTCATCAACATCGACACGCAGAACGCGTTCAACCAGTTCACCAAGGACGATCTCGACATCATGATCGCCGTCGCGGGTCAGGCCGCACTGACTTACGAAGGGGCCAGGCTGCTCAAGTCGTACGTGGAGAAGCAGAAGCAGGACGGCGAAATGGAAATCGCCCGCAACGTCCAGCGGGCGCTGTTGCCGGAGGTATTACCGGATGTCCCGGGTTACGAGTTCTTCGCCACTTACGAAGCCGCTCAAGCCGTCGGCGGTGACTACTACGACGTGATTCCGCTGGACAACGGTCGCTACTGCCTCGCGTTCGGCGACGTGGCCGGCAAGGGGGTGCCGGCATCACTCGTGATGTCGCGTATTTCCAGCGCCGTGCGCGGCACCGTCGATCTGGTGCATGACGCCTCTAAGGCCGTCGAGCGAATCAACAACCATATGTGTGCCAAGGCGGTGGAAGGCCGTTTCGTGACGTTCGTACTGACCATCCTGGACACGGAAAAACATACGATGACCGTGGTCAATGCCGGTCACATGTCCCCCCTCATCCGCCAGCCCGGCGGCAATATCGAAGAGTTCCACGAGGATTCCATCGGGATTCCGCTCGGGGTCATGGAAGATTTCAGCTATGACGCTGTCGTCAGGCCCATTGCGCCGGGCGAAATGGTCGTGATCTATACCGACGGCGTCAGCGAGGCGATGAATCCCAAGGGGGAACTCTACGGCATCGAGCGACTCAAGCAACTCGTGCGCTCCACCGAGACCAACGGCGAGGGCATGGGCAAGGCCATTCGACAGGATGTGAAACGTCACGCCAATGGCAGAGCGCAGAACGACGATATCACCATGATGGTCTTCGGCCGGCTGAGTTGACGATCAGGAGTCAGGAATCAGGAGTCATAATGACTCCGAGTGAAAGACGATTGAATGAAGACCTGCCGTCCATTTGAAGATTGCAACGTGTAAGGGCTGTTGAACTCTCTTTGCTGACTCCTGACTCCTGAACCCTCATCAAATGCAGGCACGGATCGTACTTCTCCCTGGCGATGGCATCGGACCCGAAGTTGTAGCGCACGGCCATTCCGTGTTGGCTGCGGTGGCCCGGAAGTTTTCGCATCAGTTCGAGTTTGCCGAGTATCCGATCGGCGGCTGTGCGATCGATGCGTTCGGCGACCCGCTGCCCGCGGCCACATTGGAGGCTTGCCGGGCGTGTGACGGCATCCTGCTGGGTGCGGTGGGTGGGCCGAAGTGGGACAGCCCGACGGCGAAGACGCGTCCCGAGGTCGGGTTGCTCAAGATTCGCAAGGAACTCGGGCTGTACGCCAACCTCAGGCCGATTCGTACATTCGACTGTCTGCTCGACGCTTCGCCGCTCAAGCGCGACCGGATCGAAGGGACGGACATTCTCTTCGTTCGCGAACTGACGGGCGGCCTCTACTTCGGTGAATCCGGACGGCGGCAGGATGGCGATCAGGAGACCGCCTGGAACACGATGATCTATTCGACTCACGAAATTGAACGTGTCGTGCGCCTGGCAGCGAATGCCGCACGGAAGCGACGCAAGAAACTGACTCAGGTCGACAAGGCGAATGTGCTCGAAGTATCGCGCCTCTGGCGACAGGTGTCTGAGCGAATCGTGAAGACGGAGTTTCCGGACCTTGAGTACGACGTCGTGCTTGTTGACGCGATGGCCATGCACCTGATCTCGCGGCCATCGTCGTTCGACGTGGTCGTGACCGAAAACATGTTCGGGGACATCCTGACCGATGAAGGTTCGATGCTGCCGGGATCGCTGGGACTGCTGCCATCGGCATCACTGGGTGACGGCGGCCCGGGACTCTACGAGCCGATTCACGGTTCCGCCCCCGATATTGCGGGCAAGGGGATCGCAAACCCGCTGGCGACGATTCTGGCCGGGGCAATGTTGTTGCGGCACTCTCTCGGACTGGAAAACGAGGCGGCCGCGATTGAAAACGCGGTGGAACATGTGCTCGTGCACGGCGCACGTACGAAGGACATCGCCCGCCCCGGCGAAGCGACCCTCACCACACAGGAAATGGGCCGGCTCGTGATCGACCGGCTCGCCACATAGGAAACCACATTAGCCCGCAGCGCAAGCAAGGGCGACGTGAAAGTCGACGTGCCATCATGAGAAACGCGCCTTGCGGCACCGCCTTCTGCCCCTGCCTCGAGTCAGGAGTCCAGCCTTCAGGCTGCCGCCTGCAGGCTAAAGCCTGGACTCCTGTCCCCTGACCCCTCCCTCATCCATGTCCGTCGGATTCGGCATCATCGGCACCGGGATGATCGCCCGCTTTCACGCGCAGGCAATCCAGGCGATTCCTCACGCCCATGTGGCGGGCTGCTTCAATCACACGGCAGTCAAAGCGGCGGCGTTCGCAAACGAATACGGTGGCCGCGCCTGTTCCAGCCTCGATGAACTGCTGGCGATTCCCGACCTGCAGGTCGTGACGATCTGCACTCCTAGCGGGGCGCATTTGGAACCGGCCGTGCAGGCCGCGAGAGCCGGCAAGCACGTCATCGTCGAAAAGCCTTTGGAGATCACGCTCGACCGCTGCGACGAGATCATTCGCACCTGCGATGAGTTTGGAGTGCGCCTGGCGACGATCTTTCCATCGCGGTTTTCGCCGGCGAATCTGGCGCTGAAGCAGGCCATCGAGCAGGGGCGATTCGGGCGGCTCACGCTCGGCGATACCTACGTCAAATGGTGGCGGTCGCAGGAATACTACGACAGCGGCGGCTGGCGCGGCACCTGGAAACTCGACGGCGGCGGCGCGTTTATGAATCAGGCCATTCACAACGTCGATCTGCTCTACTGGCTGATGGGCGACATCGTCGATGTCTGCGGCATGACGGCGACGCTGGCTCACGAACGCATCGAGGTCGAAGATGTCGGGTCGGCCGTCGTGCGGTTCGCCAACGGCGCGATCGGCACCCTCCAAGCTACCACGAGCGCGTTTCCCGGACTCCTGAAGCGCACCGAGATTCACGGCACCGCCGGGTCTGCGATCATCGAGCAGGATCAGATTCTGCTCTGGGAGTTCGCGGAGAAGCGGCCCGAAGATGCCGACATGCTGGCCCGGTACGGCAAGACCAGCGAGACCAGCGGCGGGGCGGCCGATCCCAAAGCGATTTCGTTCGCCGGACATCAACGGCAGTTCGAGGACTTCCTGCACGCGCTGGCGGATCACAGCGAGCCGCTCGTCGACGGCCGCGAGGGTCGCAAGAGCGTCGAGATCATCCTGGCGATCTACGAGTCGTCGCGCACCGGCAGGCGAATCACGCTGCGTTGACGGCGAATGTCAGGTGGACCAGACATTCCTGTCTGGGGTGGAGGGGGCGCACCGTGAAACGGAAGCCCCCGTATCGCGCAATCCGCACATGGTCAAGCCGCAGCGCGAGCAAGAAGGCCAACAGTCAGTATCAGCTTCGAGCGCCGAGCGGCACCTGCCGCGTGACCCTGAAAACAAAGCCGTCTCCCCCGCGCTCCACCAAGAAATACGTCAGGCGAATCTCCTGAGGACTCCGGCCTGCAAATTGTTGCTCAATCGTCAGGAGCAGTTGTTCTGTTTCTCTCGGATAGAAATGCATGATCGTCGCCTCGTTGGCGTCGATCCCCGCGCGCTGAAAGAGTTTGACGTCGGCCTCCCTGCGGGTTCCGCCCCCCTGCCAGGTCATGTAGAGCCGTTCTTCGCCGTTGCCGGTGTTGACCTCGCGTACCATGGGTGTCGTCGACAAGTTGGACAGAAACACCAGCCTGCCGGGCAGCAGCACTCCCAGTTCGATGCCGAAGAAGTCGAGTTGCCGCGCATATTCGTCAATGGAACTCCCCTCGGCGAAGCGAATGATCCAGCGTTTCTCGGTGGGCGTGGAGCCGTAATAGCCGCCGAGAGTGCCCAACGGTATCCCCGTACCGTGCGAACTGCCCTGCGGACCGCTGTTGTAGCGGTTGTTGCCGACGGCGAACTCCGACCCGACGACGTTCTCCGCCCGCGTGCCGGCCGCGGAAGATGTCTCCACGACGTTGTCCAGCATTTCCTGCATGCTGACCTTGTCGATCATCTCCTCGGCCGACAATGGGTTCGGAGTCTCTTCAAAGGGCGACTCGACCAGCAGCGTTTCGCCTGCGACGCCGTCCTCGAAGCCGCCGTCCGACTGCGAGAAGTCCATCGGGATGAGCGATTCTTCCGCTTGCCAAGTCACTCGCACTCGCGTGAGCGTGAACACCACGAACAGAACCAGCATGATCACAGCCGCGTACAGAAACGCCGACACACGGTCGTAGCGCGTGACCCGCATCTGCGGATCGGGCAACTCCAGAGTTGGAGTTCCGAAGCGACTTTGATCCGCTGAACTGTTTGCAGCCGGACTCTGTGTGGTGGTTGGCATAGGTTCGAGAAGAGCGTGAACCCGAAAACCGAACTCGTCAGGCCATCCTAAAAGTCAGTCTTGCGCCTGTCAACGTGTGGTTCGTTCGTGGAGTGTCTCGGCACGCCGCCGAACGCCTCGCGCCTTCTGAAATCCCTGCTGCGGATGCCAGTCGAGACCATCCATCTTGGCCGGCCATTCCACTTTGGCAAAAACGTCCGGCTTGAACATCTCTTCGTGTTTGTCCTTCGTCCAGTTCGGGTCGTGGCTCAGGAAGTACTCCTGCATATAGATGCCGAAGGCGTGCATCACCGAGTTCCAGTTGCCGCCAAAGCGGTTGCGGAGCGTGTTCGCGGGGAACCGCGTCCATCCCTTGCAATCCATGAACACCGCGCGCGTCGCCACCTGCCCGGTCTTGAGATAGATCCGCAGCATGTCGTCCATCAACTCGCGATTGGTGTAGATCTTGCCCGGCTTCGATCTGCGTCCCAGGCCGGCCGCTTCACGCAACGCTTGCCACGAACCAAAAC
This sequence comes from Planctomycetaceae bacterium, assembly GCA_031402175.1. GTDB lineage: Bacteria > Planctomycetota > Planctomycetia > Planctomycetales > Planctomycetaceae > JANNSB01. Next base: position 8,143 of record JANNSB010000566.1, read on the forward strand.
GCCGATACAGAAACGAAACCGACACGCCGACATGCCGGGCAAAATCCTCCTGAGTGATCCAGATCCCCTGCTCCCGCGCGAGTTCACGCAGTGCCTCGATCAATTCCCGATCGGTTGGCTGCGTCGGTTTTTTAACGCGATGTGATTTCAGCCCGATCGCCTTCAGCAGTCCCGGCCAGCCGCCGAACAGTTGCCGAATCCGCTCCAGCGGCACCCCCATCACGGCCCGAAACCGCCTTAGCGAAAACTTCTCGCCATATTCCCGCTGCATCTCCCGCGCCAGGCACAACACTTCCTTCCGCGAATAACCCTGCTGTTTGTCTCGCATGTTTGCCTCCACAACTACCCGTCGCGGTTGCGCGGAGAGGCTTCAGGCTTGAGGCGCGAGGGTTGGTCGGTTCCGCTGCCGAGCGGGACCTCGCAGTCCCGCAAGGGGCGACAGAGAATAGCCCAGGGCAAAGCGCAGCGCCGCCCTGGGTTCACGAACACAGAACAACAGGAAGCCCTGTAGGGGCGACAGAACGCAGCAACCCCGCTCCGGTGTTCGTGACCGATGCTACTGTGCAAATCGGGATCGTATCCCATCGACCGGTTTGTTCGGTGATCGACACCGAAGCGCTCTAAACGAATAACGGTTGTTGTAGAATCACTCGGGTGCGTCCACATCCGTATGTCGACCGACGAGAGGCAGCCGTGGACCGAGCTTCCGGGTAATCCCGTGCCCAACACTACGTACAATGGATTTTTGGGGAGATGAACGTATGGCGCAGTTCAATGCGACCGGAATGCCGACGGTGCGTGCCGAACGGTTGACGTTCGTACTGCGGGTTCTCGTGTGCGTGCTGATCCTCAAAGTGACGGCCGCGGTGGTGGTGAATTATCGCGACTACTTGCCGCCGGACTTCAACTCCGATTTTCTCCGCGGCCGTGAGGCGTACTTCGCTGGCGGTTACCAGTGGGCGTTCTATTCCCACATTGCCGTGGGCCCCTGTGTGCTCATTCTGGGACTCATTCAGTTGAGCGGTCGATTCCGACAGCGGCATCCGCACTGGCACCGCAACCTGGGAAAACTGCAGATTGCGTGCATCCTGTTGGTACTCGCACCCAGCGGCGTGTGGATGGCGTTCTACGCGGAGACGGGGGCCGTCGCCGGTGTCTCGTTTGCACTTCTGGCCGCGGCGACAGCGCTGACGGCATGGTGCGGGTGGCGAGCGGCCATCCGTCGACGATTCGCTGCTCATCGACTGTGGATGATGCGCTGTTATCTGTTGCTATGCTCCGCGGTCGTGATCCGGGTGATTGGCGGGGCCGTCTCGGTTTCCGGGATTCAGGGAGACTGGACCTACCCGCTGGCCTCCTGGGTCAGCTGGCTTGTGCCTATCACGACGTTCGAGGCGCTGCGGCAGCGGCGAAGAGTCAGCACGGGAGTTTTGCCCGTGCCGATGAAGAGCGAGGGAGTGATCACATGATGAGCAGCCGTGTACTCAGGGATCACGCCAACAATTCAGAATTCACTCTCACGATCATCGTCCCCCGCGATTGTGAGCATTGAGCGGCGAGTCTCTTCGGGCAAATGCACGGGCAGGAACCGAACGGCACCATCGACGAACAGGGCGTGCATGCCTCCCACGTGAGGGAGCTTTGTGTCGGGTGAGAAACTCAGCACCCATCCGCCGTCGGAATCCTGTGGGGCCATCCAGGGGACGGCATCGTCCTCCGAGACCTCGATGACCATCAGCGTATTTGCCATCGGATCCGAGATGTCATCCAAGCTCCGAGATTCTGTCGGGTGAAAACAGGCGGTCGTGGAAACGATGCCCACATACGTCGTGCAGTTTGCCGGAAGGCCCTCGGCACTGGGACAACGAAAGACCTGGGGACAGGTTTTGGCCACGGCTGCGTTGTCCGGATGATTCCAGGGCTTCGAAAGGTCGATCGACTCGTACAGTGGGGCCTGATCCACGTAGGGGAGGATCAGCGTCCGCCAGCTGTGCAGCGGCCGACCGTCCTCGTCATAGGTGATGGCGGGCGGAAACGAGCCATAATCGTCGTGGTAGTTGTGGAGCGCCAGGCCGATATTATGGAGGTTGTCCTTGCACTGCGTCCGCTGCGCAGCCGGTCTAGCGCTGCGAGTAGCGGGCAGCAGGAGAGCGATCAGAACCCCGATGACGAGGATCACCACAAGGAGTTCGACAAGACTTAAGCCTGTGCGTCTTTTCAATGGCGGCATGTCACCCACATCTCCTGTGTTTCGTGCGCCCTTAAACCTTCTTACGCTTCTCCATCAGTTTCCGTTGGAAGTTTCTCGAAGAAACCTCTGCGGCGGGCAGATCTGTCTGCTCCAAAACCTGAGAGACGTCGCTCATGGCAACCCTCAGAATACGGCCAGACCAACTCCGAGTCTATAGATGACAACTTAACTCAAATCTGGCAGTCAGAACCGGCTCCGGTCCCATCGACCGTTGTTCGTGACCGATGCTGCTGTTCCAGTCAGCCGAATCAGCGGCTGGTGTTAGGAAGGTGTGCGCTCACGGCGCGAATGTGGTCCGTCACCCGCCTACCCCCTCACGGCGCTCGCGGCGTGCCAACTGAGCCGCCCCAGCGAGCCACCGCGAATGGAGAGTTCCGGCAAGAACCCGCGCAACCGCGACCGTGAGGGTAGAGATGGTCTGCGAGCACGGAGCGGGGAGCATGGAACGAAGAGCGGCCTGGCCCCTCCTCCTCGTTCTTCTTCTTCTTGTTCGAGCGCGGTCCCGTCCGGCAGACGGGGCCTGCGGGATTCTCCTCAAGCCTCAAGCCCAGAGCCTTCCCGCGCAACCGCGACGGTAGGGGTAGATCGACTGAGTCGTTCCGGTGAAGGCCGGCGGGGAGTTTCAATGTGGAACGGCCCGGCGGCGTGATGATGGCCCGCTCGCGGCGGTTGGGAAGGCAAGTTTTCCCTCCGCCGACAATGTGTGCGCACACTTTTGGCCCCCATCATCGCGTGCAATCGTGCCCCAACTTCCCGGATAGGACTCACCCCAAGTTAGGACCGGCCGGTCCGCTTTTTGGAGCAGGGAGCAGGGAGCAGGGAGCAGGGAGTCCTGAGTGAGAAAACCCCTTACTCCTCGCTCCCTGCTCCCTGCTGCGCCGTCATGCCAGAATGTCGTGCAGCACGCGGCCTTCCTCGGTCGGGCCGATGAGGCGTTGGTCGAGGCCCTGGTACGTGTAGTGGAGGCGGTGCGGGTCAAGTCCCAGCAAGTGCAGGATCGTCGCCTGCAGGTCGCGGATGCCGACGGGGTTTTCGACGGGGTAGTAGCCGAACTCGTCGGTCTGGCCGTAGGAGAGTCCTCCCTTGATGCCGCCGCCGGCCAGCCACATCGTGTAGGCGAACGGATGATGGTCACGTCCGACGAAGCCGGGCGCGAAATCGGTGCGGACGTTGTTCTGCATCATCGGCGTGCGGCCGAATTCGCCTCCCCAGATGACGAGCGTCTCTTCGAGCAGCCCGCGCTGTTCGAGATCCGTGAGCAGCCCGGAGACGGCGCGGTCGATCTGCTGGCACTTGATCGGGAGCGTCTCATCGATGCTCTCGCCCGGCGAGGAGCCATGATGGTCCCAACCCCAGTCGTACAACTGCACGAACCGGACGCCGTTCTCGATCATGCGGCGGGCGAGCAGGCAGTTGTTGGCGAACGTCGGATCATCGCCGCGATACAGCACTCTGGGGTCATCCGCGCTCTCGGCCTGCGAGACGAACCCCGGCTGCGCGCCATAGAGATCGAGAATGTGTTGCGGCTCGCGGGAGATGTCCATCACTTCGGGAACCGCGATCTGCATGCGAAACGCCAGTTCATACTGAGCAATGCGGGTGAGCGTTTCGGCGTCCCCGCTGATGTCGTGCTCCGCCTGGTTCATCTCGCCGAGCGTATCGAGCATTCTGCGCCGGAGGTCGCGGTTCATGCCGTCTGGGTCGCCGAGGTAGAGCACCGGATCCCCTTCGGTACGGCACTGCACCCCCTGGTAAACGCTTGGCAGAAAACCCGAACCCCAGAGCGACTTGCCGGCATCGGGCGTCTTGCCACCCGACAGCAGAACCACGAAGCCGGGCAGGTCGGAGTTCATGCTGCCGAGACCGTAGGTGGCCCATGCGCCCATCGAGGGATTGCCCGGGCGCGGCGTGCCGGTGTGCACGAAGAGTTGTGCCGGGGCATGATTGAACTGATCGGTATGCACCGTGCGAATGACGCACGCCTTGTCAGCGACCTGCGAGAAGTAGGGCAGCAGCGAACTGATCTGCTGACCGCTCTCGCCGTGTTGAGCGAAAGGAAACTGTCCGGCCAGTACCTTGGGGACTCCGCGAATAAAGGCGAACCGCTTCCCTTCGAGAAACGACGCTGGCGCATCCTGCAGGTGCAGGCTTTCGAGTTCGGGCTTGTAGTCGAACAGTTCCAGTTGCGACGGCGAGCCGGCCATGTGCAGGTAGATCACCCGCTTGGCCTTCTGCGCGATCATCGGCTGGCGCTCGGCCAGTGGATTGTCAGTGGAGTCGTCCGCGCGTCCTTCCCGACCGAGCAGGTTCTGCAGGGCGATCGCGCCGAAGCCGAGGCCGCCCGCGCGAAAGAGATTCCGTCGGGTCGTGGACAGAGCCGCGTCGAGGCGTGGACTGCTGGCGTTGTTTTTCATGATTCAGTTGCGAGTCAGAAACTCATCGAGATTCAGAATGACGTTGGCGGTGACGATCCAGGCCGCAAACTCGGCGGCGGGTATGTCGCCGCGCTCCGCGTGGCAGTCGGCAATAAGAGCATCAGCCGCCGCGGGATCGGCCGCGAACATCGACTGTGCGTCGCGCTGCAATGCGATCAGCGGTGCCGCTTCACCTTCGCGAAGGGGGCGAATGAGAGCCAGGCGCAGGCCGCGCTCGGCACGCGACTGCGGATCATCGGCTTCCGTCACCATGCGTCGCGCGAGGGCGGCGGCGGCTTCGAGGTAGACCGGATCGTTGAGCGTCACCAGAGCCTGCAACGGCGTGTTCGTGCGAATGCGGCGGACCATGCACACCTCGCCACTGCCGCCGTCGAACGTCATGAAGGACGGGTAGGGCGTCGTGCGCTTGAGATACGTGTAGATGCCGCGGCGATAACGGTCTTCACCTTCGGCATCGACCCACGACTGGCCGTTGTAGGTCGACCGCCACAGGCCCGCGGGCTGTGGAGGCATCACGGCCGGCCCGCCCGCTTTCAGCGACAGCAATCCGGAGACCGCGAGCGTCTGGTCCCGAACGACCTCGGCACTCAGGCGATAGCGGGCGCCGCGCGAGGCATATTCGTTTCGCGGGTCGGCGGCCGTCAGTTCGGGCGTGATGTCGGAGGCCTGCCGGTAGGTTTCGCTCAACACAATTACTTTCAACAAGTGCTTGAGCGACCAGCCGCCGTCGCGATACTCGGCGGCGAGCCAGTCGAGTAGTTCCGGATTCGACGGCGGCGATCCCAACGCTCCAAAATCTTCTTCAGTCTCGACAATGCCGATGCCGAAGAGTCGGGCCCAGACGCGATTGGCCCAGACGCGCGGCGTCATTGGATTCTCCGGACTGACGAGCCAGCGGGCGACGCCCAGCCGATCGGGAGACGCGCCTTCGTCGAGCGAGTGAAACGCACTCAAGAGCGAGGGCTGCACCACATCGCCGGGATCAAGGAAGTTGCCGCGTTGATGCACTCGCGTTTCGCGATGGCCTTCGGCGGACAGTTCGCGCATGACCGGGATCTGCGCGAGGCCGGCGTTGAACGCATTGAGGGCGTCGCGGGCCGAGGCCAGTTCATCCCGCAGCCGGCGACATTCGGGCGAGTCGTTGGGCAATTCCAGGACGGCGGGATCCGCCCCGCTCGTGTAAATTTGAAACTGCGACAGCGTCAAACGGTCGCCGTACTGCTGGTCGAGCGTGATGCGCACCTGTGCGGGTTGTTCCAATTCCAGGGCGGTCGCCAAGTCGAAGAGCGCGAGATGTGGCTCGCGCGAACGCGGCACGACGGCCCAGCCGGTGGCCGTGTCACCATCGATGGCTTCTGCGACGTCCCATTGGTCCTGCGAAAAATCGGCGCGTGGATTCGCGAGTGTGAGCCGTTCGGCGGAATCACCTTCGAGCGGTTCGATGACAAGTTCCGACAGGACGAAATTGGGATCAGCCGGATTGCGTCCCAGGCCAATTTGTCCGTCCTCATACATCACGGGGATGACATCGATGCGAAACGCAGTATGCCTACCTGCAGGCAGCGTTATTGTGAGTGAATAAGTGTCTGTTTCGGGAGTCGTTCCCGTGGCGGTGATGTCGCCGGGGTCGGTAATGGTGAGGGTCGCGCCTCCGGTCGATGTGGCTTCGACGGCTTGAGCGAGGTGCCAGAGTTGTTCGCCCTGGACCGTTCGCTCGCGGGCGATCGCCTCGGCGACGGCGAGGTCCGATTCGAGTTGAGTGACGCCGGCTTGCAATTCATTTCGTTGTGCTTCCTGTTCAGGCGTGGTGATTGCCAGCAGCGGAAAATCATCGTAACGGTCGGCGTCCTCGGTCTGATTGAAGATCGCATAGAAACTGTAGTAGTCGTTGTGCGAGATCGGGTCGTACTTGTGCGTGTGACACTTCGCGCAGCCCATCGTCAGCCCCATCCAGACCTGGACGGTGGTGTCGATGCGGTCCTTGATGGCCGTCGTTCGAAATTCTTCATCATCCGTGCCCCCTTCATCGTTCGACATCGTGTTGCGATGGAAGGCTGTCGCAATGAGCTGCGATTGCGTCGGATTCGGCAGTAGATCGCCCGCTAGTTGATCGACCGTGAACTGATCGAGCGGCATGTCGGAGTTGAACGCCTCGACGACCCAGTCGCGATAGGGCCACATCGTGCGACCCAGGTCTTTCTCGTAACCCTTGGTGTCGGCATAGCAGGCGAGATCGAGCCACATGCGGCCCCAGTGTCCGCCAAATTGTGGAGAAGCCAGCAGTTCATCAACCAGCCGTTCGTACGCGGCCTCTGATGGATCAGCGGCGAATGCATCGGCCACGTCGGGCGTCGGCGGCAGACCGATCAGATCGAGCGACAGTCGCCGCAGCAGCGTGTGCGAGTCGGCACGTTCCCGCAGCGACAATCCTCGCGATGCCAATTCCGTGGCGACTTGATCATCCAGCGTCCCTGCCGGACGCACGACCGGCTCGAACGACCAGTGCCGGCTCCACTCGGCCCCCTGATCGATCCACTGGCGAATGATCTCGATCTGCTCAGGAGTGACCGACTTATTCGACCCCGGCGGCGGCATCATCACATCAGGTTCGTCGCTCGTCAGCCGGGCGATGATGGCGCTCGCCTCGGCATCGCTCGGCACGATCGGGGCGACATCCCCGCGCAGTTCTTTCGCGGTCGCCTCGATATCGAGCCGCAACTCGGCCTGCCGCTGATGTTCGTCCGGTCCATGACAGGCGAAGCAGTTGGCCGACAGAATGGGAAGCACGTCCCTTGCGAAGTCGACGCCGTCGTCGGCAAGCGCGGGTGTGACGCAAGTGAGAATTACCGACAGGGCGAGCGCTGGTCTCATGGCTTCTGGCATGGTTCACGGAATGACTGCGCCGACGGCATAACCAAACCAGACAGTGCATCAATGAAAAGGGACCACCGGCATGGTAGCCGATGGTCCCGTCCCGTTAGAACCAACCGCGATTCAATCACACTTCAGGCCAAAGGCGAGTCCTATTCCTGGCGAGTCGACCTCACGGTGACGATGGTCTGCCAGTCTCCACCTTCGCCCTGAACGGAGGATGTGAACAGCTTCTGGCCATCGTCGAGAAGCTGAATCGTTTCGCGATAATCTGCTTGCTCCCCCGGGTTGAACATGCTCGGGCCGCGGGTGTCGAGCGTGAGGGTCTGAGTCGCTTCGTCTAGAGTTCCCTCGTAGTGCCACATGTAACCGTTGGACGAGTCGATCCAGGTGCCGACGAACTTCCGCTGATCGGGGTCGTAGCCGAACGTGAGCTGCGAGTTCACCGTGTGGCCCATCATCGAGCCTTCCCCTTCGCTGATCAGCCACAGGTCGCCCAGCATGTGGGCGTCCTCGCTGCCGGTGCAGGTGATGGGATCCTGTCCCGGAATGTTGGCTTCGCCGGTCGACTCCCATACGCCCGCCAACTGCTGGAGCCATTCGTGCCCCGGCCCGGCCTCGAGTGGTTGCGGCAAATCGTCGGCCCGGGACACATTCACACACACACAACAACGGCAATAGCCCAACTGATCCTCGTGAACTTACACATGACGCATTCCTTTCAATCTCACCGGTGAGGGGAATAGACATGAGTCCTTCAGAGTCGATCGTGGCGGCATCCTGTGCCGTATTCGTCGATTAGCACGACGGAGGAGCGTCATCGCGCACGACTCACTCAAACGGCACTGCCACAACGGGTGTGAGTCTAACATAGCCTCATTCGCGCCCGCCAACGAAATGATCTGTTAAGATCGAGGTTCAACATGCGTTTATGGATGGGCAGAACCTTGTCGCCGTGCGGGAACTTCGCATGACCTGGTATCAAAGTTTCAACACGATTGAGGCGCTGCTGTGGCTGATCGTGGCCTGTGTCATTCTGCTGCGCACGCGCTGCGAGAATCGACATCAGCGAGCGGCTGTTGTGATGGCGTTCATCGCATTTCTGGCATTCGGGGTTTCGGATGTGTTGGAGGTCCAGCATGAAACGGCGATCCCCTGGTGGCTATCGTGCATGAAGATCGCGTGCGGCGCCGCGATCCTTGCATCACGTTACACATGGCTCGGCTGGACAAAGTTCCGCTGGAGCGATCGCGAGTTTCTGTTCGGCATTTTCCTTTTGGCGGCGGTCATGGGAGTGATCGTCTTGCAGTCAACGCTCGGGCGATCGCCATTATAACCCGAAGCGTCAGAGCGTCAGCGAGGGCGCCGTGAGTTGCAGGGATCATCGACATGAAGCGTTGCTTGCGGAAGCCGGCGTCCACTTTGTGCCTTCGCGCGCCTGTTCCCGCGAGGCGCGCTGCGATTGGCTTGGCCGTTCCCACTCA
>JANNSB010000567.1:0-6648 GCA_031402175.1 Planctomycetaceae bacterium
ATGGCTGCGCAGAATCCCCCCCTCTCCGCTTCCTGAGTGGCCTGCAATAGCCAAACGGCTGTTTTGCAGGCCTTTTTGTTGTCTGGTCCCGCCAGAGAACGCCCATTTGTGGCGGTGTTTGTGGCGTTTTGTAGCGGGAAACTTCTCTGACGGAGGACCAGATGACGCAGCGCGTCTCGACCCGGACACCGTCCGGGCGCAACGGCGAATTGATCGCCAACTCCACTCGCCAGCGCGCGAGTGACTCGTTCCGTGTCGGCAAAGTCCGCGGCGATCGGCGCGGCGACGTCTGGTATCTCACCTACTACGAGCAGGGCCAACGGCATCGCCCCCGTGTGGGGTCCGATCGCAAGGCCGCGAAGCAACTCGCAGCGCAGATCAACGGTCAGCTGGCCTCGCATGCGCCGGCCGTCCTCAGCTTCCAGCCGGTGTCGATCGACGACCTGCGCACCCGCTGGCGAGTTGTCGCAGCACGCGCGCGCCTGGTGGCAGACGAGGCTCACGAATCAACTGTCCGACCTGGTGCGCCCGATCAAGACTCACGCCGCCAATGAAACCTTCGCCAAGTTTTTGGAGCAGCACGTCGCCGAGGTCTTCACGTGCCTCACACCCGTGGCGCGGACCACGAGCAACGGCACGACTGACGAACTCTTGCCGGCCGCGAACTATCTCGGTGAGCAAGCGATTCGTCCGGCCGTCGTGAACCGCAAAGTGGGGGGCGGCAACCGCACCGACCGCGGCGCGGCCGCACAAAGCGCGCGCTCCACCATCGTGCTCACAGCGCTGCAAAGAACGCTCGATCCTCTCGCCTGGCTACAACGCCTCCGCCAATCCCCTCACGCCTTGCTGCTGCCACGTCGAGGACGGTAAACAAGTACCCCGTAGGACGGCCTTCCCAGGCCATCTTGAATGGTCAATATCGCAATGTTGCAAGACGGCCAAGGAAGGCCGTCCTACGGCGCGAAACGGCAAACCGTCCGCAACTGCCTCACCCGGTCTTACGCACCTCCGCCAGGAACTCGCGGGTGACATCGGACTTGGGATCTTCGAAGATCTGGGCCGGCGGGCCCGATTCGGCGATTGTGCCGGCGTGCAGGATGTGGACCTGATGCCCGACCGATCGCGCGAAGCCCATCGCGTGCGTGACGACGATCATCGTCTGCCCCTCGGCGGCGAGATCGCTCATCACGCTGATCACCTCGGCCGTCATCTTCGGGTCGAGAGCGCTGGTCGGTTCATCAAACAGAATCGCCTCGGGATCCATCGCCAGCGCGCGAGCGATGGCCACGCGTTGCTGCTGACCGCCCGACAACGATGTCGGCTTGAAGTCGCTCTTCTCGGCCAGTCCCACGCGGGCGAGGAGTTCGCGAGCCTTGGCGACCGCTGCATCCTTCGATCGTTTCAACACATGGATCGGCGCTTCGGTGACGTTCTCCAAAACCGTGCGGTGCGGGAAGAGATTGAACTGCTGAAAGACCATGCCCACGCGCTGGCGGATCTGCGACAACGCCATTTCGTGGGCGGCCCCTTTACCGGGAGTGAGCTTGATGCCGCCCACATCGATCTCGCCAGAATCGAAAGTCTCGAGGCCGTTGATCGTACGCAGCAGCGTGCTCTTGCCGCCGCCTGAGGGGCCGAGCAGCACGCAGACTTCGCCCTTCTGCACATGCAGCGTCACATCCCGCAGCACGGGAACGTCGCCGAATCGCTTACAGATGTTGCGCAGCGTGATCATCAGCGCTGCCCCTTCTGCAGGTTCCGTTCGAGCTTCGCCGCGACAACCGACAGCGGGTAGCTCATCGCCATGTAGAGCAGCGCGGTCAAGAGGCCCAGTTCCAGGATGGCCATGGTGCTGCGGGCCTGGATGTTGTACTCCTTGCTCAACTCGACGACCGTAATCACAGAGCAGACTGCCGTGTCCTTAAAGAGCGCGATGAAGTCGTTCGTCATCGGCGGGATGACGATTCGCGTCGATTGCGGAATGATCACTCGCTTGAGCGCCATCCACTTCGACATGCCGAGGGCCATCGCCGCTTCCATTTGCCCCTTGGGTATCGCCTGCAGACCCGCCCGATAGATCTCGGCTTCATAGGCCGAGTAGTTGATCGCCAGTCCCAGCACCGCCGCGACGACGGGGGGCACCGAAATGCCGATCTCGGGCAACAGGAAAAAGATCACATAGAGCTGCAACACCAGCGGTGTGCCGCGAACGAGCTCGACGTAGAGTGCGGCTGGATTTCCCAGGAACCAGGGTCCGTACATCCGGCAGAGGGTGACGATCAGGCCGATGAAGATCGCCAGCGGCATCGACAGCGCGGCCAGCAGCACGGTCATGCCCGCGGCTCGAACGAGCGTCCCTCCGCGCTGGCGAATCACGTCCCAACCGCGGAGTGAAAAGTTGCCGCGTCCCCGCGTGCCGTCGTCATCGGAGAGCAAGTCTCCCGTAAAACCGCCGTCCGCGTTCGTTTCGAGCGCCCGGGCGGCTTGAGTATCATTCCACATGCCGTACTTGCTGAGAATCTCGCGCAGCGAACCGTCGCGCAGCGCATCAATGATGGCCTCGTTGATCTCCGACAGCAGTTCAGGTTCGTCCTGGCGGACGAAGATCACGTAGTAGCCGCGCGACACCGGCTCGCCGACCGCCCGCAAATCCGGGAAGCCGTCCTGGTAATAGGTCCAGACGCACAGATCCTGCAGGTTGGCATCCAGATCATCGATTTCATTCTTGACCGATTGCATCGCGTCGGTCGCACCGTCGTACAGCACGATCTCAATGTGATCGAGGTCAAGGCTTTGCAGGTAGAGGTCAGCCGCCGACCCTCCGAGCACGGCCACTTTTCTGGGGCCTCCCGCTGGATTCAAGAGGTCGTCCCAAGTGAGGAGCGTGTCGTCCGACTTGCGGCCCAGCAATTGCAGCTCATAGACATAATAGGGAATGGAGGTGCCGTATTGCTCGGCCCACGCGGGACTCCATTCGTAACCATTGAGCACGATGTCGATGCTGCCGCCGTTGAGCACTTCCGGCAGCTTGTCCCACGGATTCTGCCTGAACTCCGCTTCGGCTCCGAGTCGCTCGGCGAGCAGGTTGGCGATCTCGACCTCGAAGCCTTCGACGCGATCGGAGTCTTCGTTGGTAGGGCTGGGGAACACGAACGGACCGCCCCCTTCCATGTCGGCTCCCCACCGGAGCGTCCCTCGCTCGCGAATCGCATCGAGAGCTTCGCCCGCGTGAACGGTGGGTGCGACAGCGATCGATACGATCGCAATGACGATGACGGTCAACAGGTCGCAATGCCGGACTCTGTGCAAAGAAGGCTCCTCAGGACGAGCCGCCATTACAGCGGCGACCGATGAGCATTGATATCGAGGAACGGGCGATTGCACAATCGGACGGGGGTCGTTCGTGCAATCTGGCATTCATCGTTTTGTGGCGACTGTGATAGAGTCTCCGAGCAATTCAACCACTCGTGAACTGATGCATTGTTTGTTTGAAGAACTCGCTTCTTGGCAAACGCAGGATGGCCATGGCCTCGAGAATCAAGACCTGCATCAACATGGCGAGCGTGGTGCTCTCACTGGCGTCACTTTTCGCAGCAGGCTGGTTGTGGGAACGGTGGCCGGAATCCACTGCCAGCCTATTCGTTTGCGATTGCAGTTTGAATACGTTGCTCGACAGCGAGATTCCGCGAATCCAATCGCAGTATCATCACCTCGACTATTTTCGCAATATGCTGCAGCAGAACACGGAGAGAATTTCAATACAGTCGCCCGACCGCACACTGATGGAACATCTCTTGGGCCGCCAGAAGTTCATCATCAATGGCGAGCAAGGCAGATATCACCTTGTCATCGAAAGAGGCTCGATCGTCGAGGGCCCAACCCTGGAGTACAATAACGGCCATGTCATGATTCTGGACGTTCTCTGAGGATTACTCGCTCCACGAAATCGTTGGCGGCTAAATCGGATTTGATGCTCAGTCCGCAACGGGTGGCGTTATGAGAACCGACGATGGCACTCGATCCGATAACTGAAGAGATTCGCGCGATCCGGCAGCGGCTCGCCGCTGAGTTCAGCAACGACGTCCAATGCATCGGTGCTGAATTGCGTCGTCGGCAGGCTCTGTCGACACGACGTATCGTCCGCCTCCCGCATCGGCCACCAGCAAACGATGCTCTGTCGAAGTAGCGACTTAGTACTGGCTTCGGCTTGGCAGGAGCCTCGCCCTCCCGGAACCGGGGCCGCTCACCGAGTCATATTGTACTTCTTCATCTTGTTGTAGAGCGTCACTCGGCTGATGCCGAGATCCTTGGCGGTGTTGGTGCGGCTGAAGCTGTTCCGCAGCAGCGCGTGCTCGATGAGCTCTTTCTCGGTGAGAGCCATCTGCTGTTCGAGCGTGGTTTCGTCGAGTTCCATCCGCCGCTTCATCGTGACGTTAGGATCGTTCGACGGCCCGACCGCACCCGACAGGATGTGCGGCGGAAGTTGCTCGCGGTTGAGCACTCCCTCGCGGGCATAGATCACCGCGCGCTGAATCACATGCTCCAGTTCGCGCACGTTGCCCGGCCACGGATACGACAGCAGCGACCGGAAGAACAGATCTTCGATCTGCTGCACCTTGAGCTGATGTTTCTCCTCGAAACGCGTGATGAACTTCTTCGCCAACGGGATGATGTCGGCCCGCCGCTCCCGCAGCGGCGGGATGACGAACTTGAGCATGTTGAGCCGATAGTACAAGTCGGGCCGAAACTTGTGCTGCTCGACGAGTGGCTCCAGGTCGAGATTGCTGGCGACGACCAACCTAGCCTGCGACTGCAGCGTGATGTTGGATCCGACTGGCTCGAACTCGCCGGTTTCGATCACTCTCAGCAGTTTGACCTGCTGCTCGAGACCGAGGACGTCGATTTCATCCAGCAGCATGGTGCCGCGACGAGCCGCGACAAACTTGCCTTCCTTGTCGGCATGGGCGCTCGTGAACGACCCCTTGGCGTGGCCGAACATTTCGCTTTCGATGAGTTCACGCGGCAATGCGCCGCAGGCGATGTGAATGAACGGCTCGTTGCGCCTGGGAGAGGCTTCGTGAATCAGGTTTGAGAGAAACGTCTTGCCCGACCCGGTCTCTCCGATAAGTAGGATCGTGACATCATGAGCGGCCGCGATCGCCAAGTCCTGCAGCATGCGCTTGAGTTCAGGGGAGTTGGTTTCGAATCGCCGGGTGACTCCCTGCAGCACGACTTCGGCGCTGTGATCGATGTCTGCGGTCGGCGCGGGGGCAATGTGTGCCGCCAGCGCCCCTAGTTCTGGCTCAGTGAGTACCGAACCTGCGTGAATCGCGACGAGACTGGGAGTCATCGCGGCACGTCGTTCCAATGGCTCGGGACACTGCGGCGAAGTGAGCATCACGAATTGCGCATCGGGGAACTGCGTCATTAGCCGTTCGAGCCAGGCGTCTTCAATGTGTCCGCCGGCATGCACCTGGCGGAAGTCGGCCACGAAGTGTTTCGGTTTAAGCCGTTCCATTTCGCCGGGCACCAGTTCCATGCGCGGCGTGACGTGTAGTTCGCAAGCCGGCTCGGCCTCGCGGGCAAGCTGGTCTGCAAATTGATTGTCGCCGGTAAGCATCAGCAGCAGGTGCCGACCCATAACGTCCCCTGGTTTCAGTCGCGGAGCGATCGTAGAGCCTGAATGGAATGCAATCGCAACTGATTGTTCAAACTCTGCGCCGTTCGTTCAGAAGATTGAACGAGACACGCCAGTTCCGGCGTTTTCAGCGAAAAAGGGGTCGTTGCCGTTCGATGAACCCAGATCGTCGCGTTGCCGAAACGCAACAGTTCCACCAGGCCTGTTGATCTTGCGCAACGTGTTGCGGATCGGCATCGGAGAGATAGACCGTGGATTGGGCGGATGGCGCGGGTCTTCGCGGATCTGAAAACGATGTGAGAATCACACCCCGTGTCTCTGATCTGCGGGAATCCGCCAAATCCGCGTCATCAGCGGTCCATTCCGTGACTTCGTGAGATGCTCAACCTGTTCCAGTTTCATTCTAAACGGCGGCGACTGTGCCAGCGCCATCAGGTGTGCAGTTCGACCACGTCTTCGTCCGCGAGGACATGTTCTCTGCCGACGGTCTGGCCGTCGTGAGCGCTCGTGCCCCAGATGCGGGCATGCTTGACGCTGTCGGCCAATTCCCGATGCACCTTGGCCGCCAGATCCTCGACCGTGCCCCCGACGGGGATGGTGTATGGATCCGCCTTCTCCGCCGGCTTGCCAGGCTTCTTCGTGTAGATGCGGATCACCGACAGCGAATTGAAGATCGCCTTGCGCAACGCTTCGAGGGAATCCGGGCGAGTCAATTCGACCAGCATCGGTTCCAGCGGTGCATCACACATCTCGCGAAAGAACTCGATCCGCGTCGCGGCATCGGGATCATCGCCGCGGGTCACGACAAAGAGAGTCTTGATCCTCACCCGGCTGAAGTCGTCGTCCACGAAGCCCGATTCGGCGCCCAGTTCGGTCTTCCGCTGACGTAACTGATTCACCACCTCGGCGGCTTGTTCGGGGCCGTCGTCGCTGCTGCCGTCCATGCAGAGGATGACGGCATCTGCACTCCGCACGAACCCGAGGATGTATGCCTCGAAGAACGTATCGGT
>JANNSB010000568.1:0-2362 GCA_031402175.1 Planctomycetaceae bacterium
CAGTGCACCGCGCCATCCCCGCCTCCTTGCACCAGCACTGACTGGCCCCCCACGACGCCGATCACAGGCGATGAATACGTAGTATCGAACGGGTTGTTTCTCGTGCCCGTGAACCACACCGGTGCGCCATTCCGCTTGTCGAACGCAATGAACCGGTGATTCGGCGGTGCGTTCGTACCCCAGTTCACCATGATGCCGCTGATGATCACGTTCGTCCGATGAATGATCGGGCGGTTGGTCCGGCCACCGTACGTGTTGATCATGCCAAATTCTTCCGACAATGAGTGCGACCAGATCACTTCACCGGTCTCGCCATTCATGCACTGGAAGTAGTCGTTCACTCCCAGCACAAAGACGTATCCGGACTCGGGATCGGCGACGATGTTCGACCAGCCGGCGCGAGTGTCGGGAACTTCGCAGAGAAAGAAGTTCAGTCGGCTCGTCCAGATCTCCTCGCCCGTCGCGGCGTCGACGCAGACGACCAGTTCGGCTTCGCGCGGCGTTTCAATTTCGGTGCGGATGATGGTGTAGAGTTTGCCGTTCATCACGACGGGAGTGGAACGACCCGCGAGTTCCGCACTCTTCCAGAGCAGGTTGCTCCCTTCGCCCCCATCGGGATCCCAAGATTCGGGAAGGCCGGTTTCGACCGACGTGCCGTCCATGAAAGGGCCGCGCCAGTAAGTCCAGTCCTCTGCTTGCGATTGACCGACGCCGAGCGACAGGCAGCACATCAACACCGCCCAGAGCGAAGCACGCTTCATGGCCTTGATCCTCATGTCCGTATCAGGTTTCCAAAGGGAGTGGGAGGTATGAACGTCGCGGCCCTGGCCACCAGGTTCTGCCGGCGACCTCTGGAGGCAGGTTTCGTGGGGTAAGCCATCCAAACATGAATGACTCGAACCGATGCAGAGAACGAGGTCCAGCCTCTGCCTCGGTGGAGTTTTTACCATAGCCGAGGGGACGGCAGACTTCAACCGCCAGTAGCGGAGTCTGTCCCCAGACTCCGGGCGACGCCAGTGGGCGTGACTTGCTCGCCGAGCTGCAACAGAGAGGTAGATCTCGCTCTCCGGTCTCCGCGTCTCGGAGAGACGCGGCTACACCAACTCGCGGATCAATTCGCCGTGATCGATCGCGGCGATCGGCCGGCCGCTGTGATCGTTGAAACTCAGCGTCGGGTCGACGCCCAGCACATGGAAGATCGTGTGATGCAGATCTCCCGGACGCAACGGCCGCTCGGCCGGATACTCGCCCAGATGATTCGTCGCGCCCACGACAAGACCGGGCTTGATGCCGCCGCCGGCCACCAGCACCGATAGGGCGTTCCCCCAGTGATCGCGTCCGGGTGTTCCCTGGCTCATCGGCGCGCCGCCGTTACCGCCGTCGTTCATCTTCGGAGTGCGTCCGAACTCGCCGCAGACGATCACCATCGTCTTGTCGAGCGTGCCCCGTTCGTGCAGGTCGGTCAGCAAGCCGCTGACGGCCATGTCGACTTGTGGCAGGTATCGTTCCATCGCGCCTTGATGGTCCCAGTGCGTGTCCCAACCGCCGAAGTGACAGGTGACGACCGTCGATCCCGCTTCCACGAGGCGACGCGCCAGCAGCACGCTCTGCCCCCACGAGTTACGCCCGTAGCGTTCGCGAATCTCCGGCGATTCGCTCTGAATGTTGAACGCCTCGCGGGCCGCCGAACCGGTCACGAGATCAAACGCCTGCGCGTCGAACTGCGACACAGCATCAAGCGTCCCTCGCCGATCAACTTCTTTTACCAGCCGATCGAGGTCGGCATTCAGAGTGCGCCGGTCGGCCAGTCGCTCGACCGTTAATCCTCCAATGGGGGCCAGGTTGTTCACCTGGAAGCCTTCACTGTTCGGATCACCTTCGGTCTCCAGCGGGTTGTGCTCGCCGCCGAGATAGTGTCCGCCGAAATAACCGGGACGCAGGCCGATGCTCATCGCGTAGGGGATGCCGACATTCGCCGGCATGCCCGGTCGGCGTGATCCCGTCATCTTGGTGGCGATGCTGCCGAAGAAGGGATAACGCTGAGCCGAATCCGCCCCGCTCACATCGCCGTGTCCCGTGAGCATCCAGTGCCCGCCGGTAAAGTGATCGCCGGTGTCGTGGTGCATCGACCGGATGATCGAAAACTTGTCGGCCACGCTCGCATGCCGCGGGAACAGCTCGCAGATGTCCATCCCCGGCACTTTGGTCGGGATGTGGGTCCAGATGCCGCGATAGTCGATCGGCGCGTTCGGCTTGGGATCATAGGTGTCGTGCTGACTGGGCCCGCCGTCCAGCCAGATCAGGATGAGCGAAGATATCCAGCATACCTTCGATTAGGCGCTGCATATGGGCGGTTTGGGCA
>JANNSB010000569.1:0-5848 GCA_031402175.1 Planctomycetaceae bacterium
GAATGCTGGCCGTTACCGCTGCCCGAGCACGCAACAGGGCTACAGCCCGTTCTCGACGTGGACCCGCGGCCTCGCGTGGGTCATGCTCGGCTACGCGGAACTAATGGAATGGGTGCACGCGCTCTCCGAAGAGGAATTCGAGTTGTTCGATGGACGCGATGAAGTGCTCAATCAGTTCCGGCGGGCAGCCGAAGCTGCGTGCGACTTCTACATCGAACACACGCCCATCGACGGCATCCCGTTCTGGGACACCGGCGCTCCGGGACTGGCCCAACTGTCGGGCTGGCAGGACCGACCGAGCGATCCATTCAACGACATCGAACCGATCGACTCATCAGCCGCCGCGATCGCGGCCCAGGGATTGATTCGCCTGGGAAGCGTCCTGACTCAACTCGGCGACACATCCGGCGGAAAACGCTACTCGCAGGCGGGACTGACGGTGCTCCGCACGCTTCTCTCGCCACCGTACCTCAACGACGACGACTCGCATCAGGGCCTGTTGTGGCACGCCGTCTACCATCGCCCGCGAGGCTGGGACCACATTCCCGCCGGCCGCCGCATCCCCTGCGGCGAGAGTTGCCTCTGGGGCGACTACCACCTGCTCGAAGTCGGCGTGCAGTTGCAGCGCATGGCGCCGCCCGGCGAGACGCCGCACCGGTTCTTCACGTAGCGGCGTATCTCCGAGACGCCGCAGACCAGAGAACGTGTACTTTGTCTTGTGGCGCTGTTAACAGATGACGCCCATAACCCGCGGCGGAGCGTGATGTACCGACTGGGACCGGCACCTGCGGCTGGGCGTTCAACGATCGGATTGCTACGCTCGACCGATGGAGACCGTTTCACCTTCTAATCATCACGAACTGCGCGAATGGGATCTCGCCCATCTCTGGCATCCCTTCACGCCGATGGAGGCATGGCGGGACGAAGGCGCGCCGATCATTGCGTCAGCCGAGGGGTTTCATCTCGTCGACGTGGGTGGCCGCAGGTATCTCGATGGCAACGCTTCGCTGTGGTGCAACGTCCACGGTCATCGCGTGCCGGCGATCGACGCTGCCATCCGCCAACAGCTCGATCGCGTGTCCCACTCAACACTGCTCGGCCTGGCCAGTGAAACATCCGCAAGGCTGGCGAAGAGGCTCGTCGAGCTGACGCCCACGGGACTCAACAAAGTGTTCTTCTCCGACAGCGGCGCCACGGCCGTCGAGGTGGCGCTGAAGATCGCCTTTCAGTATCACCGGCAGAAGCCGCAATCGGAGGAACGCGACCTCTTCGTGACCTTGAGCGGCGCCTATCACGGCGACACGATCGGTTCCGTCAGTCTGGGGGGCATCGACATCTTTCACGCGGCCTACGGCAAGCTGCTGTTCCCGACGCTGCAGTTGCCCGCGCCGGTCGCGCTGCGGGTGCCGGAGGGCTTCACGCGAGAATCGTATCTCGCACACTGTCACCGCGAAGTCGAGCGGGTGCTCACCGAGAACCGAGACCGCATCGCGGCCGTCGTCGTCGAGCCGCTCGTGCAGGGGGCAGCGGGGATTCTGGTGCATCCGCCCGGCTACCTCAGACACCTGCGTGAGGTGACGCAGCGACTCGGACTCTTGCTGATCTGTGACGAAGTGGCCGTCGGGTTCGGCAAGACCGGCACTCTCTTCGCCTGCGAGCAGGAAGAGGTCTCTCCCGACATCATGTGTCTCGCGAAGGGACTCACCGGCGGCTATCTGCCGCTGGCGGCGACGCTGACGACCGATGCGATCTATAACGCGTTCCTCGGCGCGCCGCACGAGGGGTGCACGTTTTTCCACGGTCACACCTTCACCGGCAACGCCCTCGGCTGCGCAGCCGCATTGGCTTCGTGTGAATTGTTCGAAACGAACCATGTGCTGGAGCGAGTTCGCGAGAACGCGGCGATCATCGCACGCCGGCTCGCGTCATTGGCCGACCATCCGCATGTCGGCGAAGTGCGTCAGAAAGGGATCATGGTCGGCATCGAACTGGTGGAGGATCGCTCGACGTTGCAGCCCTTCGACCCCGCGCGGCGCATGGGCCATCAAGTGACTCTCGCCGCCCGCGAGCGGGGCGTCATCACTCGTCCGCTGGGCGATGTCGTTGTGCTGATGCCCGCCCCCGCCATGCCAGGGGAACTGGTCGAGCAGTTGTGCGATGTCGCGATCGAGTGCATCGATGTAGTCACCTCGACAACGGGGTAAGCCGCGGAGCGGCGTCAGCAAATAGCCACGGGCG
This sequence comes from Planctomycetaceae bacterium, assembly GCA_031402175.1. Classification (GTDB taxonomy): domain Bacteria; phylum Planctomycetota; class Planctomycetia; order Planctomycetales; family Planctomycetaceae; genus JANNSB01. The sequence continues at coordinate 2,239 of JANNSB010000569.1, forward strand.
TTAGCCGCCATCAGCCCTGGGCCATAAACCGACGACAATCGACGGCCTGGGAAGGCCGTGCTACGAAGTGTCATCCCTCCCACGACTTGCTGTCCCACGCGATGACGCGCTTCAGAAACGTCACCACATCGTTCGTGAACGTCTGCAGCAGCTTCTCACCCTTCTCGGCTGTGCCCTGATTCGGATAGCCGATGTGCCCCGGTTCGGTGCGGTCTTTCGTGATCCACGCCCGATGGGCCGGCTCGAACGAGTTGCCGAACTCGACATCCTTCACCTTGGTGATGTCGCCGACGAGATGCGGCGCGATTCGCAGAATCATCGATGTCTCCCATTCGCCTGCATGTCCCATGTGCGGCTGCTTGAGTTCGGGATGCAGTTCCTGCGGTTTGGAGCCGAGCGTCCAGTACGTCGTCGACAACAGCAGCAGGTCGTCGCGTTCGCGGTGTTGTTGCCTCGTTTCAAAGAGAGCCTGCTGAGCCGGCACGATGTTGCCTCCGTGCCCGTTGACGAACACGATCCGCTGGAAGCCGTGAAACAGCAGGTTCTCAACCATGTCCTGCAGCAGATCGAGGTACACGCGCGGCGAGGCCGTGAGGGTGCCGGGGAAATCGAGATGATGTTCCGAGTTCCCGAGCCACATCAGCGGTGTGAAAACGATCTCTTTGGGGAAGTGCTCTTTCGTCCGGCGCAGCACTTCGCCGAGCAGCAGGCTGTCGGTAAACACCGGCATGTGCCGGCCGTGCTGTTCGAGGGCGGCGATCGGAATGACAAACGGCGTGGCCCGCGGCAACGCGGCCACGTCGGTCCATTTGAGGTCGGCGAGATCCATGGTTGGGAACAGTGGGTAGTGGGTAGTGGGTGGCTGATGGCCAATGATGGCCAATGATGGATAGCTGATGGCCGGAGTGTCGCAGATTAAGCGGCGCGTTGGCTACTCTTCAAAAGAAAGGCACCCCGAAGTGCTGGGATATCGATCAGGTCGATCACCTCGCAGCGTCGGTTCACCGATCGGCACCGCTTGATTGGCATCTCCGCGGTGGCCGGGTAGGATGGTTGGGTCAATTGTGCATCTGCAACAGGCGATGTTGCGTTCGTGGGCCGGTCGCCTGCATCAATCACTATCGAAAGGATGAATCGTGAGAATCTTCTCTTCCAGTATGCTTGTTCTGGCGTTGTTCGTGATGGGCTGCGATGCGGAGATGGGCGAACAGCGAACGTCGGGATCTTCCAGCGGCAGCGCGCCGACGACCGATGCGGGCGGCGACTCGCTCACCAGTTCGGGCACGACCGGCGACACAGGCACGACAGATGATTCGTCCGCCACGGACGACGCCGGTACTTCGGATGATGCAGGGTCAACGGCCGGCGCTGCCATCGCCGATGGTGAAGTCGCATTGACGCCCGACAACACCGATGTCGTGTTCATCGGCACGCATGCCGACCCGGCGAAGCCCGATCCGCGCACCTGCGAGTTCACCGATTTCGACGGGACGGCCACCGTCGAAGATGGCGCGCTCACCGCGGTCAGCGTGACAATTCAGACCGAGGGGATCACGACATTCAATCCCATGCTCACTGATCATCTGCGGAATCCCGATTTCTTTAACGCGCTCGAATACCCCGAAGCGAAGTTCGAGTCGACGTCGATCGAGGCCGGCGAGGACGGCACGGTGACCATCACGGGCGACCTCACTCTGCTGGCGGAGACGAAGCCTGTCACGTTTCCGGCCACGGTTTCGACCGAGGATGGCCTGACTCTGAACGCCGAGTTCACGATCGATCGCACTGAATGGGGGATGACGGCCAGGCAGGACGGCGTATTGAAAGAGGTCGAACTGCAGATCATCATCGGCGGCTGAGCCATGCCGTTCACGATCATCGACATGCTCTACGGCGGGCTCGCGCCCGCTGTAGTCGCGTTGGCAATATGGTTTGTGGCGCGGCGCGTCCTGAGAGAGGATGCGGCGGCGCGTTACGCACCCAGTCTTGCACTCGTGATCGGGTTCAGTGCCGGCTACTGGCTGGTGTGGTGGAAAGAGGCTCACGGCTATTGGATGCCGAAGTTTCCGTATGACTTGTTGGCGTTCGTGGTTGCCGCGGCGATGATTTTCGGACCCGTCGTTCACACACGCGGAGTGTCAAGGTTCGAGCGGATGTTGATGTACGTCCTGTTTGGATTGACAGCCGCATGGCTATTGGTGCCGACGCGACCGGCTGTGCAACCGATCCGGCACCTTTACGTCCTCGGCTTCGGCCCGGCGCTGGCGGCGGTTGCATTTCTGTTCGACGGTGTGTGCGAACGATTTCGAGGGCCGTTGCTGCCGGGCTTGTTGACGTTCACGGGAATGTGCACTGCCATGGTCCTGTTGCTGAGCGGAACCACAAGTTTTGCCCTGACTGTGGGAGCAGGCGCGGCAGCGCTCAGTGGAATCACGGTTTCGATGCTGTGGACTCACAGCGCGAACTTGAAAGGGATGTCGCTCGCCTGCTGCACACTTCTCTGTGGTGGGATGCTGATCGGCCAGTTCAACACAACGAACACTACCGTTCCATTGGCGAGTTACATCATTCTGCCCCTCGCGCCGCTGCTGATGTGGTGTGCCCTCCGCGGGCCGTTGTCAAAGGGAACCGGCTTCGTCGGCGGCATGAAGAGGGTCGCCCTGCCGGTGATCGCATGTCTTGTCGTCGTCGGGCTGGCCGCGATCGCCGGTCTGAGGGCGAAGGCCGGATAGAAGCCTTTCGCTCCGCGAAAGTAGCGTTGGAGTGGGTGCTGTGTAGTGAATGTCAGTTGCCTTCGGAGAGTCCGCCAGTTCACATTCCGGCGCTACATTCGCGGAGCGAAAGGCGACCTATGCCCCTCGTCGTTCTGAATCATCCGGTCGCCGACGTCTACCTGAGCAAGCTGCGCGACAAGCGAACGGCCTCGCCCGAATTCCGCCGCTGCCTGGATGCGTTGGCGGGCATGCTGTTGATCGAAGCGACGCGGTCGCTCACCACGGCCGCGACCGACATCGAGACGCCGCTCTGCAGTACGACTGGCAGTGAATTCAATCAGACTGTCGGCCTTGTGCCGATCCTACGCGCGGGACTTTGCATGGTGGATGCGGCGTTGGCCCTCTTGCCGGAGGCGCAGGTCTGGCACCTCGGGCTCTATCGCGATGAAGAGACGGCCAACCCGGTGCATTATTACAGCAAACTGCCGGTCGGCCGGCCTGTGGATGTGGCGATCGTGCTCGATCCGATGCTGGCCACGGGAGGTTCCGCGCTGGCGGCACTCGAGGCCCTGCGCGACTGGGGCGTGCCGACAATGCATCTGGTGTCGATTATCGCCGCAGTGCCGGGTATCGAGCGCGTGCAGGGGGAGTTTCCCGAAGTATTCATCCATGCGGCTGCCGTCGATCCGGAACTTAACGATCGTAAGTTCATCGTCCCCGGACTGGGTGACGCCGGCGACCGGGCTTTTCACACGGCGTAACCGTGCTCTCTCAGGTTGCGCGATTCGCCCGGCAGCAGGCGGCGAGGATTAGGACGCATCAGTGAATTCCGGTTTGATCGACCTCCGCAAGGGTGTGCGGATTCTCACGGATTCTGGCAAATACGCACGGTTCTC
>JANNSB010000570.1:0-4022 GCA_031402175.1 Planctomycetaceae bacterium
GGTCGTGCTCCCTGCGGACGATGAACGGCACGAGAATGAAGAAGCCGATCACGTTGACCAGTACCCGCGTCAACCGCCAATGAAAGTGCATCACCTGTGCCCGGGCCGCGATGACAGAACCGCTCGGCGATTGCAGGCGCCGCAGGAGTTCGCTGGTGCTGATGTAACGATGTCCCGCCGCTAACGATGCCAACTGATCGATCGTCACGTCGGTCTTGATGAACAACTGACCGGTCGATTCCGCGCGAATGACATACTCCCGACCCGTATCAGTGAGTTGCGTCGGATCGACGGGTGTCGACAGGTCGGCCTCGTCGATCACCCAGCCGGCGGCGAGGTCGTCCGTGGCGGCAAGGTAGGTCGCCCGCCGAGCGTGGATGGTGGTGTAATCCCGCGCCAGTTTGGGGTACGGGAGCCGAAACTCTGCATCCGTCAGTGATTGGTTATGCAGGAACAGTTCGGCGCCGGCGATGTAGATTCCCTGGGCATCAATCTTCGGCTGCACCGACAGGGCGGCATCCTTGCCTTCCCCATGTGACCCTTGCAGGTAGGGTGCCACTCGCGGCAAGAGCCACTCCTGGTTCGCGGCGAGTAAGACATTGACCGTTAGAATGCCGACCAGCAGTGGCAGGCAGACTCGAAAACTGGGAATGCCCGCGGCCAGCAGCGGATGCAGTTCCCCGTGCTTGAGCAGCAGCGTCAGAACGACGAGCATCGAAAGTACCGCTAAGAACGGCGTTGCCATGTCGAACAACATGCTCGACTGATAGAAGTACCGCTCGCCCATCCGCCAAAGCATTGTCGCCAGGCCGTCCTCTTGCGAGGCCTGTTGGAAGGCGTCGAGATTCGTGAAGCCGTCGACGACCGCAAATAGTCCCAGCGCGGTCACGAACAAGATCGCGAACGCGATGAAATACTGTCTAAGCAGAAAACGATCAAAAGTCGTCAGCATGCGGGTGCCGTCCCTGGCACGTTGGTATCGAAGCCCCATTGAGCGGGTGGGGATTACATCCTGCAGGGGTTGAAGCCGTCAAGGTGAGTCCATCGCTTGCCGCTCCAGTAGCGACGTCTCTCCGAGACGCCGCAGTACAGACGGGATCGCTTTGCACGTCTGCCGAAAGCCTCCCATCCCCTCCGTCGCTCGCACTCGGGTGCCAATCAACCTCGATCGGGTTCACAACGCGCAGGCCCTCACGACCCGATGAGGCTACCGCAGGTCAATTCAACGTGCCCGTCACGCATGCACATGTGCTGAATTTGGCGACATATGCTGCCATAAACTTGCGCATTTCCGATGCTCGCTCGGTATTCTGATGCCGAATCGCAAGCTGTTTCGCTGGTTTCTCGCTACTCTCGGTATGTTTGCGGCGCGGGAACGCCAATTGCCGCAAATACGCAACGTCATATCCAGACCGGTCTTCGGAGTTTGCGGATGAAATCAGATCAGGAAGCCGCGGGCAACTGTACGTTGCACCTGCTCGACGCGGCCCAGGGGCATCCCATCCAAACCTGGCAATTCGCCGATTGTCGACAGGTCTCGATCGGACGTTCGGACAACAACGATATCACGTTGACCGATGCGCAGGTTTCCCGGCAGCACGTTGAACTCCTGTTTCGAGAGAGGGATTGGGTGATGTACTCGTATGGCCGCAACGGGACACGGATCAACGACGAGCTGGTCCAGGAGGTCTATTTGTGGAACACCGCCATCTTTCAATTGGGAACGAGCGGACCGACGTTTCAATTCGTAACGGACCAGCAGGCGCCCAACAATTCGCAGACGATCGATGGAGTCGATCCGTCCGGACTCGACGCCCTTGGCATCGACGCACGCCTGGTCGAAGAAGAGGTCGGCCAGATCACTGAAAGCGAGGCGTTCCGTCACCTTCAGCAGCATCTCCAACGTCTGCAGCGCGACACGGATCCCGGTGGTGGCGGACCCCGTACATGAGCCGCTGGTGATCCCCTCAAGGAACGACTTTCATCGATCTACCGTCCGGAACAACCTCAGTGGCAAAAATCATTTCGATCCACTCCTTTCGAGGGGGCACAGGGAAGTCGAACACGACGGCCAACGTCGCCGTCATGCTCGCCCGCAAGGGCAATCGCGTCGGCATCGTCGACGCCGACATTCAGTCTCCGGGCATTCACGTGCTGTTCCAGTTGGATCCCGGGCACATCACCAAAGCCCTCAACGACTACCTGTGGGGCAAGTGCCCCATCGAACAGGCTGCCTACGATGTCACGTCCACGTCGGTTGGGAACGTCACCGACAGCGACGAACGCCCTCGGTTGTTCCTGATACCCGCCAGTTTGAAAACGGGCGAAATCGGCCGTGTGCTGAAAGAAGGTTACGATGTCGGACTCTTGCACGACGGGTTCAAGCGGCTGATTCGGGAACTCCGCCTCGACTTTCTGTTGATCGACACCCACCCGGGCGTCAACGAGGAGACGCTGCTGTCCATCGTCGTTTCCGACCATCTCCTGCTCGTTTTGCGTCCCGACAGTCAAGATTTTCAGGGAACGTCGGTCACGCTCGAACTGGCGCGTCGCCTGGGCGTGCAAAACACGTGGCTGATCGTCAACAAAATCCCACCCGGAATGGATCGCCTGGCGCTCAAGGAAAAGGTCGAGTCCGCCTACAGCGCCAGGGTCGTGGCCATGCTCCCGTTGAATAACGAAATGGTTCGCTTGGCCAGCAGCGGGCTGTTCGTCAACCGTTTTCCGGATCATCCCTTCAGTCGTGAGCTGCGGCTCGTCGCAGACGCGATTGCCGAATAACTACGCCAGGTTGCGAATATGCCCGACGAATCGACGTTTCATCTGGATGCATTGTTGACCCGCCTGAAGTCCGCGGCCTCGCCGCTGCGGGAGACGCTACGCGATCTGCACGCCAAATTCGTTTCGGTCGATGACGGGGCGGTCGCCGACTACATCCCCGAACTCGCCAAGGCCGACCCCGGCTGGTTCGGCATTTCGGTCGTGTCGGTCGACGGGCAGTCCGTCGACGTCGGCGACTTCGAGCAAGAGTTTACGATGCAATCCGTCTCGAAACCGTTCGTTTTCGGCCTCGCCCTGGAAGATCATGGTCGCGAGCATGTGCTGTCGAAGATCGGGATACAGCCGATCGGCGAGTCCTTCAACTCGATCACGCTGGATGAGAAATCCAACCGTCCCTTCAACCCGATGATCAATGCCGGCGCGATCGCGGCCGCCGATCTGGTTAAGGGCCCGGACTTTCCCGAGCGGATCACTCGCCTGCTGGAGATGTTCGGACGTTACTGCGGCAGAAAGATCTTTATCGACAACTCCGTGTTTACATCCGAGCGAGCCACCGGACATCGCAATCGCGCGATCGGACACCTGATGCTCAACTTCGACATGGTCAGCCGAAACCTCGAAGAGTCACTCGAACTCTACTTCCAGCAGTGCAGCCTGCTCGTCAACTGCCACGACCTGGCCGTTATGGGCGCGACCCTGGCGAACGGCGGCGTGAATCCCGTGACGAAAGTCCGGGCCATCGACGCCAGGTACGTCAAGGATCTCTTGAGCATCATGTACACCTGCGGAATGTACGACTATGCGGGTGAGTGGGCCTATCGCATCGGCATCCCCGCCAAGAGCGGCGTGGGGGGCGGAATCGTGGCCGTGGTTCCGGGACAGGTCGGCATCGCCACCTTCTCACCACGACTCGACCTCAAGGGCAACAGCGTTCGTGGACTGCACGTCTTCCGGGAACTTGCCGAACAGTTCAGTCTGCACATCCTCGAAGCCAACGGTGCACACGACGCGCTGCTCAGCCAATTTCAACCGGTTCGCGACCGCTGACCCTCTGGACGATGACGAGTGCTGAGTTCCCAGTCCTATTACGCGGCGGCAGACGACCAAACCCGCACCCTGTGATTGTTGCTGTCGCCGATGTAGACCCGGCCGGCGGCATCCACACAGACCCCGTGAGGCCGGGCGTGACGGCAGGTGGACGGCTCGCCGTCGGGGCCGTCTCCCTCGGTGCCATCGCCGAT
>JANNSB010000571.1:0-2370 GCA_031402175.1 Planctomycetaceae bacterium
CCGTTGCCAGAAATCAGTCCGCTGCATCTCTCGTTCGCCGCGATAGGCAGCCAGTGCTTGTCGGGCCTGTTCGATCCGTTCGGAGAACTTCGTCTGTGCCTCGCCGAGCCGATGCTGATGTTCCTCCTGGACCGCCTGAGCCTGAATCGCGCGATCATCATGGAGTGCCCGCAATTGCTGGTTGAGAACTTGTCGCGCATCGTACATCACCTTGGCGCGGCGGCTTTCGATCTCCGATTGATGTTCGGTGCGGGCGGTGTCGTACTTCTGCAGCGTTTCGGTGCGTTGCTGTTCGATCGCCTGCTGCTTGATTTCGAACTGTTCCTGTTGTTTCTGCAGGTCATCCCTGGCGAATCCCAGCCAGATCTTGTGCACCCAGCCCGCTTCGGCGACCAGTTGCTGCAACCGCCTCATGCCGTCGGAGAACTGGAACATGCCGAGCGTGTACACCAGCGTCAGCAGAAAGATCGCCGCTCCCACAGCCGTGCCGCCGGCGATGCCGACCCATTGAGCCGATTCGCGGGTTCCGTTGATTCCGAGCGATTGCGGGTCGACCAGCAGCCAGAGCGGCACGAACACCGCTGCCGCAATGGCGAGTCCCAGATAGATCCACCGGAAGCCGACGAACAGCCGGGGGATCTTGAGCGTTTCGACGATCGCCTGTTGGGTTCGGGCGTCCTCGACCGTCTGCTGAAAGCGTTGCTGTGCCTTATCGCGCGCCTTGGGGGGATCGGCCGGCTCGACCGGCGGACGGCCCCGCCAGCGACGCCGTTCGACAAGTTCGCGGAACGAACCGTCCAGCGATGTCCACTCCGCGACCTGTTCTTCGCGCGCCCGGAGCAGCGTCTGCCGGAATCGCTCGAACTGCCGGCGGGGCGAGTCTTCGGCCGTATCGTCCATGACCGAAGTCACCACCCATTCGCTGTCGCGATGTCGGGATTCGATGTTCTGATTCTCAAGATTGGCGCGATGGTCGGCCTCGCGAACCGCCAGGTCATGCTCTCCCTGAGCGCCTTCAATTTGCTCGGAGAAGTAATTCTCAAGTTGCTGTGTGATCGACTCGAACTCGGAAGTGTGAGCCTCCAGCACCTCATCGCGTTCGGCTTCCACCCGTCTGAGCGATTGTTCGAGTTCGCGTTCCGTGGCGTCCGTGGCAGAGCCGAACCGTTCATGAAACTCACTTTCCTGCGCGCGGCGGCGGGCGATCGCGGTTTCAAACTGCCGCAGGGCAAGGGCGATTTCCGTCAGCGAGGCGTTCACGAGGAAGGCTTTAGGCTCTGGGCTTGAGAATTGAGGAATCGTGGAAACGAAGTGTCGCCGGCATGAAATGGTCGTTGGCGAGGCGTGAATCCAGTTGTGTACATCCTAACGCATCTGGCCTGCGGCCTGTCGCCCAATTCTGTCATCTGTCGGCAGACTCCGGCTCGTTGCACTCTCGAAGAGCCTGGCCGAGCACCTGGCTCATCTGAGTGATCGCGGGGATGGCGGCTTGCACTTCGGCAAAGACTTTGCGCAGATGCTGCTCATCGAATCGCGAGGCATTCTGGTCCTGCCAGTGCTCGCGGACGTTGAGCCAGACGAGCTGCAACTCGTCGGCCGCCTCTTGAATGCGGCCCGAGGCCGACTGTAATGCACCAGGAAACATGATTCTCCGATTCTCGCCTGAAACCGCGTCTCTCGAAGTGTTAACGTCCGGAACCGTCTCGATTCAACTGCAACACGCCGCGAGCCGTGAATTTCGGGCAGACGGCTGGTATCCCACCGGCCAACTCGGCACAATAATGTGTGCACTTGAATTCTAGAGGAGTTGCCATGAACGCATTTGAATTGTTTCGCCAGCAGATCACCCGTCGATACTTCTTTTCCCAAGGTTCCCATGCCGTCGGCTGGGCGGCCCTGGCGAGCCTGATGCAGCGCGGCGGCGTCAGCCTGGGCGACGATGCGGCGGCACCGATGTCGCACCCGGGAGCGATTCCGCCCCATTTCGCTCCCAAGGCGAAGCGGGTGATCTACCTGCATATGGTGGGCGGACCGTCGCAGATGGACCTGTACGACTACAAGCCCGTGATGAAGGAATGGTACGACAAGGATCTGCCGGAAACCGTGCGGATGGGGCAGCGGCTGACCACGATGACCAGCGGGCAGGCCCGGTTCCCGATCGCTCCGTCAAAGTATCAGTTCACTCAGCATGGCGAAAGCGGCATGTGGACCAGCGAATTGCTGCCGTGGACGTCGAAGATGGTGGATGACCTGTGCTTCATTCGCAGCATGCACACGGAAGCCATCAATCACGAGCCGGCCATCTGCCTGATGCAGACCGGCAATCAGGTGACGGGCCGCCCGTGCCTCGGCTCCTGGGCCTCGTACGGC
>JANNSB010000572.1:0-3920 GCA_031402175.1 Planctomycetaceae bacterium
CGAACGACTGGCCACCTCTAGCCGCGACGGAACGGCGCGGCTTTGGGATGCCCGTACGGGCGCAGAGCTGGGCGAGCCAATGCGGCATGAAGATGAAGTCAGGCATGTGGTGTTTAGTCCCGACGGCGAACGACTGGCCACGGCAAGCGAAGACAATACGGCGCAGCTGTGGGACGCTCGCAGCGGCACACCGCTGGGCGAACCAATGCGGCATGAGGATAAAGTCTTGTATGTAGCGTTTAGTCCCGACGGCGAGCGATTGGCCACGGCCAGCCTGGACGATACGGCGCGGTTGTGGGACGCCCACAGCGGCACGCCGCTGGGCGAATCAATGCGGCATGGGGATTATGTGAGGCATGTGGCGTTCAGTCCCGACGGCGAGCGATTGGCCACGGCGAGCTTTGACAATACGGCGCGGCTGTGGGACGCACGCACGGGCGCGCCGCTGGGCGCGCCGATGCAGCATGCGGATGCTGTCATGCATGTGGCGTTCAGTCTCGACGGCGTCCGGTTGGCCACGGCCAGCTATGACGGAACGGCGCGGCTGTGGGACGCCCGCTCGGGCGCACTGCCACCACCGTCGGGCACGGCGAGGCAGAGTCTGCCTGAAGAGTCAGAGTCTGGCATGACGGGGACACCCCCAACAGAGCCATCCCCTGACAACGATGGTCGTCCCGCGCTCTTGATGGCGCCCTTCAGCGCCTATGAAGCAGCGCAAGCGCAACAGGTTTGGGCCGACCACTTGCGGACCGACGTCGACGTTGAGAACTCGATCGGCATGCAACTCACCCTCATTCCGCCGGGGGAGTTTCTCATGGGATCTCCCGATAGGCATGAGAATTATGGTCCGCAACATCGTGTGCGGATTACTGAGCCGTTCTATGTCGGAGTGCACGAGGTGACGCAGCGGCAGTGGCAACAATTGATGTTGTCCAATCCAAGCGCCTTTGCTGCAACCGGTTGGGAAGCAAGCAACATTGCCGGAATGGACACGTCCAACTTCCCGGTGGAAGGAGTCACTTGGTATGACGCAGTTTTCTACTGCAATGCACTTTCGCAGCACTCCAATCTGCCTCCGTACTACGAGATGTCGAATGTTACTCGTTCAAACGGCAACGGCCCTGACGGAGATCGCATCACAAGCGCGGAGGTCACGGTCAATGGAGGCAATGGATATCGCTTGCTCACCGAGGCAGAATGGGAGTACGTCTGCCGCGCGGGGACGACGACAGCGTTTCACTACGGCAACGTAAGCAATCCGGAAGCCATGAATGTCGAAGATAGCCGCCTCGATCGCACAACCAGCGTCGGGAGCTATGCTGCGAACTCGTTCGGACTCTTCGACATGCACGGCAACGTCTGTGAGTGGTGCTGGGATTACTTCGACTGGGATGCCTATGACGAACGGACTGGCACGACGATCAATCCAATCGTCAGCAGCATCTCCGCCCATTATCGCGTCCGGCGCGGCGGCGGTTGGGATGGTAATGCCAGGAACGCGAGCTCGGGAACTCGCAGTCCGATGGGCGACTCTCAAGGTTTTCGCGTAGCCAGGAATCCGGGTTTGGAGATGCTGCCAGTTCCTGGCGGCGAGGTCACCCCTGCCGATGGTCGTCCCGCGTTGCTTGTGGCGCCCTTCAGTGTCGACGAAGCGGAACAGGCGCGGCGCGAGTGGGCCGACCACCTCGGGACCGACGTTGACGTCGATGGATTATTCGGGATCGAATTGGAACTCATTCCACCCGGCGAGTTCCAGATGGGAGCGCCTCCCACACAGGAAGGTCGCGAGGGCCACGAAGGCCCGCAACACCGCGTGCGGATTACCGAGCCATTCTTTGTCAGTGCTCATGAGGTAACGCGAAGCAAGTGGAGAATCGTGATGCGCACCTATCCGAGTGAATTTGCCCGTGCAGCTGAGGATCCCACGAAGTATCCGGTCGAGCGTGTCACTTGGTTCGACGCGATCGCCTTTTGCAATGCCCTCTCGGATCGCTGCGATCTGCCTCCGTACTATGAAATGTCCAATGTGACTCCTCGGACACTACGACCGTCAGGAAATCCTAGTTCCGTCCAAGATTGCATTATCGACGCCGACGTGACCATTGCCGGCGGAGGTGGTTATCGTCTGCTGACTGAGGCGGAATGGGAGTACGCCTGCCGGGCAGGAACAGAATCACCGTTTCACTTCGGCACAACCAGCAACGGCACCGAATCGAATGTGCGCGGGGACCGCCCTTATGGAACCGACACGGCAGGGCCGAACTTGTTGCGACCCACGATCGTCGGAAGTTACGCCCCGAACGCATTTGGACTGTATGACTTGCACGGCAATGTCTCTGAGTGGTGCTGGGATGGTTTCAAAGAGGATGCATACTACCTACGGATCGGAACCACGATCGACCCAATCGTCGACAGCTCTGCCATGAACGGCGAACGGCGCGTCGTGCGTGGCGGATCCTGGAACAGCGCTCCTGACGGCTCTCGCTCGACCAGCCGCCTTGATAGCAACTCGTTCCCCGCGATGTGCAACTTCATCGGTTTTCGTATCGCGAGAAACCCGTAGAGGTATCACTGCCTTCAGGCGTATGAGTGCGGTTCCTGGCAAGTTCGACCGACCTGAGTGACTCGAACGCGTTTCGAACTCGCGAAGGATGATCCCCATGACAAACCTCACATCCCGGCTCAACTTGGTCTTTCCCCTCAGGGCGAGGAAACTGCGTGGCCGCGTTCGATCCCTATTACAAGTGGCGGGCGATTCCGCCGGCCGAGCAGCCTCCCGATTACTATCGGCTGCTGGGGCTCTCGCATTTCGAGTCTGATCCGGACGTGATCGAGACGCAGGCCGACTTGAGGATGGCGTTTATCCAGCAGATGTCGACCGGCCCGCATGTGGCGGCGTCGCAGCAGATCCTCAACGAACTCTCCGAGGCCCGCGTTTGCTTGCTCGATCCCGATCGCAAGGTCGTCTACGACTTCGAACTGCACACGCGGCTCGGACTTCGATTTCGAGTAGCCGACAGTTGCACAAGAGACGAGGATCGTTGGCTGTGCGAATACCGCGACATCCCCCCACGCCTGCAAGAAGTGTTTGCACTGGCCAATTCGAGTCTGCGACCACCGGATTCTTGGAGAATTGCATGGCCCGCCCCACTCCGCCTTCGTCGGGATCAACGGCCGGACAATGAGTCGGACTCGCCACAGGCAATTCGTATGAGGGTTGACCAATTCCGGCGTTCCTTTGGCGGTTGGCGCACGCCAATACCGGTATCCCAGTCAGAACGGCACACAACTCTGCGACGATTCAATCATTTATGACAAGACGGGAATCTGATGACACCCGTGCCCCCGGGCGTCGCTCAATGTTGGAGAGTTGGACGACTCCCTGCTCGGCAGTCTCTACCGCTGGTACGTATGCTGGTGTTATGAGCAGCGCAACGGTCCGACTTCTTCCAAGGTATCGACCTAACCCAGGTGGCTTTTCAGTCCGGTCCTCCAGCTTTAACAATGACCTCCCGCCACACAAACCCTGAACAGTCCCTCGCCCTCGAAGCCCTGGAGCGCATCGACACGGTCTGTATGCAGTTCGAGGAGGCATGGCGGTCGGGCGACAGCCCGCGGATCGAAGACCTGCTGGGAGAATTCCAGGATCGTGAGCGACGGCAACTGCTCTTCGAACTCCTGCTGATCGAGTTCAACTACCGCACTCAGCAGGAACCGGCCCTGTCGCTGTTCGGCTACCGCGACCGCTTCTCAGGCGACAGCCAGACGGTTGACGCCGCGATCGAGCGGTTCTCCGGCGTTGCCACTCACACACCCGATGTCGGGCCACCGCACGCAGTACCGCAGAAAATCAGGTATCTGGGGAACTACGAGTTGTTGGAAGAGATCGCCCGCGGCGGAATGGGGATCGTTTACAAGGC
>JANNSB010000573.1:0-5875 GCA_031402175.1 Planctomycetaceae bacterium
CGATATGTCGAGCCCGTTCGCCGCACTGGAATTGTGGTCTCAGATCCTCGCCGGCCCTCCGGCTGACACCGACGATCGCGACTCGATCGCCATCGTCTACGTGGAAGGCCCGATCATGACCGGCGACGCCGAGGCATCTCCGTTTGGCGCCGTGCAAGGTGCGTTCAGCGAGCCGATCCGAAAGGCCTTGGAGGAAGCGGCCGAGGATTCGAACGTCAAGGCCGTTGTGCTGCGGGTCGACTCGCCCGGCGGATCGGCCATCGCGAGCGAAATCATCCTCAACGCCGCCCAATTCGTTGCGACTCGCAAGCCGCTCGTCGTTTCGATGGGGGGCGTGGCGGGCAGCGGCGGTTACTACGTGGCCTGCCGGGCCGACCGCATCTTCGCCGACGAAACGACCATCACCGGTTCGATCGGCGTGGTTTCCGGCAAGCTGGCGACGACCAACATGTGGAACCGTGTCGGCATCACGTTCCATGGAATCGAGCGCGGCGAACATGCAGGGATGCTCTTCTCGGGTGATCCCTTCACCGAAGACGAGAAGGCCGAACTGCAGGGCTGGATGGACGAAGTTTACGGCGTCTTCAAGAACCACGTCGTCGAAGGCCGCGGCGATCGACTGACGCAGCCGATCGACGACATTGCCGGCGGCCGCGTGTACACCGGCAAGCAGGCGTTGGAACTGGGACTTGTCGACGAAATCGGCGGCCTGACCGAGGCCCTCGCCTACACCGCCAACGAAGTCGGTCTCGAGGACTATCGTGTTCGCGTCATCCCCAAGCCGATGGGTCTGCTCGACATGCTGTTCGAAGATCTCAGCGGCAGCACCGACGACGATGAGACGTTGACGACGCCTGCCGTTCGCTCGGCGTGGCAGCCGTCGTTGATCGACATGGCGCTTCCGGCTCTGGAGCAACTCGATCCGCAGCGCGGACGACTGGTGCGGCAAGCATTGATGCAACTGCAGACAATGGAATCGGAGCGAGTCCTCATGACGATGCCCTTGATGCACTTCGAGAATTGATTTGATGCTTCGGGCCAGATTCACTTAATTCCATAAGAATCCAGAGGTTATGTCGCCGCATCAGCCGACAGCTTCTGGATTCTTTCATTTTTTACCGAGAATCGACGGGTTCCGGCGTATTACAAGTGCACGGGAAACGCCCGAATCCTAGCCAGCCGTGGCTGAAAACGGCGGCCAACCGGGCAATTTGGGGAATAGACGCCACTGCCGGCGGTTCAATCATTCGAGAGGCCGATGTCAGGCGATCGTGACAACAGTCAGATCGTAAAGCTGGTGGACGAGAATTACCGTCTCGTGTACCGGTTTGCCCTGAGGTTGTCCGGGTCGGAATCCGACGCGGAGGACCTGACTCAGCAGACCTTTCTGTCGGCTCATCGTCATTGGGATCAGTTGCGGGAGCCTGAAAGGGTCCGCTCCTGGCTCCTGTCCATCACCCGTAACGCCTACCTCAAACGAAGCCGACAACCCCGACAGATTCCATTTTCGACGATGGAGTCTCCCCCCGATCCGGTGGGAAGCATCCCCGCAACTGCGGTCGACGAAGAACAACTGAGGCGGACCCTGGAGGAGCTTCCCGAGGAATACCGCACTCCATTGATCTTGTACTACTTCGAGGAATTCAGTTATCGAGACATCGCCGAGCTCCTTTCGATTCCCATCGGAACCGTGATGAGCCGACTTTCGCGAGCCAAAACCCATTTACGAACACGACTCGGACCCAGCGTGGAAGAAGCGCCGCTCCTGCACGAAGCCAGTCCGAAGTCGAACGGCCTGCCTGATGAATACCGTTTGGGAAAGGGAATTCCCAGAACGGGAACTGTATGAACTGCCACGAATCACGCACGATCCTCGACGCGGCGGCGCCCCAATGGCGCAACGCCGCCGAATCGAATGTACGCGACGCTGCCTCTCACACTCAGTCGTGCGCAGAGTGCTCAAACTGGGTGCAGGCGGTGGATGGCTTCGATCGTTGGGTCGCTCCCGCGTTTCGCGGATTGTCTGTGCCAGATGGTCTGCGCGATCGGCTGATGCAGGCGCTGGTGAATACACCCGCTGCGACCCAGGTACAACCAACTGCGAAGTCGCGCCGCAATCTACTGATCGGGACGGCGACCGCCGCCGCGCTGCTTATCGGCGCTGGCTTGATAATCTTCACACGCGATCCGGCGACGGCTCCCGAACTGACTCTCGCCGCCGCCTGTGATAAACTCGATGCAGAACGGCCCTTCACCACTCTGAAGACCTTCGACGGCAGTTTCGCACCCAAGCTCTCGGCGCCCTGGAGCCGCTGGGTGACAGGCAGCGCAATGGGCATCGACCTAAATGCCACCGCCGGCCACGACGCCGCGGTCTATAGATTTACGGCCGATGGGTATTCAGGCTTTCTCGTCGTCATCGCTCCCGGTCAGGTGAACGATCCGCCCGAGGTCACCATCCCTCATTTGAGCCAGGTCGACTACGACGCGCAGCGCGTTTCGTGGACGTCGCACAACCAGGTTCTCGTCTGCTATCTCGATGCCAACGCCCCGCGGATGGACGAATTCCTGCATTATCTGTATCCGCACAGCGCGTGAGGCCCGGCTTCGCAGGCTGTGATTCGCGGTCTCCGACTCACTGCAGTCTCGATTACCATGCTCAAGCATCGTCTCATCCATCCCGAAATCAATCACATCCTGGGGCGCGCGGGGCATCATTCGAAGGTGCTCATTGCCGATGGAAACTATCCGGCCTTCAATACGCTGGGGCCGAATGCGGAACTCGTATCGCTGAATCTCGCCCCCGGTCTCGTCACGGTGACACAGGTACTTGAAGTCTTGCTGACCGCCATTCCCATCGAGTCGGCGAGCACTATGGGCATCCCGGCGGATGACCCTTACGCCGGAAAGGGGGAGCCACCGGTGTGGAATGAATATCGCGCGACGCTCAAGCGGGCGGGACTCAACCTGAAACTCGACCCGATCTCGAAGTGGGACTTCTACGACGCCGTCGCCAGCCCGGAACATGTGCTCACGATTCAAACCGGCGATCAGGCTCTGTGGGCGAATCTGCTGCTGACGATCGGCGTGCGGCAACCGGGTGAGTGATGTTCATCGCGGAAGTCTTTCACTCGTTGCAGGGGGAGGGGCGCTACACAGGCGGCCCCAGCACGTTCATTCGCACGAGCGGCTGCAACCTCCGCTGCTGGTTCTGCGACACGCCGTACACGTCCTGGTCGCCGGAGGGAAGTGATCGCTCGATCGACTCACTGGTTGACGAGGCCGCGCGCAATGCGTCAGAGCACGTCGTCATCACCGGCGGCGAGCCGATGCTGGTGGCCGATATGCCGGAGTTGACCCGCAGACTGAAAGACGACGGTCGCTTCCTCACCATCGAGACCGCGGGGACGGTGGATAGCGATGTCGCCTGCGATCTGATGTCTATCAGCCCGAAGCTGTCCAATTCGACTCCGTTGGGAAGTGACTGGCAGCAACGGCATGACGAACGCCGCGACCGCCCCGAGGTGATTCGTCGGCTGATTCGCGACTACGACTATCAGCTCAAGTTCGTAGTCGATCAACCTGCGGATTTGGTAGAGATCGAACAGTGGCTGGCCAGATTCCCGGAAGTTCCCGGCGAGAACATTTACCTGATGCCGCAGGGAGTTGACATTCAGACGCTGAACGCCAAGCTGGAATGGCTCGGCCCCGCAGCGGAGCGTCGGGGCTGGAAAGTCTCGCAGCGGATGCACATCGACTGGTTTGGAAACACTCGCGGAACTTGATCCCACCATCCCGGATGCTGTGAGCATCCGGGATGGTTTCTGGAGCCCTCCATGTCCAAAGAGCTGGAACTGCTGATCAGGGCGCGCAACCCCCTCATCGCCATCGAGACGATCGATGAGGAGCGGGCCGTCGCGCTGGTGCAGCAAGTCGTGTTTCAGCAGACGCACCGCACGCTCTATCAATGGTCGCTCACGGAGGGGCTGAGCATCGTGCAGTCGGCGACCCAGTCGTCCAATTTGGTCCCTGGGGGCAAACCTCAACCGGCGTTGCAGCACATTCTCGATCTTGATGCCGAGAAGGCCGTGTTTCTCTTTCGGGATTTGGGCCCTTTCGGCAAGGACGCTCAAACCCACCGCATGGTCCGCGACATCCTCCGGAAGTTTGCTCAGTCGCATTCCACATTGATCCTCGTGGATGCGCTCCCCATTCCCGATGAGCTCATGCGGTTCGCGATCCGTTTCGAGATCGGTTATCCGAGCGCTGAAGAGCTCGAAGCCGTCGTCAAGCAGACCTATCACCAGTTGCGCAAGGAGAGCGATAAGGAGATCACGGCGAAGCTCAACCGCCCCGAAATGGAACAACTCGTACAGACGCTGCGAGGATTGACTGCGTCGCAGGCCGCGCGAGTAGTCGCGGCGGCCATCTTCGACGACCATCTGCTCACGAAGGAAGACTTGCCGCGAATCGTCGAAGGCAAACGAACCATGCTCGGCTCGTCGGGATCCCTCGAAGCGATCGCGGCCGACTTCTCCTCCAACGACATCGGCGGACTCGACAATCTCAAACGCTGGCTCAAGCAACGACGGGGAGGTTTCACCCCCGATGCCGCCAAGTTCGGACTGGAGCCACCGCGCGGCGTCTTGATGCTCGGCGTCCCCGGTTGCGGCAAGAGCCTGTGCGCCAAAGTCGTCGCGGCCGACTGGGGCATGCCACTGATGCGCCTCGACCCGGGTGTGCTGTTCCAGAAGTTCATCGGCGAAAGTGAAAGCCAGTTGCGGCAAGCTCTGCGACAGGCCGAGGCGATGGCCCCCGCCATTCTGTGGATTGATGAAATCGAAAAGGCGTTCGCTTCCGCCAGCGCCGCGTCGGCTGACGGCGGATTGTCCAAGCGCATGTTCGGGACTTTGTTGTCGTGGATGCAGGACCATCGTCATCCGATCTTTATGATCGCGACGGCCAACGACATCTCCGCGCTGCCTCCGGAACTGATGCGCAAGGGACGGTTTGATGAAGTCTTCTTCGTGGACTTGCCGCAACCCGAAGACCGCGCTCACATCCTGGGCATCCACCTGAGCCGGCGAAAGCGCGACCCGAAACAGTTCGATCTCAAGAAAGTGGCCGAAGCGGCTGAAGGCTTCTCCGGCTCGGAGTTGGAACAATTGGTCGTGTCGGCTCTCTTCGCGGCATTCAACGAGAAGAGTGAGATCAAGGACGAACACTTGCTGCAGGAAGTCGGCAAGACACGGCCCTTGTCGGTGCTCAATCGCGAAAAAATCGAGGAACTTCGCGACTGGGCCGCGAACCGCTGTGTCCCGGCCGATTAGTCGCCTTTCGCTCCGAACTCGGCCGTCGACGGCCGCTGCTGGTAGATCTCTTTCGCCTCGTCGGTCTGCATCCGCTGGCGAAAGGCGTAGTACTCGTCGCTGTCGTCGCGTCGGCGGGCGTAAGGATCGCCTCCCTCCGCCAAGGTCTTCTCGGCGCTCTTGAGGGGGGAGTAGACCTTGACCTGCTGCTGTTCCAGCCGCGTCGTGTCGTCGCGCGGGCCCCCGCCAGATGCTTCTGGAGCGTCGCCTCCCGGCGGAACGAGCTTTTTCCCGCGCTGGCCCGCACTCGCATGCCGTCCTGCGCCACCCGCATGAGGCTGATCAGCTCGTGATGCAGCAGCAGGCCGATCGTCTCGCTCATGATCGCGTCCAGCAGCTCGGGATGCCCGCTGCGAAAGTCGTTGAGCAACTCGCGGTTCACGGTCACCTCCCCGCAGATCCACAAGTACACGAAGTCGCGGGTGCACAGGTCCGCCAGCCGCCGGGCGCTGCCGATCCCCTCGATCGTGGCCATCAGCCACAACGTCAGCAGCATGCGGGGATCG
>JANNSB010000574.1:0-10463 GCA_031402175.1 Planctomycetaceae bacterium
GCCGTTCAGCGTGCTCATGGGCCTGACGATCATCCGCCTCTTCGTGCTCTATCACGACCACCAGCATGGCACGATCCTCAGGGGGTCGTGGCTCGCGAACGGCATCATGACGGTATTCGGCCTGCTCACATTGAATCCGCCGAGCGTGTGGAAACGATCGCATCAGCACCATCACGTCAACAATTCCAAGGGCTTCGGCATGAATGCCGGATCCTTTCCGTTGATGACGGTCGACGGCTTTGCCAAGGCATCTGCGTGGGAGAAGCGGGGGTATGTCGTGCAGCGCCACCCGTTGACGATCGCCTGCGGGTACGTGACGGTCTTTCTGGTCGGCATGTGTATTGCGCCGTTTATCGCGAATCCTCGCAGGCACACCGACGCCGCACTTTCGATCTTGTGCCACGGACTGCTGCTCTTGTGGGTGGGTTTCCACGATTTGGATGACCTGTGGCTGGCCGCGGTCCTACCCTGTGCGATCGCATCGGCACTGGGCGCCTATCTCTTTTACGCCCAACACAACATTCCAGGCATACGACTGCGAACCGGGGCTGACTGGGACTACGTATCCGCCGCCCTGCATTCATCGAGCTACAGTCGCATGAACTGGCTGATGCAGTGGTTCACCGGGAACATCGGGTATCACCATGTGCATCACCTTAATTCGCATATCCCGTTCTACCGGCTACCCGCGGCGATGAGCGCGTTCACCGAACTGCAGTCCCCAGCGACGACCTCGCTGAAGGTGCGCGACATTGCAGCCTGTCTGCGGCTGAAGCTCTGGGATCCAGTCAGTGATCGGCTCGTTCCCTGGCCACGGCACGACGTGCAGCAGGTTGCGATCGAGTTGCCGGTCATCACCAGCGAAGGCGCGGAGCTGAACGTGAAGGCAGCCTAGCGCTGCGCGTACGGAGCAGGGAAAAACTGCTTGTGCCCCGCTTAGTTCCCAGTCGTGAACGTCGGGGAGGCGTGTTCATCCCCCGCTGTCTCCAGTGTGGCAGCCGTCTGGGCATCGAGTGGAACCGGTTTTGCTTTTCCGAGTCCAAACACGACGAACACGGCCAGCACAATGAGGCCGAAGCCCACCAGCTCGTTCCACCGTGGAGTTTCCTGGAGGTACAAGATGGCGAAGGCGCCGAACACGATCAGCGTGATGACTTCCTGCATCACCTTGAGTTGCGCGGCTGTGTAGCCGGAATCATGCCCGATGCGGTTGGCCGGCACCTGAAAGCAGTACTCGACAAACGCAATTCCCCAACTGGCCAGGATCGCGATCCACAGCGGAGATGTCTTGAACTTGAGATGACCATACCAGGCGAAGGTCATGAAGATATTCGAGACCGTCAGGAGTAGGACTGTTTTCATGAATGTATTTCGAAGGGAAATGGTTCAGGCGATCTGGCACGACCAACGGTATCCACGCCTGGAGTAGAGTATCCGGGCCGCTGCGCGGATTCATTTGCAGATGCCGATCCGTTACAGTCTCGCGCATGAATCAACGCCGATCACAGCCAGATGCAGGCGGCTCACCTGCTTCAGTGCCGGGCCAAACGGCGTATGTCGATCCCGACCCGCTGCATACGACCGGGGTCGAGCAATACGACCCTTATGCGATGGCTCCGGGGGACATCAAGGAACCTCCCGCATCGTTGTGGAAGGCACTGCTCAAGATCGGTCCGGGAATCATTCTGGCGGGGTCGATCATCGGGTCCGGCGAACTGTTGCTGACGACCTCTCTGGGAGCCGATTATGGCTTCGTGTTCCTGTGGCTGGTGCTGTTCAGTTGCGTGATCAAGGTCTTCGTGCAGATCGAGATCGGGCGGTATGCCGTCTCATCCGGAAAGCCCACGCTCGGCGCACTGAACGAGTTGCCCGGGCCGCGGTGGCGAGTGCACTGGATGGTGTGGTGGTGGCTCATCATGACGCTGGCCACGCTCACGCAGTTGGGAGGCATGGTCGGCGGCGTGGGGCAGGCTCTGAATCTGGCATTTCCGGCGGTCTCTCCGCGTCTCGCCGAGATGTTGTTGGAAGTATCGCCATGGCATGCCTCGAGCATCGCGCTGAATCCCGACTACCCGTGGGCCGCACTCACCGCACTGGCCGCAATTGGACTGCTGCAGTTGGGGGGCTACAGCACCATTCAGCGCGTGACGACCGTGCTGGTCGTCTTCGTCACGCTGGTAACGGTCATTTGCGTACTCGGATTGCCTTCAACCGGGTATCCCATCAGCGCGAAGAATCTGGCCGACGGCTTCACGCTCGCGATTCCGGCGGCCGGCGTCGCGGCGGCCTTTGCTGCGTTCGGCATTACCGGCGTGGGAGCGAGCGAACTGTATTCTTATCCGTACTGGTGTCTCGAGAAGGGTTATGCACGGTACGTCGGCACCCGCAGTCCCGATGAAGCCTGGGTCCGCCGCGCCAAGGGTTGGATTCGCGTGATGTACCTCGACGCCTGGGTGAGCATGGTGGTCTTCACGATTGCCACCGTGTCCTTCTACTGCCTGGGGGCGACAGTGTTGCATCGGCAAGATCTGCATCCCCAGGGCAAGCAGATGATCGCCACGCTGGCCGAGATGTACGTGCCGACGTTCGGCGATTGGACCCGCATCGCGTTTCTCGTCGGAGCCTGGGCCGTGCTCTTCAAGACGCTGTACGTTTCGTCGGCGTCCCATAGCCGGCTGACATCGGACATGCTCAACCTGGGCAAGTTCGTGCACTTTGCAGGGCCGAATGAGCGACGCTCTTGGATACAGCGATTTTGCATCGTGTTCCCTTGCGTGGCGCTCTCGCTGTACGTCGTGTACCCCGACCCCAAGGGGCTGGTCATTATCGGGGGCTTCGCGCAGGCAGCCACGCTGCCGCTGATTTGCGGGGCGACGCTGTATCTGCGATACCGCCGCACCGACCCTCGCCTGGCGCCGTCGCTCTGGTGGGATCTGACGGTCATTTTCGCATCCATCAGCATCACCCTGGTGGCGGGCTATGCCATCTGGGATTCCTTGGGCAAGCTTTGGAATTTCTTGTACCCGACGCCACCGGCTTGAAGCGACGAGTGAGATAGCAGTCGCGCGACGAGGCAGGCCGGTGACACCCTTGACGACGATCGTGTACCGCGACTTGCGGTCGACCAGCGTCGCCAGGCCGCCGGTCCCGGGCGGGCCGAGCACCGTGTCGCTCTCGAAGTCCCTCAGACGCAGCCGCAGCGCGATGATCTCGTCGCGCTGGGCGATGCGGGCTGCCTCACGCTCGGGAGAGGCGTTTCTCCGACGATAAGGGCGTTTGCCGCGACGCCGCAACTTCGACTTCCAATAGGCACGCTCGTCTTGCTGCTCGATCCAGGCGTAGATCGTCCGCGGCGAGACGCGGGGGCCGCAATCGTCGGGCTGCTGTTGCCGCAGGCGGGCCGCGATCTGCTGCGGGGACCACTCCCGCGCCAGGCCGGCACGGACGGCCTGGTTGATCTCGGGTACGTCCATCCTGCGGGTCAGCGACCGCTCCCGGCGCCGACGCTCGCACGTCCGCTGCGCACCGGCGGCGTGATATGCGCCGTTCGCGACGCCGTTGCGCCCCAACTCGCGGCTGATGGTCGACGGCGACCGCTTCAGGGCCCGGGCGATCTCCCGCTGATCGGCCCCCTGAAACCGCAACCGAGCTATTTGATCGCGTTCCTGCAACGTAAGCTGCTTCGGCATCGCTGGGACTGCTTCCCACTTCGTTAGATAGCACGTTCACCACACAAGACCTGGCCGAGGCACTCGGTTTCGACCGACAGCTCGCCCAGAAGATGTCATACTGCCCGCGCGGCATGGGCGTCATCGAACAGATCGGCAAGCAACGGCGGGGGAACATCTACAGGATCGCCGCCGCTGTATGCGTTGATCGGAAGGCCAGCTGAGCGGGTACCTTGGTGCATTGAGATCGGAGATGCTCTCCACGAAGGTCGTCGCGTGAGATACGCTTAGCGCGACGGCTCCAGCACGTCACAGCAAAGGGCTGGGGCCGTCGATGTCGAAACAATTCAAGACGAGTACCGCGCCCCAGCCACACCGCCGTGTGATCCGGCTGCCTGGACTCTTGATCTACACTCCAGCAGAGTCTCTTGGAGGTTCAACTGATGGCGACTAATCCAATCTTGAAGGAACTCCATGCGGCCCGCGATGAGATCATGGCCGAGTACGGGAACGATCTCGGGGCATACCTGAGGGACGCGGCTGAACGGACGAAAGCGTCGGATCACCCGATCGCGCGAATCAAGCAACGTGCAGTGCGACGCACTCCAGCCGCAACTCAGGGCGAACTCGAAATGGCGAAGTAGTCGTTCCCCACGAGTCATTGGTGGGGTAGCACGCTGGAATTCGCCGTTACGAAATCTTGCTGAATCGCTAGAGTGCCGTCTCAGCAGAGATTGAAGACCACGATCTCTGCCGCTGCATGATTCGTCCGTCAATCAGGGAAGATTGCGACACTGCCATGCCAGGCATTGGACTATTGAACGAGAAGCCGCTGCATGCCGCGCTGAAGAAGTGGTACGCGCAGCCGGGCGACCGGTTCGAAGTGGCCGTTGACGGGTTCGTGATTGATCTGGTGCGGGATGATCTGCTGCTCGAGATCCAGACCCGCAACTTCGCCGCGATGAAGTCGAAGCTGCAGAGGCTGACATCGGCACATCGCGTGCGCGTGATCTATCCCATCGCTCACGAGAAGTGGATCGTCAAGCAGCCGCGCATCGGCATCTGCAAAGCGTCTCGACGCAAGTCGCCGAAGAGAGGCCGGGTGGAGGATCTCTTCCGAGAGCTGGTGAGCGTCCCGAGCTTGCCGGCGAATCCCAACTTCACGGTAGAGGTGCTCCTGATCCGCGAAGAAGAAGTCCGCCGCTATGTGGGCGGGCGCAAGTGGCGCAATCGAGGCTGGAAGCTCGAGGAACGTCGCCTGCTGGAAGTCGTCGACCGCAAGCTGTTCGAGGATCCCGCCGACTGGCGGGGATTGCTTCCCACGTCGCTGGAGAGCACGTTCACCACACAAGACCTGGCCCAGACGCTGGGCATCGACCGACAGCTCGCTCAGAAGATGACGTACTGCCTGCGCGGCATGGGCATCATCGAACAGATCGGCAAGCAACGGCGAGGGAACGTCTACACGGTCGCCGCCTGCAGGACCGCCGCGGCCGGGTGAGCGGGTAACTTGGTTGCATGGAAATCGGAGATGCTCTCCACGAAGATTGTGGCGCGAGGTAAGCTCAGCCCGACGGCCCCACCCATACCCCGACCGACTTCACACCATGCATCGCTACGACCCCGGAAAAGCGCCTGACCCCGAGTTGTGGTTGTCGCTCGATGAAGACGAGCGCGCAATGCTCATTGAGGCGTTTCACCGCAAGCAAAGAATCAAGCTCCCGAACGTCAAGGCGCATGCTCTCTTCCACGTCATCATTGAGAATCAAATCGCGGAAGGGCTGGATTGTGTCGTACGCGCGATGGCCCGGCTCCAAACACAAGGGCTGTCGAGGCACGATAGCGTTCACGCGATCGGTTGGGTCATGGCGCTGCATGTCAATGACCTGATGAATCCTGAGTTGGTGCAGGATCCCTCCAAGGCCAACCAGCGCTATGAAGCGGTCGTAGAACGGCTCAGTGCGCAATCTTGGCTCGACCAGGTTGAGCCAGATGTGGATTACGGCTGAACTCTGGCGAGCGATCTGTTCAACGAACATTAGCCCGCAGCGCAAGCAAGGGCGGCGTGAGGAGCGAGGAGCGATCGTCCATTCGCGCGCCTTGCGGGCGAATGTGGACAACGTCTGACTGATCGCTTGCAAATCGAGCGCCGCTTCCCGCAAGCCGAGTATTGAGTCGATGAGAATCCAAGTTCACGCCCCCCTCGCTCACGCGCTCCCGTGTCGGGTGACGATGGCCCCTCCCCGGCCCTCCCCTTGGAAGGGGAGGGAGATTGTTACGCCAGTCCCTTGCCGATCTCGTAGATCGCCTGCGTATCGAGAACCTTATCATTGACCTCGAACAGCTTCTTGATCGCGGCCTTGTGAATCTTCATCTTGGTGCCGCCGACGCCGAGCGCGCCGTAGCAGGTGATGTGCCCCTTCGCGACGGCTTTGTCGCCGGCCTTGATCCCCGCCAGTCCCAACGGCGGGACGGCGTTCACGTCGATGGTTACCTTCAGAGATGACAGGCTGGCCCATTGCGACTCATCGAGAAACTTTACTCCTGCCGCCCCCGCGGCGATGATGAGGTTCGCATCCCCCAATGCCCGCATCAATTCCGGGCCTGCGGAAACGCTGGGCTGAACTCGCCCTTCGCCATCGGGAATGCGATCGCAGGCTTGGCGTGCCTTCTCGATCGTGCGGGACGTGAGGACGACTGCCGCGCCTTCCCTCACCAATAATTGAGCCGCCCGAAAGCCGACGGGACCGGTGCCGCCGAGCACGACCGCCCGCGAGTTGGGCAAATCGAGGTGCCGACCAGCCGCGAGGACTGCCGCCGCCGCAGTCGTGTTCGAGCCGTTGGAATCGATCATCACCGACACTCGCATCGGTCCGAAGAACGCCTTGTTCACGGCCTTGAGCAACTTTTCGCCCGCCTCGACATCGCTGCCGCCGATGAAGATGGCCGTGTGCTTGAGCTCGCCCATGCCGCGCGTGAAGATCGCTCCATGCACCAGCGGCGTGACGTTCTCGGGGGTGATGCCTGCATAGCTGAAGATCTGCGTGATGCCGGAATCAACGGCGACCACGCGGTCGAACGTGCTGGCGAGTGCGTCGGTGTCGAGTTGAATGAGGATGCTTTGCATATGGTCGCCGTAGTGTAGCGGCGTATCTCCGAGACGCCGAGGAACAGAGGAGTTCGCGTGCCTCTTTGTTGGAGTCCTGCGAACAGTGGAAGCTCGGCGGGATTGCTTCGGCGTCTGGGGACAGACGCCGCTACTTGTCGCCGTCATCTTTCGTCTTCGTCCGCCGATACATGCCAGCCCTGCTCGCCGATGAGTTTGACGAATCGGCAGCCGCCACACGACCGCTGGTGGAGACGGCCGTCGTTTCCCTTGGTGACGACCACCATTTCCTGATCCGTCGCAGTGCCCACAGGGATCACAAGTCTGCCGCCGGGGGCCAGTTGGTCGGTGAGCGCCTCGGGAATGCCGGGCGAGGCGGCGGCGACCAGGCAGGCATCGTAAGGAGCGCCGCTCGGCCAGCCGAGCGTGCCGTCTCCTACATGAAACGTGATGTTCGTGTATCCCAGTTGATCGAGTCGCGACCGGGCAAGCTGGGACAAGTGCTGATGACGCTCGATCGTTACGACCTGTCCGCACAGTTCGGCGAGCATGGTGGTCTGGTAACCCGAACCGGTGCCGATCTCCAGGACGCGTTCGCCTCCGCGAAGCTGCAGCAGTTCGGTCATCCAGGCGACGATGAAGGGCTGGCTGATCGTCTGCCTGCACTCGATCGGCAGCGCCCGGTCGTCATAGGCGTGCTGACGAATGTCTGCGGGGACGAAGAGATGACGAGGCACCTTTGCCATCGAGGCCAGCGTGCGCTCATCCTTGATGCCCCTACGGCGGAGGTCAGTGATGAAGGAGTGAGGTATGGACTCCATCTGTTCAGCTCCCTCTCCCCCACGACGGAACGAAATTGGAGGTGAGGCCACTCAGTGGGGGAGAGGGAAAGGGAAAGGATGACTCCATCAATCTCCTTGTGCTATCTCATTACTCCATCATCTCTTCCCGCTGCTTCTCTTCGAAGCGGGCGATCCACTTCTCGGGGTCATCGTTGAAGGCCGCCTGACAGCCTGAGCAGCAGACCCAATACGACTTGCCTTCAAACGACACCTGCATTGTTCCCAAACCGCCGGAGATGATGCATTCGCGGTCGCCGTAGTCATCGTCGGCCTGCGCGAACGACGTTCCCTGCCGCTGCGTGTTGATCGTGTCGAACCGTGCAAAGCCGTCACTGCGGTGGCGCGAGAGTTCAACGAGATAGCGATTGTTGTCCTGCTGATTGAAGGCGATCTGCCATTGGTCCCGTTCGTCCGCGGGATCGAACTCGCTCAAGGTGAGTTTGTAGGCGATGTGCATGCGGCGATCATCTCCCTGGAACTCTGTCGGCAGGTCTTCGAACGTGCCACGCAGTTCGCGGATCTGATCATCAATGCAGTCGACCGCCATCGTGAACTCGCGTGACTCGATGTCGTAACTCAGCCGGATGCTGCGAAAGTACGGGCTGTCGCTGGTCGACATCACGAGGGCAGGCTGGCCGGGTTCGGTTTGAAAATCCCAGGCCCAGCTTGGCTCTTCGAGCTTGTCTCCCGCCTGAGCGCGCTGCGGCGTCGCCCGCCAGGCTCCGGTCAGCACCTTGAGCGGCTCCATTGCCTCCAGGAGCGAGTCCTGATCCGCGATGTCGTCGCTGGCCGCATCCGAGGGGGTTGCTGTGCCGCCGGCATCGTCGAGTGACAGGGGAGCGATGACGACAGTGGCTGCGGGCTCGTCGGACGTATTCGTTGCGTCGTCTTCGCCTTGCGCAGAGGCAGACGACTCTTCAGTCGCAGAATTCGACGCTGTCGATTCGTCGGCGTCTCCGCTCCCCGAACATCCGGCGATCATCAGCAACAGGCCAATGCCCGCCGCACCCAGGAATCGACGAGCACGATCGACAAGCAACTCACAAAAGAAATTCATACCCAGTCCCCTGAATCCTGACCCCTGATCTCCGGCCTCTCACTTCAACATCTTCGCTGGTTTACGCAGCGCTGACCAGTCCGAGTGTTTCGAGAATCCTCAACTCATGTGATCGAACTGCGAAATGCCGTTTACTCTCACACCTCCCACGCTCACACCATCGTCGATACCGGCTGACGTACTGTGAGGGAGAGGTGAAGTTTGTCCGTCCTCAGCTTTGGCCTCTTGCCGCAGCAATCACGGACCCACGATCGACAGGCTGCTGAAGAACAGCGTCAGGTTCGTGCCGTTGTTCGTCGTAATGACGTTGTCGGCCTGCTGATTGCTGATCGTGCTGTTGATCGTCGTGGCTCCGAAGGCGGCCACGAACGGCGCGGGAGTGTCCTCGATGATGATCGACGGCATCACCGAGTCGTTGAAGCTGGACGTGTTGATGCTCATGTTGCCCGAGATCGTGTCGAACCGAGCCGCGAAGGTCGGGCTGTCGTCGGACCGCACGGAGTTGAGGATGAAGGCAACGGTGAGCGGATCGATGTCCAGCGCTGGGCCGTTGGTGGTGAAGATCGAGCCGCCGATGGTCGTCAGCGTGAAGATCGTGCCGCCCCCCTTGGTGTCGACGAGCAGACCGGTGCCGGTGTCGTTGCCGATGGTCAAGATCGAAAAAGCCAGATTGCCGGTGGGGTCGATGAGTCTCACGCCGTCGCCGGTCACATCGGTGGTGTCGTTCAGATCGCCCACGGTGAAGTTGCCGGCCACGACTTGCTGGATACCCGCCTGAGTGGCGTTCGCATCGAATCTGACCGTGTCGGCCAGGAAACCGCCGGTGGCCGCGGACGTTACCTCATTGACGAGGAACGTGGTGTTGATGAGCAGGCCCGTGCCGGCGGAACCATCCATCACGAAGCCCGCGCCGGCCGTCGAAGCGACCGTGGTGTTGCTGAGGGCGAGGATCAAGTCGCCCGTCGTGGCCGCACCCAGTCGGGCATCAACCGCATTCCCCGTCGACGTGATGTCGTTGATTCCCGTGAGCGTGAAGTTGAGATCGCCCGCACCGTTGACGTTGATGTCGAGTCCCTGAGCGCCGGCCGCCTCGACCACCAGGTTCTCGATTTCGACGAATCTGTTCGTGGCCGTGGAGTTGACTTCGACGCCGTCGTTCGTCGCCGATGTGACCGTGATGTCGGTGGCTTCGACGTTGGAATCGGTAATCCGCAGACCGCGACCGGCTCCTGATGAGAGAATCAGGTTGTCGAGAATGGCGTCATCCGTGTTGAGCAGCGTCACGGCGTCGCCGGCGGGGTTCGTCACCACCGTGTTGTCGACGGTGAAGTCCACGATTCCGGTGGCCGTCAGCGCGCCGGTCACATCAAAGCCCGAGAACCGCGAATCGTTGGCCATCGTCACATCGCCCGTGATCGTCGGCAGGTTCGACAGGTCGGTGCTCGACCCCGAGAACGGCAACTGCTGATCGCCGAACTGCGTCTCCACCGTTTGTACGGGGCCGTTCGACAGCACCGTCGCGCCGTCGACAAGGGTGACATTCTCGACGAACGCGCCTCCGAACGGCGTGTAGATGATGCTGGTCGGCGCAGCAGCATCGTTGAGCGCGTCTGTCAACGTGCCGAAAGGATTCTCGAACGTGCCGTCCCCGGCGAAGCCGTTGGCGACGTGCAGGAAGTTGAGCGGCACGCCTCCAGGGTCGGTGGCGATGACGCCGTCATCCCGCGTGAGCAGCATCCATTGCTGTCGTGTGACGGGGTCGCTCAGGCGATGCGAGATGTTACGATTGG
>JANNSB010000575.1:0-18750 GCA_031402175.1 Planctomycetaceae bacterium
CAACTCGCCCGTCACAGCTCGATCGAACTTACTATGAATACCTACACCCACTTGTCGCTGGCCGATGCAGCCGCCGAACTCGACAAACTGCCCGCAATGCCCAGCAGTGCGTCGATGCAGCAGCCGACCACTGCCAAGGAATCCGTGGTGACACTCCAGGTGACACCAACTGGCGACATTGAACGAGATTCGGTGAGGTTCACTGAGGCTGAGGTCGTGCCCCATGATGCGCACTGCGTCGCTGCGCAAGGTGTGCCGCTGACACGGAATGAGTCCGGACGACACCGTCTGAGATCGAATGGGGCTGGAGGGATTCGAACCCGCAACCAAAGGATTATGAGTCCTCTGCTCTAACCGTTGAGCTACAGCCCCAGGAGGCACAGCCGTGAGATATCGCCGAACCTGAACCGTCAGCGTATCTGCCAGGAGATTCCTTCGACAACCTATGCGAAGGGAATGTTCGGAATCCCGTGCCCTGCGAGGTCATTTCGACTTCGCTGCTTCAATCGGGAGGCGACGCTCCCGCAGAGCCGCACGATGTGTCGGCTGTCATCCGTGGTATCGGCTCGGCAGGAGCCTCGCCCTCCCGCGATCATGCCGGCTATTGAGTCCCAGCAACCTCGTCCAAGAGTTCGATCAACGCCCCGCGCACGATCGGCTCTGCGTCGGCGTCGACGTAGCTCGACCTCGCGCGCCAGGTTTCGTAGCCGCCCCAGGCGTGATGTTCCGGCGTCGGCAGGTAGCCGTTGTAGCCGTTGGCGAGTTCGATGCAGAACGTCGTGTCGAGCGGACTGGCCTCTTTGATCGCCAGTCCCGTTTCGACGAACGTCTCGCAGGGACTGCTGACGATCCCGAGGTCACCGATGCGAAACGCCTGCAGTAGTGACTTCACCTTCGGCGGATAGTGTGCCAGCAGCATTGTTTCACGGGCGTAGATGCCGAACTTTTCGGAGTACGGTCCCGGACCGAGTCGTTCCAGCACTTCGTTCGCATACGCGAGGTCGGCCTCGGTCGGCAGGCGGACTCCCAGTTCCACTTCGCGCTGCGCCGTCGCCAGCGACAGCGATGTGTGGTACTCGATCTCCTGATACGCCCGATACGCGGCGTCGGCCACGCTCGCGGCGACGGCGTGCATCTGCTCTCCCGGCTCACGGGCCGGGTAGCTCTCGCCGCCGAAATTGATATTGTTGATGTTGCCGCTCGTGCCGTTCGACATGATCCCCACGAACGGCGGGCTGACGTTCTCGGCCTCGATGCGATGCGTGATCCGTTCGGCGAACGCACCGAAGTAGTCGGCCGACAGTTCAGGCACGCCGCCGACATAGTGCAGCGAATAGTTGGCGAGCAGCGCGATGGGGCGTCCATCGATCGCCTGAACCGACAGCAGACACACTTCGGGATCGACGGGGCCAGAAGGTTCACGATTGATGGTGCCGTCGAAGCCGGGATTCATTCGCACCACGTCGCTTGTGCCGCCGAAGGGGTCTTCGTTGAGGACTCCCTGCTGAGTGAACCAGCGACGGTTAAACACCTGCGACGGGTCGCTGCCAGATCCCCAGCCGACTTGCGCTGGTTCGAGTTGCGCATGCGCCTGAATGATCGCCTCGGCAATGCGTCCGATGAGGTATTGTCGATACTCTTCATCCGGATCGCTTTGAAACACTCCCGTCACTGTCGGAGCCTCGTGAGTGTGCGTGGCGGATGTGAGCATGTTCTCGGACGGAATACCCGTCGCCTCGGAGGCGCGCTCCTTCGCGGCATCGAAGATATCGCGGGGGATCATGCAACTGTCGCACACGACGATGGCGAGCGAAACGCTGCTGTTATCGAGCACGATGCAGCGGGCATGCAGCGGGTCGTGGGCGCCGGTGGCGAGCCGATCGCTCATGCTGCCGTTCACCGAAATCGGGTAGTGCTCGGGAAGCGGGTCGATGTTCATCGCGACGGCCCCGGCCCGCAGGGGAGTATCATCTCCGAATGCCGTTCCCGAACTGATACAGGGCTGCATCAGGCACGACGCTGCGAGGATCAGCCAGCAATACCGCCATTTGTCGTTCATCATAATGCCCATGCCAGAGTGTCGGGGATTCAAACAACTGCAGC
The DNA here is from genome assembly GCA_031402175.1 of Planctomycetaceae bacterium. Taxonomy (GTDB): domain Bacteria; phylum Planctomycetota; class Planctomycetia; order Planctomycetales; family Planctomycetaceae; genus JANNSB01. The sequence goes on from JANNSB010000575.1 coordinate 2,104, forward strand.
GGCAATGTACCGGAATCGGACGCCGTCGACGAGCTGCCGTGCGCGTTTGGTCATCCCGGAAGATCGTGCATCGCGAGCTCACCACGCAAATCCGCCATCGGCGGTAGGGGCGGTGATGGAAATGAACGCGTCGTCGCAACCCGACAGTTCCAGGCAGCACACGCCGAGGGCGAAGGTGCGGTCGTCGTGATGCTGGCCGTCTTTGATGTGGTCGATCCGCACGCGGCCGCTGGGGGATTGACGCAACAGCAGCGATGCGAGTTCGGATTCGAGCGTGTCATTGGATTGTTCCCGCGAGCCGCGATCGTCGGGGGCTTCCGCTGCGCGGTGCGCCCCCGCCACTCCTTCACTGAGAATCGCACCGCAGCCCGGATACCACCGCACCTGTCGCCCCAGGATGAGCTGCCGCAGCGCCATCGCCAGTTCGTGGTTCCCCGCGCCGCCGCGAAATTCGAAACGCTGGATCGCATGTCGTCCCTGCCAGCGTTGAATCACCGAGACGAGCTGATACTGGTCGATCACGAACCTCACGCCGGGGAAGTTCTGCCCCACTTCGCGCAGCCAGTCTTCGACCCAGGCGACCGGCGTCGGGCGATCCGGCAAGGGACGCACCACGTCCATGCGGTCGACGACGATCACGCCGTTTTCGCGGTGGCAGACGCAGCCGACGGTCAGGTCGTGCTTCTCGGCGTAGTCGATCGCCGCCACATAGGCCACGCTGCGTCGGCCGTGCGATTGATACGAGAGCGTTTCATCCCTGCAAGCCTCGGCCTCCGCCAGCGTGACGAATTCACCATCGGAGTGCTGCCATTCGTTGAGCCACAAGCGGCGAAAGATTGGACCGGGCAGGAGCGCCTGCTGCTCGGCCAGCCAGGCGTCGGTGATCCACGGAGCCTGCGGGCCATCGAGCGATGAGAAGTACCATTCGGGTGATGTGCGGGCATGCTCGCGCACGTCCCATTGCCAACCGCGCCCGATGCCGGCATTGGTGAGAATCGTCAACACGCAATTCGGCTTTTTGGCGGCCGTCGAAAAGAGCGAGTTCCACAGACCCGACTCTTTCCAGTGGCAGAGTTCATCACACACGATGAAATCGGCGAGTGCGCCGTACGAGCTGCCGACATCGGAGGAGATAACCGTCAGTTTCGATCCGGTTCTGGTATTTCGTGCAGACTCTTGCGTGAACTTGAGGTCGCCGAGCAGCCATTCGTTCTGTCGGGCCAGTCGCTCGAGCGCCTGCAGGATGAGCCGCGCCTGATCCTTGTCGGCTGCTGCCGCGAGACCGGCCACCGGTTGTCGGGCATTCTGTAGGATCCACGCGAGTTGCACGGCCATGTCGGTGGTCTTCGAATGTCCGCGCGGGCGCTCGATGTAGGCCCGGTTCACGAGCCTGCGATTGTTTGTGGAAGCCCGCGATCGCCTGATCTTCAAAGCGAGTCGTTGCCATGTCGGATCGAGAGCCCGCAGGTCACGCAGCTGCCAAGGTTGTGCCAGTTCGCGGAAACTCAGGTCGGATTCCTGGTTGATCCTGAGATACCTGCGCAACACGGCAGGCTGCCGGTGGGCGAGGTTCAGGATCCGGTCGATGCACTTGGCCAGCGCCGAATCCGAACTGCGATGTGTACCGAACCGCGATACGTTCATGGTGGAATCTCCACCTTGTCGGTCGCGGTTGCGCGTGCTGCCTTTCCTCCGCGGCCTCAGCGGCTCTGCGTGCGCTTCTACTGCGCCCATTCCGGGCGTGTGTCGAATGCCGGCTGTGGAGTGGGTTCGAACTCGCGAACGGTCTCCGACGGCGTGGGGGCGTATGGATCATCGGCGCCCCAGGCTGGCGCATCGCCACCCATGTGATCGGCATCAAACGCGGTGACCCCAGCGGCGATGTCGCCGAAGCCTGTTCCGCTGATGTCATCCCAGCGAGATGAAGGATCGGAATCGGAGATGCCTCTGATCGGCAGATTGTCGGCAGGGTCGTTGCCCCAGGCGGAGGGTTGCAGGTTGCCGCCGGTACCCGACACTCCGCGGATGTCACGAGTCCACGCCAAGCCTTCGTCGGCCGTGTAGTCGGGCAGAGAGATCATTCCCGCATCGTCGTGGTTCGCGGCATGGTATGGCGAGGCCTGGAGGGGTTCCTCCGGCAGTATGTCGACGAGTTGAATGTCTGGCTCCCCGGGGATCTGGGGCGGTTGCCAGATCCGCGCCTGCATCGGCGGCGGATTGAGCTGCACGTTCTTGAGATGAAACGTGATGGCTGGTCCCATTGCCGGCACTTCAAGGCTGATCTCGCGCGGCAGCATCAGCTGGCTCCGCGAATCTCGCTCGTGGTCGGCATACTTCGCGACGCCCAGCACAGCGCCATCCTCGGAATGCAGGCTCCTGCGAACGATCACGCCGCGACTCAGATCGACACGAATCACATTCACGACGAGCGTGCCGTTGGGGGCCTTCTTGTGGCCGACGAGATCGACGTAGCGCGAGCCTTCGTCGCTTTCGTGCCGGGTGTATTCGCTGGGATCGATCGGCACGACGCCGAAGACTTCCATCATCCAGTCGGGATGAATGGGCAGGTCCATGTGTCGGGAAATCAGCTCGACTTCTTCGTGCTTGACGTGCACGACGCCGCGAGGTTCTGCATCCCGCGCCCAGAGCCAGAACTCATCGGGATTGCTGCCCAGATCCGCGAGGTCGCTGTGCGTGATGGGATGCGCAATGCGGATGCGCAAGTTTCGCGGAGCTTCGACGGCGATCGTGGCGGGCACATTCACCATGCCGGGCACGCTCACGGAGGCGTTGGTGGCGTTCCACGACTTGAGCCCCTGCTGCGTCTGCGTGCCGAGCGTGTTGATGTTCAAAACCTGCACGATCTCTTCGACGCTCGATTCATCGGGAAAGACGGACGGTCGCATGCTGGGGATCCAGGTGAATCCTTCGCTCCATTTACAGCCTTGAGTGAGCGACACCAGGACCGCGATCGCCAGGACGTGCCTGCCCCATGCCGTCACCGTGTGTTTCGATGCTGTTGCCATCCCTGGTCCCCTCGGCAAGCGTGTCATGCGGCCCATTCGCTGGCCATCGATTTCGACAGTTCCTGTTGCAGTGCGGACACCTCCGCGCCTGTCAGTTGCTGGTCGCGAACTTCGTATGTTCCGCCGCCGTCGGCAGCCGACAGTTGCAGGTACTCGATCTCGCCATCGCGGCGCGAGCCTTCGAGTTGCAGTTTGCGTTTCTGCAGCAAGAAGAGTGCCAGCACGTAGAGAAGTTTCTCGCGGGCGGGCTGCGCCTCTTCCACAAGCTGCTCGAAGTACGGGAACATCTCGCGCGGATCGAGCTGCGATGCCTTGATCTCTTTCGGAGTCGGCACAATGCGCTGCCAGACGCCGATGGTGCCTTCCGGAGGCCCGGTCCAGGCGGCGGCCGATATGTCGCGGCGTTCGAGCGCGCCCTGATGATCGATGAGGACCGAATAACACAGCGTTCCCGGCGTCAGCGGTTCACCCGTGACGGAGCAGGCCTTGCTCAGCGATCGCACCTGATAGTCCATGCGTCTCGTCTCTGTCGCTGAATTCACCGCTGCGGGAGGGCGCGGCTCCCGCCGAGCCGATGCCAAGGTTGATCACCAGTTTCTCGTGCGGCTCCGCGGGAGCGTCGCCCTCCCGGCCACTACTCCGTCACCGTTTCTTCCACGGGGGCGGCGGCGGACTGCTCGGGTTCGTCCGCTGGTTCTTCTGCGGGAATGCTGCTGTTGGCGGGCGTCACGTTGGAACTGAACTGAGTCTCGATCTGCGTGGCACGTTCCAGCAGCGCGCTCGCCTGTTCGACATCGCCGGCTTCGCGGCACTGTTCACTGCGACCGCGATAGGCGGCGATGACCTGTGAGTCGAAGCGTTGGGCCGCCTCGTAGTCGGCGATGGCGGCCTCGAAGTTGCCTTGCTCGAAGTGAATGTCCCCCCGCAGCGAATAGGCGGCATACGATGAGGGATTGCATTCGATGGCTCTGTCAGTTTCGGTGATGGCCTGTTCGATGTCCTTGCGAATCCGCCACATCTCCGCCAGGGCCACGTGGGCGTCGGACGATTCGGGGTCTTCCACCAGAGCGCGATTGAAGTCCGAAATCGCGTCTTCGAATCGCTCGGCCTGAATGAGGTGCCGGCCACGCGTGATCCAGGCGCTCGCATTGTGCTGATCGCGACCAATCTCGTTGTTGAGTTCCGCCAGCCGCTGGAACCACGACACCGTGAACTTGTCGGACTCGGCTTCCTCGGTGCGGCCCAGTGCTTCGTACGAGGCGCTGCGGTGCAGGTAGTACTTCAGGTTGCCCGGCTGCAGTTCAATCGCCTTGGTAAAATCTGCAACGGCCTCTGCATGACGTTCGAGTCCGACATAGGCCAGGCCGCGATTGTTCCAGGCGTTGACGTATTCTTCGTTCTTCTGAGTGACCGACGTGAAGTTCTCGATCGCTTCCTCATAGCGTTCCAGTCGCATCAGGGCGAAGCCGCGATTGTTCAGGGCGTCGAGGTATTCGGGATCGATCCGCAGAGCCGCGTCGAAGTCGAGCAGCGAGCCTGCGAAGTCTTCGCGGGCGATCCGCACGAGGCCGCGGTTGTTGTAGGGCTGATGGTATTCGAGATCGAGTCCGATCGAGTCATCGAAGTCGGTCATGGCGTGATCGAGATCGTTCTGCGACAGATAGAAGTAACCGCGCGTGTTTCGCAGGCGTGCGTTGCGCGGCAGCAGATCGATGGCCGATGTCATGTCGGTAATCGCGCGGGAGTAGAGCTTGGCCTCGGCATAGATCGCGGCCCGTTTGAGGTACGCCTCGGGCACATCATTCTTCTGGGCGATCAGTTGATTGAGCACCGAGATCGCCTGATTGAACTGGCGCTCTGCGACCAGAACGTCGACGCGCTCCAGCACCTGCTCGGCCGTTACGACCGGAATCGCCGGATTGGCGCTGGTGGCGGACTGTCCGGCGGCCTCGGTGGCGCTGGCCTGAACGACCTCGCTGCCGCTCCCGCCGGACTCCGTCGTTGACGAAGTCGCGGGATCCGATGCCTGTTCCGTTTCATCGCCGCTGCAGCCGGCGAGCAGGGATACGATCAAGAGCGAATGTGTCCAACGCATTTCATTCCATCCTTGGAAATGGGGAGTGTTGGTGGTTGCGCGGCGACTGCTAACGGCCGACGACGGGAACGATTGAACGCGACAAGGCACGACAGCTGGAGGCCGTCGCGACAGATGGGGAGCGGCTTGTAACTGTTTCAAGCCGCGAAGGTCAATGTCGATTCGACTCATGTCCGTATCGCGGGGCGAGGCTGTCAGCTTTTGTAGCCGTGTCTGTCCCCAGACACGGGGCGACGCATGTGGGCGTCATCTATTGTCGAGTCGCATCAAAGTGGTTGAGCTACCTTTTCATCCCGGCGTCTGGGGACAGACGCCGCTACGCTTCTTTCGCCGCGCGAAAAGCGATCTGGACACGATTGAGGGAATGCGTAGAATCCGCCCCCTTATTCGCCGGGAGCCTGCTGTGATGTTCGAACGAGCCTGTTCCCGGCCAGCGATGATCCAGGATGGAATGTTGAACACGCGGACCGCACCGCGTGAAATTGCTTCTCACTCTGACAGGAAGGATCCTGCCATGCGTCTCGTCTCCGCTGCCACGGGCCTCATCGTGGGTGGGACGGTGATCGCCGTCTCCGGATGTTTTCCGCCTCCGAATTACGGCTACCCGCAGCCGGGCATGTACCAGTACCAGCAGCCCATTCAAACCTTGGAGCCGGGCGGCACCTACATGCCCGGAGGCTCGGGCACCTATGCTCCGGGCACGATTCAGTCGACGCCGTCCGGCAGCGGATCACTGACGCCGCTCGATGGGGGCAACGCGCCGACCTATTCGGGATCGACGGGGTCGACCACGCGACCCGTGCCGAATCCGCCGGCTGCCGGAAACAACACGCCGTACTACGGCACCTCGAGCAGCCAGACGTTCGAGAACCCGACGACGCCAATGCAGCAGTACAATCCAGCGCCGAGCAGTCCAGCGACGAATCCGTTCCCCGGCACTGCACCCGCCGGAACTCAGGAGATCAATTTCGAAGGCTACACGCCTCCCACGATGCTCGAAGTTCGCAATGGTCCGCAGCTCTATCCGGCGATGACGGTCGCGTACGAACCCGATACTCGTAACGACGCATCGCTATCGATCACCGCGCATCACGCCGAGCGCCCGGTGACGGATGCCGACCCCGCGTTCGATCACGATCGCGAAGAGTTTGCCTGGCTGCGCGGCGTCGTGAGTTTCGACAAGTCCGACTCTTCGTGGAACATCATTTACAGTGACGCCCCGGAATCCGACGACCCGTATGCCGGCTTCCTCACGCTGCTCGATCATCCCGACTTTCAAGCGATGCAGGATGGTGCCGAGGTGATCGTGTACGGAGCTGTCGACCCCGTGCTGACCGACAGTACCGGCCGTCCCCAGTACCTCGTGACCCGCATCGTCCCCGTCGAGGGCTGAACGCATTCAGTCACTGGCGTCTTCGTCGAGAGGACGGTCATCCGCCATGGCAGCTTCCAGAAGCCTTGCAGGCTGTCTCACGCTGTGGCTGCTGGTCTCAGGCTCAGGCTGCGGCACCCCCTCGCTGCGCTGGAATCGATTCGCGCGCGACCAGCAGGAGCCGACCAGCGAAGAACTCGCTGATGACACGTCGCGGGAACTCGATTCGTTCGACGAAAGCAGGTCGCTTTCCACCACGGAAAACGAATACGACGCGCAGCCTGAGACTCGCGAAAGTGATGCGTACTCGCACACCGGCCAACCCGCGGTAACTCCGTCGGCGTCGCAGGCCTTCATCGAGCGCTATTCGCACGGAGATGTTCCCTCGGCGCCCGAAGTGACTGCCGAGGTTCCGATCACGACGCGCCCCGTGGCACTGTCAGGCGTGATCGATGACGAGCCGGAACCACTCGCGTCCGGCCTCGAACAGTTCGCCGGACACAGCGAACAGCAGGCGATCGAATTCCCTGTCATCGAACCGGCAGCGACAACAACCGATGCGCTCGGCGTGCCAGGTGAACCGCGGGTTGAAATTCCTGCAGCGACGGAAGCCGCGAACGAAGAATCTCCCTGGGGCTTGCCACGCATTCCCGATGTGCTCAGGATGTCGCGTCTCGCGGAAGAGTCGGTTCCCAGCGACTGGACCTTCGGAATCGGCCAACGCCTGATGCCGGGTTCGCGACCTGATGAGCCACCGTCGCAAGCAGAGCCACCCATCCGTTCGGCCAGCCTGCCGGAGATGTTGCCCGCGGATGGCACCGTCTGGAGCGGATCGTCGGCCTACAGCCAGGAAGAACTCGCCAAATTAATCTCGCTCATCGAAACCGAACTGGCGGGCGTCACTCCGACGACCGAATCAGAACGGCGCGACTACCTGAGGCGTCACGCCCTGTTGCGCAACCTCTATCTGCTGGCAGGCCGCCCGCATGATGCACAGCAAGTCATTCCCGACATCGATCCCGCGGACCAGGAGTTCTGGACCGAAATCAACTGGGCCATGGCCAGCTACTTCGACGAAGAAATGCTCCCCAACCGATCGGACCGGGCGGCCCAGACCGTCACGCGGCTCGCATCGGCCCAACGGGCGCTCGATCCGCTCGTGCCGCTGGAGATTCGCAACCTGCAGTTCTGCCGGCACATCGACGGCTTCGGCAACTACGAGACCTTCGGCGTCAACGAGTTCACCGCTGGCCAGCAACTGCTGCTGTATACCGAGGTGCAGCATTTCTTGAGCGAGTCGGATCCCAGCGGCGTCTATCGCACGCTGCTGGAATCGGAGATCGAGATCTATTCCGAAGGTGCGACTCGCGAACTGATCGATCGCACGGTGTTCCCATCAACCGAGGATCTCTGCAGGACGCGGCGTTCCGATTACTTCCACAGCTACCGCATCGACCTCCCCGGCGCGCTGCAACCCGGAACCTACGTATTGGAACTGACCGTGGAAGACCGGCTGGCCGGGAAGAGCGCCACTGAGTCGCGCAGGTTCGTCGTACAGTAGCGGCGGCTGTCCCAGACGCCGAGCACGACGGAGAAGACGGACTTCGTTGGGGCATTCAACAACCAGATCACGCCCTCGCGCGTCGCCTCTGCGTCTGGGGACAGACGCAGCAACGAAGACAGTGAAAGAAAACTATGCGAACTCTCTTCATCTTCGGCACACGCCCCGAGGCGATCAAACTCGCGCCGGTCATTCACGCCGCCCGGGCGACGCCAGGGATCGAAACGATCGTGGCAGTCACCGGGCAGCATCGCGAGATGCTCGCGCAGGTCACCGACTACTTCGGCATCGAACCCGATATCTCGCTCGATCTGATGCAGCCGAACCAGACACTCAATGCACTGATGTCGCGCTGCCTCGATCGGCTCGACACCGTGCTGCAGGAACGAAAGCCCGCCTGCGTCGTCGCTCAGGGAGACACGACCACCGTGGCGGCCTCGGCCATCGCGGCCTTTCATCGCCGCATTCCCTTAGTGCATGTCGAAGCGGGACTGCGAACCGGCAATCTCTACTCCCCGTGGCCGGAAGAGTTCAATCGCCGCACCGCCGGACTGCTGGCGACGCTGCATTGTCCGCCGACCGAGGCATCACGACAGAACCTGCTGGCCGAAGGCGTGCGTGATGATCGCATCCACGTCACCGGCAACACCGTCATCGATGCGCTGCTCTGGACCGTCGAGCGCGAACGCGGCCGTGATGCTCATTGGCTGGTGCAGCATCCGTGGATGAACGGTTCTCCCAGTGTCCTCATCACCGCCCATCGCCGCGAGAACTTCGGCGGAGGCTTCGAGTCGATCTGCAACGCCATCGCCACGCTGGCCGCGAGGCATCGCGACACGCATTTCATCTATCCGGTGCATCTCAATCCCAACGTGCAGGAACCTGTTCGCCGTCTGCTGGGGGAACTGAGGAACGTCCACCTGTTGCCGCCGGCCTCGTATCCCGAATTCGTCTGGCTGATGGACCGCTGCCGCGTGATCCTCACCGATTCCGGCGGCGTGCAGGAAGAGGCCCCATCCCTTCGCAAACCGGTACTCGTGATGCGCGACACCACCGAACGCCCGGAAGCCGTCTCCGCCGGCGCGGCTGAACTCGTCGGCACCGACGTCGACCGCATCGTCGAGCGGGTGAGTCTGCTCCTCACGAGCGAAGACGAATACCGCAAACGCCAGATCGACCACAGCCCCTACGGCGACGGCAAGGCCTCGCAACGCATCATCGAACTGCTGCCGACCGTGCCGGGGATGCTCCCGTAATCGTCGCCTTTCGTTCCGCGAAAGTAGAGTAGCGGCGTATCTCCGAGACGCCGCGGATCAAAGAACATCGTGTGCTTCGGGTGTTGTACTCGGCGCACAGGATTCGTCAACGCGTCGACTGCCGGCGCCACTTTCGCAGAGAGGCTGTCCGTTTTGTAGCCGCGTCTGTCCTCAGACGCGGGGCCACGCGGGTGGGCGTTCTTTGGTCGTTGAATCACAACAGGGGCCGCGTCGCCTCCTTTGGTCCCCGCGTCTGGGGACAGACGCGGCTACGGATCTTTCGCGGAGCGAAAGGCGACTATCGCTGATAGATCGGCAGGTACTGGTAGTCGACAGTCATTGCGAGAATGACCATGCTCGTGGCGTAGACTCGGCCCGCATCGCGTTCGTTGCCTTGTTCGGGAACCCACGAGCCGTCTCCCTGTTGCATGGGGAGCAGCATGTTGACGAGGTGATTCCGCGTCTGATCGGCATACTCGCCGCCGAGCTTGAACATCCCCACCGCATTGTAATAGACGCCGTAGTAGAAGAAGTCGTGTTCGGGCCGCAGCATGTGCGTCAGCAACCAGTCGGCTCCTCCGATCGACTCCGGAGCTTCGTGATTGCCGCAGACTTCCATGGCGGTGATGCCGGTACCGGTGAGCGTCGGCGTCTGCCCGTTCCCTTGCTGATAGCCGAAGCCCATGTAAGCGCCATTTTCTTCATGCGCGCATCCGCGAACATAATCGATCGCTTCATCAATGGCTTCGGCGGGCACATCGCAGCCGACGTCTTTCGCCGCGCGGAGCGCGAGCACCTGCCAGGCGGTCACGCTCAAATCGCTGTCGGTGCTTTCGGGTTGATATCTCCAACCGCCGCGCTGGCGGTCATCCTTACTCACTTCCTGAGAAACGAGGATCAACCGAATCGCTTCTTCCAGAGCCTCGCGCACCCGGTCGGCATCGTCTTCTTCACAGACGCCCACGACTTCAGCCAGCATCAGGGTCGCAATGCCGTGGCTGTACATCGGCCCATGACTGCCGCGCACGACGAGCAGTCCGTTCTCCTGTTGTTGCTCGACGACGAAGCGAATGCCGCGGTTCATCGCATCGCCATACTTCCCCTCTCCCGGCAGATGGCCGGCCGCGAGGAAGGACATGACCGACAACGCAGTGGTGGCCGTCGATTCGCCCCAGTTCTGAGTGACCCAGCATCCGTTCGGCTGCTGTTCGCGAGCGAGGTACTCGAGGCCGTTGACGATCGCCTGATCGACGCGTTCGCGATCGGCCTCATCCTCAGCATTGTCTGCATCATCCGCGAGAGAAGGGAAGCAGCACTGCCCTACGAACAGCATCACGGTCAACGAGAATAGTCGCAGGTGCGGCATCGGTGACATGTGATGAGAGATTGTTTGAAGACAGCCGGACATCCACACAACTACTGATCCTCGATAACCGGTGCGGTGGCTTCTGCATCGGCCACTGGTGTGATTCTCAGCACGCAGCGAAAGCCGATGTCGGTCGACGGCTCCGACATGTGATGACCGGCGCGCGCCCAGGCGTCCCATGTGGTGCTGCTGCCGCGGACGACTCGATGGCCGGTAATCGAAGCGCGTGTCGGCCCCATCCAGTTGTGGAGCGGACTGCCGTCACTCTCGCGAGCATTCGCGTAGGCCGTGTCGCTGTAGAAGTCCTGACACCATTCCCTCGCGTTCCCCGCCAAATCGTAAATGTCGAATAAGCTGCGGTCGGTCGGGAACGAACCGCCCGCATCGATCTGCCCCGGTACGCGCGGACGTGGCCAGAGCGGACGGCTGGTCCCCCAAACGTACGGATAGCTGTTCAATCCGCGGGCCGCCAGCTCCCATTCTGCCTCGCTGGGCAGGGATTTGCCGGCCCATTCGGCATAGCGCATCGCGTCGCGCCAGGTGATGCCGAGCGCCGGATGCATGTCGGGACTGCCGGCATTGGCCGGCTCGGCGGGAACCGGTTCGCGCGCCTCGCGCATCGCTTCGCGAAACGCCTGGTACTGCCAGATCAACACCTCGTAGGCGTCCATGTAAAACGGGTCGATCATCGCGGGATGCTCGGGACCGGCATCGGTCGGTCCATGATTGGTTCCCTGCAGGTAGACGCCGCCAGGGACGAAGCGCATCACGCTGCTATCAATGTCACTGCGGATCGCCAGGGGATAACCGGTCTCGCTGATCTCAATCTCGCTGAACAACGAGAACCCCGCCGGCGCAACGTAAGTGCTCGCTGGAACTGTACCCTGCTGCGCGCCTCGTGGATCGAACGGCGGCAACAGGAACTGACTCGAGTCGGGCGGCGCTGTTCCCGCTCCATCGGCGCGAGCGATGACAAACTGTGTATCGGGGTCGGGCTGCGGCTGCATCGGCAGCACGTAGTTCGGGCTGTCGACTCCCAGAAGCCATGTGCCCGGTGGATACACTTCGGGCTCTGCCGTCGCCGAGGCGTCATCGGGATCCTCACGTCGACCCGGCACAGGCCGCGCCTGTCGGGGCCCTTCATCCTCTCCGTCTCCGCCCGCCCGTTGCGCGACGATTGGGCTTTGCGGCGGCGCACTTGTCGGCGGCGGAGACGACGTTGCGCCTCCTCCACAGCCCGCCAGCAAGCAGACAATGCTGACGACGCCGGTTTTGAATGAGCCGACCGAATGTGAAAATCGCGACTGAGCCATAGCTTCGCCTTGCGTCAAGACACTGGTTTCGGCGGATGAAACCTCTGCCTCGCATCTTGCCGAAGCGCACAGTCGGATGCAATCGGCCGAAGGGGATTCGTGAAGATTCGGCGAACGGATCACACAATCAGCGTCTATTCCCGCTACTCCCCCACGAGCGCTTCGCGCATGATGTCGTCCCACGCATCGTTCTCGGCGTCGTAGGCGCCGAAGTTCGACGTGAACTGCCAGTAGGCCCAACTGAAGCCGCGCGACTCGGCCTCGTCGCGAATGAACCGCGTCCACCGCACACGGGAAGCCGACTCGGCGTTCGTGATCGCGCCGAACTCGCCCAGCAGCACGGGTCGTTCATGCGCCTCGGCCCACTCGGCGACCTGATCGAAGTGGCCCACGATCTCCGCGCGTTCTTCATCGGTGCCGTTCCAGGCGACGCCCAGCGGCGGTGACGGTCGCACTCAGCTTACCCCCTGATGCGTAAACGGAAAGGGCAGATAGTAATGGAAGGTGACGATGATCCGCCGATCGTCTTCAGGGAGTTGCAACTCTTCGAGACCGTGCACGCCGTTCCAGTGACCGGGGCCGATGATGACCAGCCGCTCGGGGTTGCTCTCGCGCACCGTTGCCAGCACATCAAGCAGCATGTCGTTCCAAATCTCCGGCGTCAGTTCCTGCGAGGGCTCATTCAAGAGTTCGAAGCAGACGTTCTCCGGCAGGTCGCGATATCGCTCGGCAATCTGTGTCCAAAGTCCGACGAGTCGCGCCTGCTCTTCGAGCGGCTCGCGATGGATCTCGTCGTAGTGATGCAAATTGAGAATCACGTTCAGCCCGTGTTCCAGCGACTTCGAGATGACGTGATCGACGCGGGCGAAGAAATCGGCGTCGATTGTGTAGGGCGCTGCCTCGTCTGCGTGTCCCGACCACTTCACGGGAATGCGCACCGTGTCAAAGCCGGCTTCGGCACAGGCTGCAAGGTATTCATCCTTAAGCACGGCTCCCCACTCCCCTTCGTTCGGCGCATCGAGCATGTTGCCCATATTGACGCCGCGCCCGAGGCGCTGGTTCATCTCGAAGGCGTCATCTGCAATCGCTGGATTGACGTTCGTCGCGATGAGAAGCACTGTAAACGGTCCATAGATGGCAAGTCGGCAGTTGCGAAACATCGGCGTACTCAAGGGGTCAGGATTCAGTTTCATTTCTCCCCTCTCCCGTCGGGAGAGGGGTCGGGAGTGAGGGCAATCGTCTCGATCACAAGGCTCCTCACCCTGCCCTCTCCCGAAAGGAGAGGGTTCTGAACTACTTCTACTCAATACCAACTACCAAATATCCACTTCATTCAATCTGCCGCCGAATCAGGACGATCGTCTCATCGTCCGCCAATTGTTGCGTGCCGCGGTGCCGGCCGACAGCAGACTGCAACGCTTTCAGCAGGTCATTTGTCGACCGACTGAGATTCTCGCGAACGACCTGCTCGATTCGAGCTTTGCCAAACTCCTCCCCGGCGGGGGACTTGGTTTCGGCGAGTCCATCCGTGGAAATCAACACGATATCTCCCGCCAGCAGTTCGCTGCAGGATAGTTCCGGGCGAAACCGACTGATGTCGACGCCCACGGGAATCGTCGACGCGTTGAGTTCCTCGGTCGCGCCATTCCTGCGATACAGCGTCGCCGCGTGACCGGCCGCCGACCAGTGCACCTTGGCTGCATGCGGATCGATGCGGGCAATGAACATCGTGACGAACCGCCGACCGTCGACATCGCGTGAGACGAAGCGATTGAGTTTCTCGAGAACCACTGCCGGGTCTGGTGACTCTTGCGCCAGTGCCCGCAGGTACGCCCGCGTGTTCACCATCAGCAGCGACGCACCGGGATCATGGCCGCTCACATCGGCCACGGTGACAAGCCATGAGAAACCGGCGGCAAACGCGGCCGAATCCGAAAAGTTGCCTTGTCCATCTGCCAGCGGAATATAGTCGAAGAAGTCTCCCCCCACGGTTTCGGCAAACCGCGTCTGCCCGGCGATCTCGAAGCCGGGGATCACCGGCGACGTGCGTGGGAGCAGACTCATCTGGATATCATGTGCCATGTTGAGCTGTTCGCGGGCGGCCGCGAGTTGTGCCTGTGCCCGTGAAGCGTTGGCATAGTCGAAGATCAGTCCCGCCAACGGCACGCAGTAGCCGACGATCTTGAGGAAACTCGCGACGTTGGCTCCATTGTCATAAGGATGCGAGTAATCGAATGCCGCGTAGAGCTGAGACACGACGAGCGGGATGACGCTTACCTGCAGCCCTCGCGCAAACAGGCTGGGATACTTGCGATACAACCGCGGCAGCGTGATGCCTCCCGCCAGCAGGTAGAGGCCCAGCGGAGCGAGATCCCACGGGCGCTTCAGAATCGGCGACGCCTGCACGGCTCGCGGCAGATTGGGAATGGAGGCGCACATGATGATGAGCGCATACGCCGCCAGTCCGAATAGAATTGCCGACAGGATGATGAACCGCAGCCCATGCTGCGTAGGCTCCGGCGATCGGCGAAACGCCAACGGAGCCGTCCCCAGCACGAGAATCATCGAGTGAAACAACCGCGAGATCATCCAGGTGAACGGAATGAACTCCGCGCGGTCGGCCACACTGCCGATCAGATGCAAACTCGCCAGTGTATGAAACACGTCGATCATTCCGGCGAAGCAGAGAGCAGTGCCGATGATGGGCGTCATCAGATCCTTGCGCAGGAAGTAGTGCACGCAGGCCAGCCCGGCGGTGAACATGGCGACGCTGGCGGCCGTCCATTCCAGCAGACAATGGATGAACACTCCCTGCATCGCCCGGTAGAGTTCATCATCCCGTTCGCCGTCGGAAGCACGTTCGTACTCGGCGATGTCGAACTCCATCGGGCCGGCGGAAAAACGCATGCCGCACAGGTTGCACACTGCCGGCAACGCCGTAATGCCCACGACGATCCACACCCAGCCGCGGGGAAACTTGAGCGCTGTGTTGCGTTGACGGACCACAGACTCTCGCGCGCTAGTCGGCCTTTTCGGGAGGGATCGGCAACATTTGTCTCGACAGGTCGGCCTTGGTGCGCATCCGGAGGTTCAGCATCTCGACGATCAGCGAGAACGCCATCGCGAAGTAGACATATCCCTTGTTGAAGTGCGCGCCGGTACCCTCGGCCACCAGGAGCACGCCGATCAGAATCAGGAAGCTGAGGGCCAGCATCTTGACAGTCGGGTGGCGAGTGACGAAGTCGCTCACCTGTCCCGCGAATGCGAGCATCACTCCGATGGCGATGACGATGGCTGTTACCATCACCCAGATGGCGCCGGGCTTCTCGGGATCAACCATGCCGACGGCGGTAATCACCGAATCGAGCGAAAACACAATGTCGAGAATCGCAATCTGACAAATGACTCCCGCGAAGCCCACTTTTTTGCCCTGATGGTGCTCTTCGTGCCCCTCGAGCTTGAGATGAATCTCGTGCACGCTTTTCCAGATGAGGAACAGTCCACCTCCCAGCAGGATCAGGTCGCGCCACGAGATGTTGAGAATCTCCTCGGGGTGCTCGCCCAGCCACGCCTCGGGAATCGGCAGAAAGTCGATGGAAAACACGCTTTCCGTCAGCCCCAGCACCCAACTGATCGAGAACAGCAACATGACGCGCGTGATCATCGCGGCCGCCAATCCCAGGCTCCGCGCCCTGGCTTGCTGCTCTTTGGGCAGCCGGCTGGAGAGAATCGTGATGAACACGATGTTGTCGATCCCCAGCACGATCTCCATCGCGGTCAGGGCAATCAGGGCAACGACCAGTTCCATACGTTCCTCAATCAGTCATACGGGGCGTGGTAGCCATCGGCGGGCATCTTATACACTAAGATCGCCGCAGGTGTCACCCAGCCGGTCCACATGTGTTTGAAGTGATCGGCGACTTCTGATTGATAGAATTCGCAACTTCTCCGTCCTCAACTCCTCACATGATCCTCGACGCCCATCAGCACTTCTGGAAGCTCGGCATGTTCGACATGGCGTGGCTAGAGACTCCCGAGCATGAGCCGATCAATCGCGACTACCTGCCGGACGACCTCGCCCCGCTGATCGCCGGAGCCGGCGTCGACAAGACGGTCTTCGTGCAAACCCAGCACAACGTCGAAGAGAACCGCTGGGTGTTGGGACTCGCCGAGGAACACGACTTCATTGCCGGCGTCGTTGGCTGGGTCGATCTTGCCAGTCCAGAGTGCGAAGCGCAACTGCTCGAGTTCACCGACAATCCGAAGTTCTGCGGGATCAGACACATCACACAGGGAGAGCCGGACATCGATTTCATCATCCGGCCCGATGTCATTCGCGGCCTCAAGGTACTGGAGAAACATCAGGTGCCGTTCGACCTGTTGTTCTATGTGGAGCATTTGCATCACGCGACGATGCTTGCCCGCGAGTTGCCTGACCTGCCGATGGTGATCGACCACATCTCGAAGCCGCTCATCAAGGACCAGCGGCTCGATGACTGGGAAGCCAACTTCCGCGCGGCCGCGGCCTGCGAGAACATCTACTGCAAACTCTCGGGAATGATCACCGAAGCCGACTGGGACCGCTGGCGTCCGGAACATCTCACGCCCTACGTGCAGATCGCCCTCGACGCCTTTGGACCCGAACGTTTGATGTTTGG
>JANNSB010000576.1:0-2785 GCA_031402175.1 Planctomycetaceae bacterium
GCCGAGTCATTGGCAGGCGACACGCGGCTGCGAGACGTCGGGCATCGCATCACGTATAGGTCGGGGTTCTATGGATCGCTCGGACTCGCGATCGCGTTGCTGCTGCTGGGGGCGACAGGTGTCCGTCGCGCCGTCGCAGAGCTGCCCGAATCCACCGGCGACCGGCCGCAAGCGGGGTCTCCGATTGCGAGGGTGCGATTTGCGGTGCCGGTGCAGGAGAACCTCAGTCAGCAGGTTCTCGCGCACTTCGAGTCGCATGGATATCGCGTGCAGGAGCAGAGTGCCGATCGCTGGGTATTTCATCGAGGCTCGAAAATGGCGGGTCTGTATGCGACCGACATCCGCGCTTACGACACATTGCTGACGGTGCGAACGAGTTCCGCGCAGCCCGGCCAGTTGTGGATGAGCTGCCTCTGGGAAATCCGCACGCTGGGAGCCGTCGTTGTCAAGAAGGACATCGTTCAACTCGAAGCCGAGGGACGCGAACTGGAAATGATCCTGCGGTCGAACGTGCCGGGCGGTCCACCGACGGTTCTTGGCGAATCGATCGTCACGAGGGCCCTGAGTGCGGACTCCGGCCCCGTGGCGTCATCGAGCATGCCGGTATCGGCGGCGAACCTCTCTTCGGCGGCAGGCGCAGCGGTCGATCTCGAGGAAGTCCGCTCGGAACTCGACGGCCCTTCGCTGGCGCTGATCGTCGTCGGCCTGATCATCGTGATTGTCAGCACGATCATAATGATCGTGGTCGTGTCGTCGCGAACCGAGGTTGAACTCGCCTGGGCGCCGATTCCCAGCGTCATAGTAGGTCTCAGCATGATGATCGGTGGGCTCAACCTGCGCACGTTGCGTTCGCGCGGCTGGGCGCAGTTGGGGATCATTTCGGGATTCATTCCCACTGGTCCCGGCTTCGTGCTCGCGCTGCCGGTCTCGATCTGGAGCCTGGCGGTGTTCAAGCGGCCCCACATCCCGCAGGCGTTCGTGCAACAGCAACGCGAGCGGGCACGCCTCGCGGCACTGCCGGCGCCGGCAAGGTTCTCCCGCAAGGCGATCGTCGGAGCCTTCTGGGCCGGACTGTTCGTGCTCGCCGCGTTGCCAGCCTTCGCACTGAATTTCGTGTCGACACCCTCGACCGCATCCTCTCCGCAAGTGGTCATGAAAATGATATACCTTTTTGGTCTACCCATTCTGATCGCGCCCATCGGCACGACGATTCTCGGCTGCATGGCCATCGGGGACATTCGTAATTCGTCGGGACGCATTTACGGCATGGGGTTGGCGGTCGCAGACGCGTTGGTCTTCCCGCTGATCCTGCTGAACGGAACGCTCTTCGCCGTCTTCATGTATTTCAACACCCAGGCACTGGGCATGCCCAGGACAGACTCGGGCCTCGCGCTGGCGGCATTCATCGCACTCGGCACCACAGTGGCCTTAGGCACGGCCATCTCGGCTGCCATCGTCAAAAGCGTGTGGAAGAACGAGAATCGGCCGCTCGAAGAGGGGCCGAAGGCGTAAGCCCTGTGCCGAAGGCTATTTACAAAATGATACTTTTCGGCCGCTGGGTATCATTATGTCGGGAGGCGGATTCCGACGAACAGGTCGTCGATCTTCGCGACGAGGCGGTGCGCCCCATTCAGTTTCCCGCCGCGATGTTGATCATTGAGCACCAGAACGATGTTCTCACTCAGGTCGAAGCCGAACTGAAACACATCTCGGCCGAGACATGGACGACGACGAGCGGCGAGATTCGGCCGCATACTCCGATCGAACGAGTACCTTACGACGGCTTCGGCGGCGGCATCAGGAACCAACAAGGTTTCTTTCAGGTGCCGTGACGGTTCGTTTCGCCACCTGCCTTTGTAGGGAACGCCCTCCGTGGCGTTCCGGCTTGCGGGATGGCGGGTAGCCTGAAGATCAAGCGCTCTCGTGATCATGCGAGTCGCTGCACACGAGGACGCGGTTCAGTGAATGCACGCGACATCCCGCCCACGGAGTGCATTCCCTACAAAAGAACATACTCGTTGCCGCTGGCATCCTCGCCGCGCTTGAGGCCTAGCCGCGTTTCGGCGACGATGCACCCTCACATTCGCACATCTGCTGATGAAGGATCTCCCCCCATGGATTTCGCCGCTCAGTTCGACCAGGGCCTCGCGTACGATGCCTTCTTGTCGAAGTATGCCACGCCGGAGCAGCTTCGGCGGTGGAACGACTTTCATACCTCGGTCGCGCTGGCGGCCGAGCAGAAGGCGCTGCTGGCGTCATTCACGCGGGAGATGAAGATCATCGTGATGGCCGGGGCCTGGTGCGGCGACTGCGTCAACCAATGTCCCATCTTCGAGTACTTCGCGTCGCAAAACGATCGCATCCGTATTCGCTACTTCGACCGCGACGACAACCCCGAACTGATGCAGGCCCTGCAGACCTGCGGCGGCTCGCGCGTACCCTGCGTGCTGTTCCTCAGCGAGGACGGCCATGTTTGCGGACGCTACGGCGATCGCACCCTGTCGAAGTATCGAGCCGTCGTCGGCAGCACGGCGGGACCGTCGTGTTCGACCGGACTGGCGACCGCGCAATCGTTGACGGAAGCCGTCGTGCAGGACTGGTTGAACGAGTTCGAACGCATTCAATGGATGCTCAGGACATCGAGCAGGCTCAGGCAATTGCACGGAGATTGAGTCGCCGCGTATGTACCCAGACGCGGAGGCATTGCAAGAACGCAATGCCGGGTGCAAGAAAAAGCAAAAGATACCGTTGTGCAGATTTTTGCTCAAAAAGTTGAATTTAACAT
>JANNSB010000577.1:0-3296 GCA_031402175.1 Planctomycetaceae bacterium
TCGAGCAATTGAAACAGGCGATTCACGACTACATCAACTATCACAACGCCCACCCCAAAACATTCGTCTGGACCAAGAAAGCCCAAGATATCCTCGAAAAAGTCGCCCGCGCACGAGCCGCACTCAATAAGATCCCATCTGTGTGAGACACTACACTAGGACCGAAGTGATTCCCGTGTGACCAGGGACCGCCGCGAAACGCCATGCCGCGTCCGAACCACGGGCCGCGGCCAAATCCCAGGCCGCGATCGGCGTGAAGTCTGCCGAAACGATCGGGCGGGCCGTGCATGCGACCGCGTCCGAAGCCGGATCGATGATCGGGTCCACGACCGCGTGCCGAGTCATCATCGTCTGCGTGGTGCTCTTCATGCTCATCATCATTGTCGGAGCGTGGGCCACCTTCGCCGCGTCCGCCTCGTTCTGCGCGATCGGATCGGCCGCGCTCTTCGCGTTCGTCTGATTCATCATCATCATCATCGTCGGTGTAGACGAGATCCTCCGCGTCGGCCGGGGCGGCGGCATCCATCGCGATGTCGCCAGAGTCATCAGTGATGACCGTGTCTTCAATGCCGGTTTCCGTAGCCGCCGAGTCGGCTGCGGGCGCATCATCGACGACGAGAATAATGTTGCCGAAATCACTCTCATCGAGCTGAGCCTCAGCGGGCCCTGCCAGCGCGGCCACGCCGATGCAGAGCATGCAAACCATTAGTGAGCGAATCGTCCTTGAGTGCAGACATACCTTATGCATGAGAACTCCTCCCAGAGTTAACGTAGTAAGGGTGGGGGGCATGGGTAATTCGCGACGTGAGACTACCAACGTCGCTCGAACTCCCATAGGCCTGAGCGTGTTGCCCGCTCAAGCAGGGTGGGATGGCCCGGCAAATCGAGGGCCGATAATCATCAAACCGGCCGCGAAAGGGAATGTTTCGCGGAATTACGGCGCTCCCGGATTTGAGGCGGCCTGTCCGCCGCGGATGAGTGTCACGGGCCTCGGACTGGAAATGGTCGAGTGTGCGATGTTATGAATCGGCTGGCACGTTGATCGACGCACCGGCCGGTACCAGTTGAGGCGACGTCGAGGCAACCGGTGCTACCCTGCCGACAACAACACACAGGAGGACTGAGATGGACGCGATCGACATTCTGGGTGGCCTGCTGGGCCGCAAGCGGGGCGATTCGGGCAAGGGGCCTGACATGGGGGACATTCTGCGACGTGGGCGGCAACCCGAACCCGAACGGCGGGGTGGGTCGGCATCGCCGTCGTCGCACATGGATATCAGTGCTCAGGCCAGGGAACTCGAAGACATGCTGAATGTCACCAACGATCGCGAGGTGCAGCGTCGATCGGGGCAGGCGTCTCCTTCGCCGTCCCGCACAACATCAGCTCCCCGCACAACATCGCCGCCGTCCCGAACGCCGTCGGCTCTTCCCCAACAAAAACCGTCCGGGGGGAGCATCGCGGTCGTCAGTCCCTATGCCGAGCGATCGCCGGACGATTCGCGACAGAATGAACTGGCCCTGGTCTTGTGTCGCGCGATGGTCAGCGCCGCCAAGGCCGACGGCCAAGTTTCGCCTCAGGAGCAGCAGAGCATTCTTCAGCACTTCGAGGGGAGCTCCGCGGAGGCAACACGATTCCTGCGCGAAGAACTGTCGCGACCGCTCGACGTCCGTGAATTCGCCTGGTCCGTCCCGATAGGGATGGAACAACAGGTGTACGGGATGTCGCTGCTGGCGATCGACGTCGACGCCCGGTCCGAGACGCAATACCTCGCCGACCTGGCCCACGGACTGCGTCTCACGCCCGAGGTTTGCGAACAGCTTCAACAGCGCTACGGTCGCGAGACGCGGCGCTGACGATAGCCGCGAAGGCGGCTGGTGTCTGCACAACGGAAGCATCCGGGGACCTCCGTTACACGGTGCCCCCCGGCCACTCGTCGCTGGCGGTCATGGGATCGTATTCACGGCTTTCGACAAGGTGTTCTGTGCGGCCGGGATACATGGCGACTGCCATGCATGTCAGGTAGAGGGCAAACAGGACCGCCCAGATCAAGAAGTCGACAGCGCTGGCGAACATTGCGCCTGGAGGCATTTCGTGAGCGAGGATCATGAGTGAGTCAATCATGAGCAGCACGAAGATTGCGATGTAAAAGAAGATGAACTGAACTCGTCGGAACAAGGGCGAACACTGGTTGGAGTCGATGTGTCGCCTGCCTGCGAATAATCGAAGGAGAAACGCGGCTATCGGCAGCGCTATGGCGAGAAACTCGACGGCGCGTTGCGCAGCGATCTGCCTGGCAACGAGGGGGACGAGTATGACGATGGCGGGCAACAAGCCATCCCACGCGATGAGTTTCAGAAGCCATGCACCGTGATTGACTCGTGTCGTCATACCACTGCCGCCTCGATTCATGCAAACCACAGCTTCCCTGTCGGGCCGCCGCCAATCACGCCGAAAACAGTTTGCAGAGATCGGCTCACATCGTGGGCCGTCAGTCCCAACGTGGCTGCGATCTGTTCGTGAGTGTCGATGCCGCGATACATGCACAAACAGATGGCGCGCTGCACCGGCGCGCGAGTCGTCCAATCATCGATAGAGATCTCCAGCATTCGTTCTTCCCTCGGCGTCGCGATCGGCATCTGCGCGGGAAGAGGCAGGTCCGGCGGGGGCATCACGATGTAGTCGGTGTCGAGCATGATGCGCGTAATCTCGTCGTCGAAGTCGAGCGTCCCCTCGCAGACCAGCGTGTGGTGATCGCGAGAGTGGCGAATCGAAAGCACCTTGAACTTCTTGTAAGAATAGACTCCACGGAAACCGAACGTGTCCCCCTCACAAACCTCGCCGGAGAAAGGCCGCACGTCGAACTCCTACAACGTGGGTTGAATCCGTCGGCAGTGAATGATGTTGAATCTCGCCATATGTTCGCCCATTGCGGACGACTCACCCGGTGCAATCGCCGTCGCCATATTCTCACGGACCACTGTCCGCCGCTCAAGGACATTCTCGGCAAGCCGCGAATGCGGCGCGAGCCAGTAGCCGTGGGCTTGCGCCCAGCCTTTTCAAGGTGTGCATCGGGCGTGTTGGTTACCGATCTTGCCTGAATCGCGCATTTCGTGAAGAGTCCCCATGCTGCGCCGTCATGGATCGTTTGGCGGCTATTCTCTTTCAGCAAGGAGGCTTCACGATGGCTGCTCAGGAAGTGATTGAGTTATTTGCGAAACAGAGTCCGGTGTGCGTCATGGTGCGAGCGACTCTGGAGAACATTCTGTCCGACGCGCGGCTCAACGACCTGTTCGAG